>JBKPCQ010000316.1:0-8778 GCA_046727455.1 Actinomycetota bacterium | reverse complement strand
CCCCGCAGGGGTCCTCCTCGGCCGCGGCACCCTCCGGCTCGCCAGCCGCGACGCCCAGGCACAGCCCGGTGGCGGCGCCGCGCACAAGCGTGCCCACCGCCGCCGGCGAGGGGCTGGGCGGCCGGCTGGCCGGTGCGCTCGGCGACGGGCTGGGTGGCCGGCTCGGTGACGGGGCGGGTGACGGGCTGACCGGTGCGTCGAGCGACGGGCTCGGGGACAGCGGCGCGGCGACCGGCCGGCCACCGAACGGGTACGCCAGCATCACCACCGCGGACAGTACGGCGAGGGCCAGGAAGCCGAGCGCCCCGGGGATCAGCCAGCGGTCCCGGGTCAGTCCCACTCCCAGTAGAAGCCCACCACCGCCTTCTCGACCGTGCCGAACCGGTGGTGCACGGACAGCTCGTCGTCCGGCTCGACGACCACCCGCTCGATCACCCGGCCCAGGTCCAGCCGGTCCCACTTGGCGCGGAACACCCGGGCCGGTAACCGCTGCGGGTGGAACTTGACCCACATCGTCAGGTCCCGGGTACGACGCAACACCCCGCGGCGGAACTCCGGCGGCGGCGCGGACTTGTAGAAGAACGTGGACCGGTACTGCATCAGCGCCGTCTCCCCGGCCGCCAGCGGCCGGTGCAGCACGATGTCGACGCCGAAGATCGAGTCGTTGACCCGGTACGGCCGGTCGCCGACCCGCCCGCCACGGATCACCTCGACCATCAGCTCGTCGGTGTCGAACCGGTACGGCACCGAGTCCACGCCGTCCACGGTGGCCCGGATCACCTGGATCGTCTCGTGCTCGGCCGGCTTGCCGTCCGGCCCCAGGATGTGCAGCTCGTGCAGGGACAGCGTCTCGTGGCGCAGCGGCCCGGTCTGGTACCGCTCGGGCGGCGGCAGCGTGTGGCCGGAGATCACCCGTACCGTCGGTGAGCCCCGCAGCAGGTCACGCAGGCGCTGCGCGTGCCGGGCGGTCAGCCCGAACCCGTCGACGAACGCGTCCGCGACCGGCGGGCTGAGTTCGGTGCCCTCCAGTGCCCGTCGGGCCACCTCGGTCAGCTCCGTGCCCAGCGGCCGCTCGCCCGCGCCCTCCAGCACCCGGGCCACCGCCCGGTCCCGGTCGCTGTCGGCTTCCCGGACGGTCCCCTGCTCCCAGCGGCTGCGGTACTCCCCGGGCCGCAACAGGAGCATCCGAAGATAGGTACACGCCTGGCTGACCTGATCCTGGTCCGGCACCTGTCGCACCCCCTACCACCTTTCCGCCAGCGTATCCACCGGGTGACCGACACCGCGCATGGGAAGGCGCACGGAAGGCGCGCGGAAGGAACATTCTGGCTGGAGGTCCAGGTCGATACCCGTCGTTCGGTCGGACCGCCGCGCTGGGCACCCGAGGGGCTCACGTGGTCCGCGACAGGAACGGCGTGAGCAGTCCCGGTACCGCCTCGTCGGCGACCCGGACCGCCTCCGCCACCGGCACGTCCGGTGCCGCGTACCGTTGCCGGCCGCCAGCCGTGGTGGCCTCCAGCGTGACCAGTCCCGCACGCCGCTGGAACAGCGACTGGCGCAGGTTCCAGCCGATGATCCCGTCCCGGACCAGCATGTTGCGCCGGCGGACCAGGCTGCCCTGCCGTACCACGAACGTGTGCCCGGTCAGCGCGTGCCCGAGGCCGCGGTACCGGTCCTCGGCGAGCAGTACCGCGGCCGGCAACAGAACCAGCGACAGCAGCACCGGCCAGGCCGGCCAGTGCACCAGCCGGCCCAGGACGCCGACCGCGACGATGACGAGCAGGCTGCCGAGCAGTGCCCGGGTGTGCCGGCGCTGCCTGGCGCGCCGCCCGTGCACCGCCAGCGGCGTGTGTACCGGTTCCGCGTCGCGCAGCACCGCACCCGCGACCCGCTCGGCCTCGGCCCGCGGCGCGGGCGGTACCAGCAACGAGCCGCCCCGCTCCGCGCCCCGCCCGACCCGCAGGCCGGTCGCGATGGCCAGGGTCCGGGCGCCGCCGACCGCGCGGATGAGCAGCGGCTCGCTGACCTCGGTGCCGCGCAGCCGCCGCTCTTCGAGCGTGATCGACCGATGGGTCAGCAGGCCGCGGACGATATGCAGGGTGCCGCCGCCGGGCTGCCGGGTGAGCCGGAAGCCCCAGTAGGCGATCACGTACGCGACGGTGGAGAAGATCGCCACCACGATCGCGAAGGCGATCGCGATCTCCACGGCGGCGAGCCACACCGCGGTGCGGGCCAGCCGGTCGGTCGCCTGCTGCACCGGCCCGAACCGGCTGACCTCGATGTTCGCCTCGTTGGCCAGCCGGAACAGGAAGCCGATGGTGATCGCCACGGTGACGATGCCGGACAGCGAGAAGGGGGCGTACCGCAGCCACTGCGGGCGCCACTCGGCGAGGAGGATCTCCGGGGCCGGTACGGCCGGCGCCGCCTCGCCGCCGATCGCCACACCGGCGGCCGCGGCCGGCGAGCGGTCGAGCAGTTCGACCCGCAGCCGGGCGGCCTCCTCGGCGGCGAGCGCGTCGAGCTTCAGCCCGTCGTTCCTCCGGTCGCTACGGCCGGTGCCGACAGCGACCAGGGCCAGGCCGAGGAGGCGGTGCAGCGGCGAGGCGGTGATGTCGACGCTGCGGATCCGGTCCCGGGGTACCGTCAGCGTCTCGCGGCGCAGCAGCCCGCGCCGGACCTGGACCTGCTCGGCGCTGATCCGGTACGTGGTGGTGGCCCAGCGGAGCAGGCCGAGGAGGACCACGTAGCCCACGCCGACCAGCGCCCACACGCCGCCGGCGACGTCGCTGCGGGTGCCCAGGACCACCAGCCCGAGGAGTACCGGCCAGGCGCGCAGCACCTCGCGGACCGGGTGGACGGCGAGCATCCGGACGCTCAACCGCCGCCAGGGCAGCTCCTCGGTCGGCCGCGCGACGGCCTCGGTCATGCGCCGCCTCCCGCAGCCGGCCGGGAGCGAAGGAGCGCAGCGACTGAGTCGGACGGTCGGCTACCGGGGGGCTCCTGTGCCGCGCGAGCGAAGCGAGCGCCAACTAGTTCGGTCACGTGGCGTCCCCGGGGGTCGCCGCCGTGGTGGTGGTCAGCTGCGCGACGAGCTGGTTGGCGTCGGCCTGTTCCAGCCCGTGGATCCTGATCGGTCCGGCCGCCGACGCCGTGGTCACCGTGACGTTGGACAGCCCGAACAGCCGCTCCAGCACGCCGAACTCGCTGTCCACGGTCTGGATCCGGGAGATCGGCGCGATCCGCCGCTCCTGGGTGAACCAGCCGGTCTGGGTGTACACCGCCTGGTCGGTGCTCTCCCACCGGTGCACCCGGTACCGCCACTGCGGCATGACGATCAGGTGCAGCGCGGCGAGCACCATGGTCCCGGCGAGCGCCGCGACCCGGAGCGGGACCTGGGTGCCGGCGCCGATCAGCCAGACCACCTGGATGCCGACCAGAACCAGCCAGCCGAACGCCGCGCGCAGCGCCCAGTACCCGATGGCCCGGCGGCTGACCCGGTGCGCCGGAGCGCGCAGGGCGACCACCTCAGCCGTCATGTCAGTGCCCCTCCTCCCGCTGCACGGTCAGCGTCGTCCACGCCCCGAGATGGATCCGGTCGCCGTCCTTGACCGGTACCGGCACATGCGGCTCGATCGCGTCCGCGGAGTCGTTGAGGTAGGTGCCGTTGGCGGAGTCCAGGTCGACGACCGACCAGGTGCCGTCGGTCCCGGCCATCAGCAGCGCGTGCGCGTGCGACACGGCGGCGTCCTCGGGCGGGCCGGTCAGGTCGATGCCGGGCTCGATCCCGCGTGAGGGGCGGCGCCGCCCGATCAGTACCTGCGTCTGCGCCAGCGTGAACCGCCGCTCCGGGCAGAACGCCGGGAACTGCAGCTGCTGCGCGTCCGGCCCGGACATCGCCTGCATCCGCGCGTAGTACTCCTTGTCGGCGGCGGCGACCACCCGCCAGCCGGCCGCGCCGGCGACGCTCGCGGCGGGGGTGGCGGCGGCGTTGCCGCCAGCCAGCGCTCCGGCGTCGCCGACCGGTACCACCGGCGGTACGCCGGCCTCTTCGGTGGGCTCGACGACCGGGGTCGCCGGTACCCCGTTGGGGCCGCCGGTCGCTTCCGCCGGTGGCGGGGTGGCCGGCGCCTCCGGCTGGGGGTCGCCGAGCACGAAGTCGTGGCCGCACACCTCGCAGAACCGGCCGGCCCGGGTGGTACCGCAGGTCGGGCAGGTGTCCCCGGACCCGGCCACGGCGGGCGTCCCGGCCGCCGGGCCGGCCCCGCCGGCCAGGCCGGACTGCGGGGCGACCTGCGGGGCGCCGATCGGGCTGCCGCACTCGTCGCAGTAGTCGGTCGCGACCGAGGTGTGTCCCTTGGGACAGGTGGCCATGTGCGGTGCCTCCTCAGGTGTTCTTGACCCGGATCGTCTTGACGGACCGTACGCTCGCGAGCTCCGCGTCGACGCCCTCGACCTTCTGCTTGAGCCGTACCGTGCCGCTGCCCGCGTCGATCACGTCGACCACCTTGTTGAGCAGCTTGGCGGTGTCCGCGTGCCCGGTCTCCTCGGCGAGCTGCACGGCCCGCCCGAGCTTCGCGGTCGCGGTCTCGACGTCGCCGGCATCGCGGGCGGCCAGCCCCTCCTGGATCGCCGAGGCCAGCTCCGCCTGGCCGGTGTAGTGCGCCACCCGGGGGTTGATCCGGGTGGACAGCGCGGAGTCATCGGTCCAGGTCGCGAGGATCCGGCCCTGTGCCAGCACCTCGGTCCCGCTGACCAGGCTCACCCGTGCGGCGAGCAGCTCCTCGCCGAGCCCGCCGGGCCGGACCCCGACCGAGACGTGGTAGTCGCGGCTCTCCTCGCCCCAGGCGCCGGTGGGGTAGTCGCTGACCCGGGCGCTCACCACGCTGCGCCGCCCGGTCAGGTCCTCGACGTGCGGGAACGCCTGCTTGACGAAGCGCACCGTGGCGCCCGCCGGAATCCACAGGCGCAGCGCCACCTCGGCCAGCCCCTTACCCATCGCGGCCTCGGTCATCTTGCGGAACTCGCCCACCAGGCCGGCCGGGTCGGGCAGCCCGTCGGCGGTGCCGAGCAGCGCGGAGGCGATGGTGAGCAGTTCGGTACCCACCCAGTCTGCGCCCACCCCGCGGGCGTCGCAGATGAACCGGCCCTCGCACGCCCGCAGGGTCGCCGCGAGCTGCTCGGCGGTCTCGTGCTGGTTGCGCCCGTCGGTGAGCAGGATGGCGTGCCTGACCTCGGCCGGGCTGCCGGCGAACAGCGTGTTGGCCATGGCCAGCCAGCGCCCGATCGCGGTACCGCCGGCCGCCGACAGCCGGGACACCGCGAACTTGGCCTCGTTGCGGGTGTGCGCGGTCGCCGGGACCAGCTTGGGCTGGTGCGGGTACACCATGTCGGCGTCGTTGCGGCCGGAGACGACCGCGAACGCCACCCCGTCGCGCAGCGTGTCGATGGCGGCCATGGTCGCCTTCTTGGCCTCGGCCAGCTTGGTTACCGGGTTCGCCATCGAGCCGGAGCAGTCGACCATGATGACCTGCGCCGCGGACGGCGGCGCCTGGGTGGCCCGCGCCGCCGCGCCCCCCGTGGCGGTGACGGTGACCACCGCGTCGACGACCGTACCGCCGGCGGGCAGGTACGGGTTCTGGTAGACCTCAGCCGAGAAAGCCGGCTCACTCATCAACGTCCTCCGCGGGTGGATAGGTCAGTACGACCGCCGTGATGTTGTCGTGCCCGCCCTGGTCGAGCGCGAACGCCACGAGATCGCGCGCGGCGTCCAGGGGCGTCTTGTCCGGCGTCAGCTCGGCCAGCTCGGCGGCCCCGGGCCGGTACCGGAAGACCCCGTCGCTGCACACCAGGACCCGGCCCGGCCCGGCCGGCTCGAACATCCGCACGTGCGGGGTGCTCTCCGGGGCGTCCGCGCCGAGCCAGCGCACCAGCGCGCCGGCGGAGCGGTGCTGGGCGATCTCGTCGGCCTCGACCCCCGCCGCGGCCAGCCGCCCGGCCAGCGAGTCGTCGGCCGTCAGCAGCACCGCCTCACCCTCCTCCGGCAACCAGTACGCCCGGCTGTCGCCGACCCAGCCGACGGCCACCGCGCCGGGGATCACCACCGCGCAGACGAAGGTGCTGCTCGGCGGATTCGGGCCGGGCATCGCCCCGGCGGCGAGCACCGCCGCCGCCTGGGCCGCGCCGGCCGCGGTGACGATCGCCTCGCCGGCCGGGTCGCCCTTGGACAGCTCGGCCAGCAGTACCGGCGTCGCGGCCTGTACGGCGGCGTGCGAGGCGGCGTCCGGGCGCTTGGACGAGGAGACGCCGTCGCACACGATGCCCAGCAACACCCCGGACCCGGCGCCGATGCCCATCGCGTCCTCGTTGCGGGCGTGCCGGATGCCCCGGTCGGTCACCCCGGCGACCCGCTCCAGGTCCAGCTCGCGGTGGTCCAGCGCGGCCGGCCGCCGCTGGCCGCAGGTCTCGCAGTACTCATCCGCGTCGAATACGGTACCGCCGCAGCCCGGGCAGGCGGCCGGCGCTCCCGCCGAAGTGAGCCAGCGCCCCTCGTCCACCTCGGCCGGGGGGGTCGTGGCCACCGGCGCGGGGGTGGCCAGCTCGTGCCCGCACGCCTCGCAGAACGTCGCCTCCGCCCCGACCGGAGCGCCGCACGCCGGGCAACCGGCGGCCGCCGTCTCCTCGCCCATCAGACCACCGTCCGGGGCCGCACCGCGTTGGCCTGGTCCACCAGGGCGTACCGGGCCAGTGGGTCGCTCTCCAGCGCGGCGAGGGACCGGTAGGCCCGCTCCAGCCCGAAGCGGATGTCCCGCTCCCGTAAGGTCTGCCCGAGCACGGTCGTGGTGAACCCGCGGACCGGCCCGCGCGCCGGGGCCCCGTCGGGTACCCCGAGCCAGTCGAGCGCCGTGCGGAACAGCTCGATCGCCAGCATGGCCCGCCGCTGCGCGTCCAGCTTCAGCCGCTCCAGCCGGTTCGAGGCGGCCACCAGGTCGGCCTCGGCCAGCGTCCCGGTGGCCCGGTCGAGCCCGGCGCGTACCGCCGCGATCTGCGCCGCCTGGTGCTGGCTGGAACTGTCCGGCACCTCGTCGAGGACGGCCACCGCGCCGGTCCGGTCCCCGGCCGCCAGCCGGCAGCGGGCCAGCCCGAACGCCGCGCTGACGAACCCGTGGTCGACCCGCCACACCCGCTCGTACCGGCGGGCCGCCTGGTCGCGGAACCCGGACAGCTCGTCGGCGGCGGCCAGCGCCAGGCGGGCGGCCGGCTCCCCGGGGAACATGTCGTACACGGCGTCGAAGGCGGTGGCCGCGCTCTTCGGCTCGTTCGCGGCCAGCGCGGTCAGCCCCGCGTACCAGTGCCGGCGCCAGTCCGCCCCGGCGGGCAGCCGTTCCAGCGTCTGCACCGCCCGGCGGGGGTCCCCTGCCTCCAGGAACGCCCGGACCAGGCGCAGCGTGACCTCGGTGCTGCGCACCGGGGAGCGGCGCAGCTCGGTGACCGTGGTGGCCGGGTCGGCGCTGGCCAGCGCGGCGACGAAGCCGGCGCCCGGGTCGGTCGGGTCGATCAGCGGCAGCGGCAGCGCCCCGGCCACGTCCGGCCCGGCCGGTACCTCCCCGGCCCCGAACGTGCGTCGCTCGGTGGTGAACCGGGTCGACGAGGCGGCGCGGGGCGCGCCGTCGGCGGCGGCGAGGACCTCACACAGTACCCCCAGCGCCTGCTCGGCCATGTCCGCCGCGGACTCGTAGCGCCGCTCCGGGTCGGGGTCGGTGGCCCGGCGCAGGAACCGGTGGTACGACTCCTCGCGGGTGAACAGCGGCACCTCGGCCGGGTCGGGCAGCCGGTCGGCGTACCGGGACGAGAAGCCGGCGAAGTCGAAGCTGAGCACGGCGAGGGTACGGCCGACGGTGTACAGGTCGGACTGGATCGACGGGCCGAGCGTGGCCAGCTCCGGGGCCTGGTACCCGGGGGTGCCGTAGAGCGCGGAGACGTGGTCGTCCATCCGGCGTACCGCGCCGAGGTCGATCAGCTTGAGCTGCTCCTCGGCGTGGATCACGTTGTCCGGCTTGAAGTCGCAGAACAGCAGTCCCCGGTCGTGCAGGTAGCCCAGTGCCGGCAGCACCTCCAGGCCGTACGCGAGCACCGTGGGCAGCGGCAGCGGTACCCGCTTGCCGTCCGGCCCGAGGTTGGCCAGCGCGAGGTCCTTCAGCGACCGCCCGCCGACGTACTCCATGACGATGTAGCCGACCTTCTCGCCGGTCAGCGGGTCGGGATGCTCGACGAAGTCATGGATCTTGACGATGTTGGGGTGGTCGACCGAGACCAGGAACCGGCGCTCGGCCATGGCGGCCGCGATCGCGTCCGCGTCGCTGGTGTTGATCAGGCCCTTGAGCACCACCCAGCGGTCCGAGCCGGCGTCGCTGATGTTGCGGTCGCGGGCCAGGTAGATCCAGCCGAGGCCGCCGTGGGCCAGGGCGCCCAGGATCTCGTACCGGTCGTCGACCGGCTCGCCGGGCTGCAGCCGGGGCACGAAGGAGTACTTGGTCCGGCACTTGGGGCAGAAGCCCTCGGTGCGGCCGGGCCGGCCGTCGTGGCCGCGCCCGCACGGCTCGCCACAGTTGCCGCAGAAGCGCTGGGACTCGGGTACCTTCGGGTCCTTCTGCACCGCGCTGGCCGGGTCGCGCAGCGGCACCGGCGGCACCTCGACGAGGTTGGCGCCCAGCCGGCCCCGGCCGCGGCTGCGGCTGCGCGAGCCGGTGCCGGTACCGCTGCGGCCGGCCAGGCCGGCCC
>JBKPCQ010000315.1:0-11724 GCA_046727455.1 Actinomycetota bacterium | reverse complement strand
ACCCCGGATCCGGCGGTCGCCGAGGTCAAAGCCCAGGTTGTCCGCGTCGCCCGGCGCCGGGTGTTCTGCGGAGTGCACACGAAGTTCGGCGTCAGTACCTTCTGCCGGTTCGCCGACATCGGGGACTTCGAAACGATCGTCACCGACGTCTCGCTGCCGGCCACCGAAGCCCATCGCTATTCACTGCTCGGCCCGCAGGTCATCCGGGTCTGACGCCCGGCAACCCTGCCACCTGGAGGTGCGCTGTGCCCAAATACGGGAGATTAGTACCACTTTTTGCTGTTATGCCGCTGGTTGCCCTCGGCCTTGCCGCGTGTAGCGGCGCCGGCGGCGGCGGTACCAGCGGCGGCGGCAAGACCGTCAACGTGTTGATGGTCAACAACCCGCAAATGGTCGACCTGCAGAAGCTGACCGCCGACAACTTCACCAAGCAGACCGGCATCACGGTCAACTACACGGTGCTGCCCGAGAACGACGTCCGGGACAAGATCAGCCAGGAGTTCTCCAGCCAGGCCGGCCAGTACGACGTCGCCACGATCAGCAACTTCGAGGTGCCGTTCTACGCGAAGAACGGCTGGCTGCACGCGCTCGACGACTACGTCAAGGGGGACAGCGGGTTCGACCAGGCGGACATCCTCAAGCCGATGACCGAGTCGCTCACGGCGGAGGACGGCAAGCTCTACGCCGAGCCGTTCTACGGCGAGTCGTCGTTCCTCATGTACCGCAAGGACGTCATGGCGGCCAAGGGCCTGACCGTGCCGGACAACCCGACCTGGCAGCAGGTCGCGGACATCGCGGCCAAGGTGGACAACGCCCAGCCCGGGATGAGGGGGATCTGCCTGCGCGGCCAGCCCGGCTGGGGTGAGGTGATCGCCCCGCTGACCACGGCGGTGAACACATTCGGCGGTACCTGGTTCACCAAGGAATGGCAGGCCCAGGTCAACCACCCCGAGTTCACCGAGGCGACGAACTTCTACGTCAACCTCGTGCGGACCCACGGTGAGGCCGGCGCGCCGCAGGCCGGGTTCACCGAGTGCCTGAACGCCATGGAGCAGGGCAAGGTCGCCATGTGGTACGACGCCACCGTGGCGGCGAGTTCGCTCGACGGTTCCGGCTCCCCGGTGGCCGGCAAGATGGGGTACGCCCAGGCGCCGGTCGTCAAGACCAAGAGTTCGGGCTGGCTCTACACCTGGGCCTGGGGCATCGAGAAGGCCGCCAAGCACAGCGACGACGCGTGGAAGTTCATCTCCTGGGCGTCCGGCAAGGACTACCTGAAGCTGAACGGTTCCAAGCTCGGCTGGGCGGGCGTGCCGGCCGGTACCCGCAACTCGCTGTACAACAACGCCGACTACCAGAAGGCGGCGGCCGCGTTCTACAAGCAGACGCAGACCTCGATCAGCACAGCCGACCCGAAGAACCCGGGCGTGCAGCCCCGCCCCACGATCGGGATCCAGTTCGTCGACATCCCTGAGTTCACCGACCTCGGGACCAAGGTGTCGCAGGCGATCAGCTCGGCCATCGCCGGACAGATGAGCGTCGAGCAGGCCCTCGCCCAGGGCCAGCAACTGGCCGCGCAGGTCGCGACCAAGTACCAGAAGAAGTAACGCCTCGGGTGCCCCCACCACCGCCGGGTGGGGGCACCCGACCATCCCTGGAGACAAACCCATGAGTGCTTTGGACACGGCCACCACCAGAGTGGCCGGGCCGGTCGGAGCCCGGCGCTCCGCGTCTGCCGCACGCCGCGCCGTGTGGGCACGGCGGGCGCCGCTGCTACCTGCGCTGGTGTTCATGATCGTGATAACCCAGCTTCCGTTCGTGGCCACGCTGATCATCTCCTTCATGAACTGGAACGCGCTGTACCCGAACCAGATCGGCTTCACCGGCATCGCCAACTACCGCACGGTACTGACCGACTCCATCCTGCGTGCCTCGATCGTCACCACCATCGAGCTGACCGTCGGCGTGGTGCTGATCAGCCTGCTGCTCGGCCTGCTGATCGCCCTCCTGCTGGATCGCGTGTTCTTCGGCCGGGGCGTGGTGCGCACGATGCTGATCGCGCCGTTCCTGGTGGTACCGGTCGCCGCCGCGCTGCTGTGGAAGCACGCCCTCTACAACCCGGTGTACGGGCTGTTCAACGGCCTGCTCACCGTGGTGTGGGGATGGTTCGGAAGCAGCCACCCCCCGCAGCCGGACTGGATCACCGGTATGCCCAAGGGTTCGATCATCTTCGAGCTGGTCTGGCAGTGGACGCCGTTCATGATGCTGATCCTGCTGGCCGGGCTGCAGAGCCGCCCGGCCGAGGCGATGGAGGCGGCCACCGTGGACGGGGCCGGCGCCTGGCAGACGTTCCGCTACATCACCCTGCCGCACCTGCGCCGGTACCTCGAACTGGGCGCGCTGCTCGGGTCGATCTACGTGGTGCAGAACTTCGACTCGGTCTTCACCATCACCTCCGGCGGGCTGGGTACCGCCAACCTGCCGTACACCATCTACCAGACCTTCTACCAGGCCCATGACTACGGGCGGGCGTCCGCCGCCGGGGTCGTCGTGGTGATCGCGACGATCATCATCGCCACCTTCGCGCTGCGCGTCGTCTCGTCCCTGTTCCGTGAGGAGGCCAAGCGATGACGTCGAAGCGCTCCCGCCGGGTGAACGGCCTGTGGGGACTGGTCGCCTGGCTGGTGGCCCTCGTGTTCTTCGTGCCCGTCCTGTGGATGGTGCTCACCTCGTTCCACACCGAGTCCGACGCCGCCACCAACCCGCCGAAGTTCACCGCGCCGCTGACCCTGGCCGGGTACAAGGAGTTCTTCGGCGCCACCACCGGGGCCAGCCCGTGGCCACCGCTGATCAACTCGGCGACCGCGGCCATCGGCGCGACGGTCGTGGTGCTGCTGCTGGCCATCCCCGCCGCCTACGCGCTGGCCGTCAAGCCGGTCCGCAAGTGGACCGACGTGCTGTTCTTCTTCCTGTCCACCAAGATGCTCCCGGTGGTGGCCGCGCTGCTGCCGATCTACCTGATCGCGCAGAAGCTCGGCATGCTCGACAACATCAACCTGCTGGTCATCCTGTACGCCGCGATGAACCTGCCGATCGCGGTCTGGATGATGCACTCGTTCCTGGGGGAGGTACCGGTGGCGATCCTGGAGGCCGCCGCCATCGACGGCGCCCGGCTGCCGACCATCATCCGTCGGGTGATCGTGCCGATCGCCGCGCCCGGGATCGCCGCCACCGCGCTGATCTGCTTCATCTTCACCTGGAACGAGATGCTCTACGCCCGGGTGCTCACCGCGGTTGTCGCGGCTACCTCACCGGTGTTCCTGACCAGCTTCATCACCAGCCAGGGCCTGTTCCTCGCCAAGGTCTGCGCCGCCGCCACCGCGATCTCCCTGCCGGTGCTCATCGCCGGGTTCGCCGCCCAGGACAAGCTGGTCCAGGGCCTGTCGCTAGGAGCCGTCAAGTGAAAGCAGCTGTGATCAGCGCACCGGGCAAGGTCGAGGTCACCGAGGTCGAAGACCCCGTGCCCGGGCCGCGGGAGGTGGTCGTCGAGGTGGCCGCGTGCGGGCTGTGCGGTACCGACCTGCACATCCTGCACGGCGAGTTCGCCCCGACGCTGCCGATCGTGCCCGGGCACGAGTTCGCCGGCCGGATCGTCGCGGTGGGCGAAGCGGTCACCGAGCGGCGGGTCGGCGAGCGGGTCGCCGTCGACCCGTCGCTGTTCTGCAACGAGTGCCACTACTGCCGGCGCGGCCGCAACAACCTGTGTGAGCGGTGGGCGGCGATCGGCGTTTCGGTACCGGGCGGAGCGGCCCAGTTCGCCAAGGCGCCGGTCGCCAACTGCGTACCGCTGCCCGACCACGTGCGCGTCGAGGACGCCGCGCTGATCGAGCCGCTGTCCTGCGCGGTGCGCGGGTACGACGTGCTGCGCATGGAGATGGCCGCGACCGTGCTCATCTACGGCGCCGGCACGATGGGCCTGATGATGCTCGAACTGGCCAAGCGGGCCGGCGCCGTCACCGTCGACGTCGTCGACATCAACCCGGAGCGGCTGGCCACCGCCGTCCAACTGGGCTGCACCGCCACGGCCGCGGGCGCCGGGGACCTCGACCGGCCGCGTGGCTGGGAGGTGGTCGTCGACGCCACCGGCAACGCCCACGCCATCCAGGACGGGCTGGGCCGGGTCGGTAAGGGGGGTACCTTCCTGCAGTTCGGGGTCGCCGACTACGCCGCAAGGGCCACCATCGACCCGTACCGCATCTACAACCAGGAGATCACCATCACCGGCTCGATGGCCGTGCTGCACAGCTACGAGCGGGCCGCCGAGCTGTTCGCGGCGGGCGTCCTGGACCCGGAGGTGTTCATCAGCGACCGGCTGCCGCTGGAGAAGTACCCGCAGGCGCTGGAGCAGTTCGCGGCCGGCGTCGGCCGCAAGATCCAACTGCTTCCGTAACGGCGTGGAGTAGCTACTCCGTTTCGTTTCCGCCAGATTTCATATTGAAGTCAGAATGGAACCTGGGAATTAGCTGTAATCCGGCGGTCGTCGCGGTCGGCAAGCGCCATGTACCGTCGTCGCATGCGCCTGGAGCATACCCACCTGACCGAGCGTTTCGGGGCCGTTCGGATCCATGAGCTTCAGCGGGTGATCGAGCTGGATTCGGGTGGCAGTGGCGAGTACCATCCGATCGCACACGGTCGGACCAGCCAGATCGTTCCTGCTGACGCCATTCGGGCGGTCGAACGGGAATTGGTCATTGTCATTCCCTGTATGAACGAGACACGCAGGGTGATTGAAGGCGTGCTGTCCGGCATTCCGCACGACTGCCTGATCGTCCTCGTGTCCAACAGCGCGCGCACGCCGGTGGACCGGTACGAGATAGAAGCGCAGACCGTCGCCGAGTACTGCCATCTCGCGGAGCGGCCCGCGCTCACCATCCACCAGCGCGATCCGGGGCTCGCCGCCGCCCTCAAGGTGGCCGGCGCACCGGAGATCATCGACGAGGACGGGCTGGTCCGCACCGGCAAGGGCGAGGGGATGCTGGTCGGCATGGCGCTCGCCGCGCTGACCGGCCGGCGGTACGTCGGGTACGTCGACGCGGACAACTACGTGCCGGGCTCGGTCAACGAGTACTGCAAGGCGTTCGCCGCCGGGCTGCACCTGGCCGACAGCCCGTACGCGATGGTGCGCATCTCGTGGCACTCCAAGCCCAAGTTGCAGGAGGGCCGGCTGTACTTCAGCCGCCGGGGCCGGGCCTCGGAGGTCACCAACCACTTCCTCAACCTCCTGATCGCCGAGCACTCCGGCTTCGGTACCGACGTCATCGCCACCGGAAACGCCGGAGAGCACGCGCTGACCCTCGACCTCGGCCGGCGGATGCGGATGGCCGGCGGCTTCGCCGTCGAGCCGTACCAGTACGTCGACCTGTTCGAGCAGTTCGGCGGCGTGGGCGACAGCCGCCACCCGGACGTCATGGCCAGCTCGGTCGGGGTCAGGCAGATCGAGACCCGGAACCCACACTTCCACGACAACAAGGGCGAAGGGCATGTCAAGGACATGCGGTTGCAGGCCCTCAACGTCCTGTACCACTCCTCGGTCTGCCTGCCCCCGGTGCGCGAGGCGATCCGGGAGTTCCTCACCGCGCAGGGCGCGCTGGCCCCGGCTGCCGAGCCGCCGCGTGAGCGGGTGTACCCGCCGGTCGGCGCGCTCGCCCTCGACCAGCTCCTCGACGTCCTGACCAGCGAGGCGCGGACGTTCCGGCAGATCGAGCGCTGCCTGCCCGAGGGGCTGCGGACCGACCCGCCGATCCGGCGGTCGGATATCGGACTGGCGTGACCGGTAGCGCCCCGACGCGGGCGGCGTCTGGACTGAGGAGCGAAGCGACGAGGGAAGACGTCGACTGAGGAGCGTCGGGGCCCGCGCGAGCGGAGCGAGCGCCAACTAGCCCGGTAGGGTGGCGAACCGTGACCCGCGTTGTACTCATCGCTGAAGAGCTGGCCCCCGCCGCCATCAACCACCTCGCCGCGGACTTCGACGTGCGGTACGTCGACGGCACCGACCGGGCCGCGCTGCTCGCCGCGCTGGCTCAGGCGGACGCGGTGATCGTCCGCAGTGCCACCCAGGTCGATGCCGAGGCCATCGCCGCCGCTCCGCGGCTGAGGGTGGTCGCCCGAGCCGGCGTCGGCCTGGACAACGTGGACATCGCCGCCGCGACGGCGCGCGGCGTGCTGGTCGTCAACGCGCCCACCTCGAACATCGTGTCCGCCGCCGAGCAGGCCATCGCGCTGCTCCTCGCGGTGGCCCGGCACACCTCGGTCGCGCACGCCTCGTTGCGCCGGGGCGAGTGGGCGCGGTCCCGGTTCACCGGCGTCGAGATCCAGGGCAAGACCGTCGGGGTCATCGGGCTGGGCCGGATCGGGGTGCTGTTCGCGCAGCGGATGGCCGCGTTCGGCACGCGGCTCATCGCGTACGACCCGTACGTGCAGCCGGCCCGCGCGGCCCAGCTCGGGGTGCGCCTGGTCGGGCTGGAGGAGCTGCTGCGGGAGAGCGACTTCATCTCCATCCACTTGCCGAGGACCCCGGAGACCGTGGGACTGATCGGCGAGAAGGAGCTGCGGCTGGTCAAGCCGAGCGTGCGGATCGTCAACGCGGCGCGCGGCGGGCTCGTCGACGAGCAGGCCCTCGCGGACGCTATCGCCGAGGGCCGGGTGGCCGGCGCCGGCCTGGACGTGTACGCCAAGGAGCCGTGCACGTCCTCACCGCTGTTCGACCTGGACAACGTGGTGGCGGTACCGCACCTGGGGGCGTCCACCGTGGAGGCCCAGGACAAGGCCGGGCTCGCCGTGGCGCGCAGCGTGAAGCTGGCGCTGGAGGGGGAGTTCGTCCCCGACGCGGCCAACGTGCAGGCCGGCGGCATGGTGCACGAGGACGTCCGCCCGCTGCTGCCGCTGGCCGAGAAGCTGGGCAAGGTGTTCACCGCGGTGGCCGGCGGGATCGCGGCGGCGGTAGAGGTGGAGGTACGCGGTGAGGTCGTCGCGCACGACGTCTCGGTCCTCAAGCTCGCGGTCACCAAGGGGCTGTTCACCGCGGTCGTCGAGGAGCAGGTGACCTACGTCAACGCGCCGCTCCTCGCCGCCGCGCGCGGGGTCGAGGTGCGGCTGTCCGCGGTCGCCGACACCGTCGAGCACCCGACGCTCGTCTCGGTGCACGGTGCGCTGCCCTCGGGGCGGACGCTCGTGGTGGCCGGCACCCTGGCGTCGGGCGGGGAGCGGCTGACCGAGCTGGACGGGTACCCGCTGGAGCTGACCGCCGACGGCGTGCTGCTGTTCTTCCGTTACATCGACCGGCCGGGGGTCGTCGGCACGGTCGGCACGATCCTCGGCAAGCTGAACGTGAACATCGCCGCGATGCAGGTCGCCCGGCAGGCGGCCGGTGGCGAGGCGCTGATGACGCTGACCGTGGACTCGCCGGTCGCCGCCGACGTGCTCGCGGAGTCGGCCGCCGCGATCGGCGCCACCGCCGCCGCGACGGTCGACCTCACCGAAGGGTGACCGGCTCGCCCGCCTTCCGGCCGGCGACCACCAGGGCCCGGTACCCGTCGCCGGTCGGGAACCAGGACAGACCGGCGGTACCGGCGGCGTAGAGCGCGGTCGCGTACCCGTCCGCGGCGGACAGCGCCGGTCCGGTCACCGCGGCCGGCCCGGCGCCCCGCACCTCCAGGCCGGTGTGCGGGTCGACGACCGGCGACCCGTACCCCGACGTCGCGACCGCGCCGTCGGTCAGCTCGACGGTTGCCAGCACCCGCAAGGGGTTGTCCGGATCCGCGACTCCCACGCGCCACGGGCCGCCCCGCGGCCCGACGCCCCGGACCAGCCAGTCGCCACCCGACGTGATCGCGTAGTCGTCGATGCCGGCGGCCCGCAGCAGGACCGCGGCCCGGTCGATCGCCCACCCGTGGACCATGCCGCTGGGGTCGAACCCGCCGGGTGGCGCCCAGGCGTCGAACCAGCCGTCCGTGGCCGCCCGCAGCGCGGCGCACCGCCGGATCACCTCGACCAGCGGCGGCGGGTAGCCGGCCGGAGTCAGCTCGCCCCGGCGGACGAGGCTGACCAGCGACCGCTGGCGGTACGGGCTGAAGGCGGTGTCGACGGCGCGCAGCTCGGCGACCGCCCCCGCCAGGGCCTCACCGATCGCCCGCCGGGTCAGATCGGCCGGCGCGGCCAGGCAGAAGGAGTAGGTGCTCCCACCGACCTGGACGGTGTGCCGGGCGATGGTCCGCTCGGTCTCGAATCGGAGCGGTCGCAGCCACGAAACGGTACTCATCGGTTCCCCCTAGCGATGTCCTACGTTCACGCTAGGCGGCGGAGATGACGCAGGGCTGGCGGAAAGCTGTCAGTTCGCTGGGACCTGCCGGCTGCCCAGATCGTGGGAGCGCCGTACCGGGTGATAGGACGATGGCTTAGCGTGGCGGGGTGGCGAGGATCGCGGTGGTGGCTGGTGACGGCATCGGCACCGAGGTGGTGGCGCAAGGGCTGAAGGTCCTCGACGCCGTCCTGCCCGGCTTCGAGACCACCGCCTACGACCTGGGCGCGGCGCGGTACAACCGGACCGGCGAGGTGCTGCCCGAGTCCGTGCTCGCCGAGCTGGCGGAGCACGACGCGATCCTGCTCGGTGCGGTCGGTGACCCGAGCGTGCCGCCCGGGGTCCTGGAGCGCGGCCTGCTGCTCAAGCTGCGGTTCGACTTCGACCAGTACGTCAACCTGCGGCCGTCGCGGCTCTGGCCCGGTACGGCGAGCCCGCTGCGCGCCGTGAAGCCCGGCGAGATCGACCTGGTGGTGGTCCGGGAGGGCACCGAGGGCCTGTACGCCGGCGCGGGCGGCATCCTGCACCGGGGCACCCCCGCCGAGCTGGCCACCGAGGAGAGCCTCAACACGCGGTACGGCGTCGAACGCGTGATCCGCGATGCGTTCGCACGCGCGGCCCGACGGGAGCGCCGGCGCGTCACGCTGGTGCACAAGACCAACGTGCTGACCCACGCGGGCGGCCTGTGGGCGCGCACGTTCGCCGAGGTCGCCGCGGACTTCCCCGACATCAGCACGGAGTACCAGCACGTCGACGCGGCCGCGATGTTCCTGGTGACGCAGCCGTCCCGGTACGACGTCGTGGTCACCGACAACCTCTTCGGTGACATCCTCACCGACATCGCCGCGGCCGTCACCGGCGGCATCGGCCTCGCCGCGAGCGGTTGCATCAACCCCGAGCGGCGGTACCCGTCGATGTTCGAGCCGGTACACGGCTCCGCGCCGGACATCGCGGGGCAGGGCGTCGCCGACCCGGTCGCCGCCGTCCTGTCGGTCTCCCTGATGCTGGACCACCTCGGCCACCCCGAGGCGGCCCGGCGAGTATCCGAGGCGGTCGCGGCCGAGCTGGCCGGGCGGGACCCCGGACAGCCGCTGCGCACCGCCGACGTCGGCGACCGTCTCGCGGCACACGTCAGCTAACCGCGGGGCTCCGCCCCGCGGACCCCGGAGTCGGCGCCGGCTTCGCCGGCACGGCGCCTTTCCAGGGTCAGCGCCGGGGCTGCGCCCCCGCGCTGAACGACCGTTCGGGGTAGATTCTCTTCCAGGCCCGCCTCGAACCCATCACGGAGAAACGCATGAGCGTCGACTTCGACATCCGCCCGAACCCGAGCCCCGTCTCGGCGACCGAACGGGCCGCCCTGCTCGCCAACCCCGGCTTCGGCCGGGTATTCACCGACCACATGGTCACCATCCGGTACGCCGACGGCAAGGGCTGGTACGACGCCCGGGTCGAGGCGCGCGCGCCGATCCCGTTGGACCCCGCCACCGCCGTCCTGCACTACGCGCAGGAGATCTTCGAGGGGCTCAAGGCGTACCACTGCGCCGACGGCAGCGTGACCATGTTCCGGCCGGAGGCGAACGCGGCGCGGTTCCGGACCTCGGCCGAGCGGATGGCGATGGTACCGCTGCCCGAGGAGCTGTTCATCGCCTCGCTGCACGAGCTGCTGAAGGTGGACCGGGACTGGATCCCCACCACCGACGAGGCCAGCCTGTACCTGCGCCCGTTCATGTACGCCTCCGAGGTCTTCCTCGGCGTCAAGCCCTCCTCGGAGTACCTGTACCTGGTGATCGCCTCCCCGGTCGGCTCGTACTTCAAGGGCGGCGTGCAGCCGGTCGCTCTCTGGGTGTCGCAGGACTACACCCGGGCCGCTCCCGGCGGCACGGGCGCGGCCAAGTGCGGCGGCAACTACGCCACCAGCCTGCTTCCGCAGGCTCAGGCGATCGAGCACGGCTGCGACCAGGTGCTGTTCCTCGATGCCGTCGAGCGGCGCTACGTCGACGAGCTGGGCGGCATGAACGTGTTCTTCGGGTACGCCGACGGCACCCTGGTCACCCCGCCGCTGACCGGGACGATCCTGCCCGGCATCACCCGCGACTCGATCATCACCCTGGCCCGGGACAAGGGGTTGACGGTCGTGGAGCGGCCGTACTCGTTCGCGGAGTGGCGGGCCGACGCCGCGAGCGGGGCGCTGCGCGAGGCGTTCGCCTGCGGTACCGCCGCGGTGATCACGCCGATCGGCACGGTCCGCTGGCCGGACGGCGAGTTCACGATGGGCGACGGCGGATCCGGCTCGGTGACCATGGAGCTGCGCCAGCAGCTCGTGGACATCCAGCGCGGCCGTGCCGCTGACCCCTATGGCTGGGTGCACAGGGTGCCGTAGGGCCACCGGCCGGAGTCAGTGGTGCAGCAGGTGGGCGCGCAGCGCCTCGACGTGCAGCTCGCTGACCCCGGCCGCCCGGGCGAACCCGTGGATCGACCCGTACCGTGCGGCCAGCTCGGTCAGGAACAGCCCCATCGCCGCCGGCGGGCAGGCCATGAAGTGCGCGGGCGGCGGCGGTACCGGCGTGCCGCCGCGCTCCCGGAGGATCACGGCGGCGATCGGCGCCTGCGCGGCCTCGCTCGCGGCGTAGTCGGCCATGATGTCCGCGTGCGGTACCCCGAGCAGGGCGAGCGTGAGCGCGGCCAGGACCCCCGTGCGGTCCTTGCCGGCGAAGCAGTGCATGACCAGCGGCGCCCGGTCGGCGTCGGAGATCAGCCGTAGGGCGGCGCCGAAGCCCTCGATGCCCTCCTCGGCCATGTCCAGGTACCGGTCGGCGAGGAACCGGTGCGGGCCGGCCGCCTCGTCGTACCCGTCCGGACGCCACTCGCGGTGCTCCGGGTGCAGGTTGAAGTAGGTCAGGCCGGGCAGGTCGGGGATCCGCCCGTCGCGCTCGATCTCGGCCGGCCGGCGCAGGTCGAGAACGGTACGGATGCCGAGCGCGGCGAGCTGGTCGCCCTCCGCCCCGGTCAGCCGGTGGAGGGAGTCGGACCGGTACAGCCGGCCGAAGTGGACGACACGGCCGTCCGCCCCGGGCAGTCCGCCCAGGTCCCGGAAATTGACGACCGTCGAAAAGGTCGTCCCCCGCCCGTCCACGGGCACGACAGTACCGTCCGCCCCGGGCGGTCGTCAGCTACACGCATCGGCGGGAGTGACAGTGTGCCGTCACTCCCGCCGAGGGTGGTGGGGTGGTTACCGCGGGACGTCGCCGGGCTCGTCAGGCCCGCGCGGCGGGGCGACCTCGCCCTGCGAGTAGGTGTCGCTGTAGTACCCGCTGATCTTGTTGCGGTACACCTCGCCGCGGACGGTGTCCGGGTCGTACTCGGGCGAGTTC
>JBKPCQ010000314.1:0-5578 GCA_046727455.1 Actinomycetota bacterium | reverse complement strand
AGGCCGAGGTGCGCGAGGCCGACCGAGGCGCCCGGCTCGGCGGAGCGGTGCCCGGCCACCATGGCGCCCACGGCCTCGGGCGCGAGCGCGGCGGCGGCCAGGGCGGCGGAGACGGTGATCACCCCGTCGACCACGACCGGTACCCGCCGGGCGGCCGCGCCGAGCATGAACCCGGCGATCGCGGCGTGCTCACCCCCACCCACGGCGGCGAGTACCCCGAGCGGGTCGCCCGGGTCGGGCCGGTGGCGGGCCAGCGCGGCCGAGACGACCCCGGTCTTGTGCGCGAGCATCGCGTCGTCGATGCCGGTACCGCGCCCGGTGACCCGCCCGGCAGGCGCGCCGGTGAACGCGGCGATCAGCGCGGCGGCCGGGGTGGTGTTCGCGATGCCCATGTCACCGGCCACCAGGATGCCGGCCCCGCCGTCCACGAGCGCGTTCGCGATGACGATACCGGCCTCGACAGCCGCGGCCGCCTCGTCGCGGGTCAGCGCCGGCCCGGCGGTGATGTCGCCGGTACCGGGCCGGACCCTCGCGACCACCAGGCCCGGCGCGGGCGCGAGCGGGGCGGCGACCGCCACGTCGACCACGGTCACCGACGCGCCGGCCTGCCGCGCGAACGCGTTGACGACCGCGCCGCCGGCGATGAAGTTCGCCACCATCTGCGCGGTGACCTCCTGCGGCCACGGCGTCACCCGCTGGGCATGCACGCCGTGGTCGCCGGCGAACACCGCGACCGCCGCCGGCTGCGGAAGCGGCGGCGGGCAGGTACCGGCGAGCCCGGCCAGCCGGACGGACAACTCCTCCAGCTCACCAAGCGAGCCGGCCGGCTTGGTCAGTCGCGCGTGCAGCTCCCGGGCCGCCGCCATGGCCGCCGGGTCGGGCGGGCGGATCGCGGCGAGTGTCTGGTCAATCAAGGACGGCCTCCCACGCCTTCAGTAGTGAATCGCTCGTGGCAGTGTCCCGTACCGCGATTCGCAGCCAGTCGGGGCCCAGGCCCGGGAACGTCTCGCCCCGGCGCAGCGCGAAGCCGGCGGCGCGCAGCCGGTGCCGCAGCCGGGCACCGCCGGGCGCGTGGACCAGGACGAAGCTGCTCGCCGGACGGCCGGCGACGGTCACCCCGGGCAGCTTGCGCAGCCCGGCCACCAGATGGTCGCGGCGGCCGGCCAGCTTCCGGGCGATCTCCCGCTCGGCCGCGACCGCCCCGGGGGTCGCGCACGCCAGCGCGGCGGCGAGTGCCGGGGTGGACACCGGCCACAGCGGCTGTACCCGGGCCAGCCGCGCCACCGTCCGTGCCTCCCCGAGGAGGTACCCGATGCGCAGCCCGGCCAGGCCCCACGTCTTGGTGAGGCTGCGCAGCACGACGACCCCGGGCAGGTCGCGCCGGCCGGCGAGAGAGTGCGGCTCCCCCGGTACCGTGTCGGCGAACGCCTCGTCGACGACCAGCAGCCGGCCGGGGCGCGCCAGCGCGGCCACGGTTTCGGCGGGGTGCGCGACCGAGGTGGGGTTGGTCGGGTTGCCGATGACGACCAGGTCGGCTTCGTCCGGTACCACCGCGGGATCGAGAGTGAACGGCGGGGGCAGCACCGCGCGCCCGACCCGGTGCCCCGCGGCGGCCAGCGCGGCCTCCGGCTCGGTGAACTGCGGGTGTACCACGACCGGGCGCCGGACCCCCAGCCGGGCCTGGGCCAGCAGGGTGAACGCCTGGGCCCCGCCGGCGGTCAGCAGCACCTCCTCCGGCGGACGGCCGTGCCGGGTCGCGAGCGCGGCGCGGGCCGGCCCGGGGTCCGGGTAGCGGGCCAGGTCGCCGAGCGCGGCGGCGATCGGCGCGGCGAGCCAGTCGGGCAGCGGGTCGTCGCGGACGTTGACGGCGAGGTCGACCAGGCCCGGCGCCAGCTCGGCGTCGCCGTGGAACCCGAGTTCCTGCATGCCGCGATGATGCCACCCGGGTTTGTCCCGCTTACGCTGAGCCGTGCCGCAGGTCGCCAGCGACGAGCGACCACATCTCCAGGTCGACCCGGCCGCCGTGGACGTACCCCGCGTTGCGCTGGAGCCCCTCGTAGATGAAGCCGGCCTTCTCGGCCACCCGGCGGGACGCGGTGTTGCCGGGCGCGATCCGCAGCTCGACGCGCTCGAACCCGTGCTCCAGCAGCAGCGCGATCGCCAGCGCGTCGACCGCCTCGGCGGCGACGCCGAACCCCCGAGCCGCCGGCGCGACGATGTAGGAGACCTCGGTGGAGCGGGCCGTCCAGTCCGTGCGGGAGGTCCACAGCAGGCCGACCAGGTGGCCGTCCTCCCGGCGCAGTACCCCGTAGTGGTCGCCGTCGCCGAGGTCGCGCTGCCGCCCGGCGAGCGCGGTGCACCAGGTCCGGCCGTCGAGCGGGACGGAGTCGTCGGGCAGCGGCAGCCAGCGCCGGGTCAGCCGGTCGGCCAGGATCGCCTCGACCTCGGGGGCGTCGCCGCTGGCCAGGGGCCGCACGTGCAGCCGGGGGGTGGCGACCGTGAGCGACGGGAACCGGGGGCCGGGGCGCGCCTCGGTGTCGATCAAGATGCCAGCCTCAAGGTGTCCTCTTCTCCAGCCGCCGCCGATACGATCCGGCTGGCGATGTCGGGCTTGGCCGCCCAGTGCAGGCACAGGTACGACGCGTGTACCCCTCCCACGACGAACCCTTCCGGTTGACCATCCGGCCACGACCAGGCCGGTTGCTCCCCCGACCGCGGACTGACCAGGCCACGGTGCTGCTTGTGGCCGACCAGGCGGGTACCCACAGGCAGGTGCGGCGAAACCGACCGCGCGGTGGCGTCACGGTATCCCACGACCAGGTAGTCGCCGGTGCGCCCCGTCGCGGGCAGCACCCCGCACATCGGCCGGCCGTCGTACTCCCGGGACAGCCAGGCCAGCCCGGCGCCCTCGACGACGACGGGACGGCGGGCCTCCGCGAGGGACCGTACCGACCGGGCGAGCGACGTGTTCGCGGACAGCTCGTCGAGGTACGCCTCGGGCAGGCCGCCGCCCACGACCAGGGCGGTCGCGTCCTCGGGCAGCGCCTCGTCGCGCAGCGGGTCGACCGGCGCCACCTGCGCACCGGCCGCGGCCAGCAGCTCCCCCGCCTCCACGTACCCGTATGAGCAGCGCGGCCCGCCGGCCACCGCGACCACCGGGCGGGGCCCCTGCCAGGAGGTCTGCGGCGGGGTCCACACGTCGACCACGAGGCTCGGCGCGGAGCGGGCGAGCGCGAGCAGCCGGTCCAGGTCGACCGAGCCGGCGATGACCTCGCCGAGGCGGCGTACCGCCCGGGTCGCCCCGACGCTCTGGTGCACCACCGGCAGCACCCCCTCGTTCCGGCTGGGCAGCCCGATGTGCGCCAGCTCGCGTTGGCGCAGCGCGCCGAGGACCGGGACACCGATATCGTCGAGCGCCTCACGCAGCAGGTCCTCGTGCCGGTCGGAGGCGACCCGGTTCAGCACGACGCCGCCGAGCCAGAGCAGCTCGTCGTAGGCGCGGAACCCGTGCGCCAGCGCGGCGACCGACTGGCCCATCGCGGCCACGTCGATGACAAGCACCACCGGCGCGCGCAGCAGGCCGGCGATCTGGGCCGTCGACTCCGCGTCGGTCCGCCCGGCCAGCCCGTCGTAGAGCCCCATCGTGCCCTCGACCACGGCGACGTCCGCACCCGAGGAACCGTGGGAGAACAGCGGTCCCACCGTCGCCGCCCCGACGAGCCGGGGATCCAGGTTGCGGCCCGGCCGGCCGGCGGCCAGGCCGAGGTACGCCGCGTCGACGTAGTCCGGACCGATCTTGAATCCGGCCGCCCGCAGGCCCCGGCCGCGCAGTGCCGCGAGCAGGCCGACCGCCACCGCGGTCTTGCCGTGGCCGGACGAGGGTGCGGCGATCACCACGCGGGGAACGGCGGTCATGGCTGGCTCCTGCGGTCTGTCAAACGCCGGCTGGTCGCCGCTTCGACAAGCTTCGCGGCTGGTGAACGCTGGCTGGCAGCCGCTTCGACAAGCTTCGCGGCTGGTGAACGCTGGCGGGGCTCCGCCAGCCGTGACGATACCCAAGCCGGGCCACTCCGGAGGTTCCCGGTAGCGTGGATTGGCGTGTACCGGTTCCTGCTCACCCCGCGCTGGCTGGGCTTCGCCGCGCTGATGCTGGCCCTGTCCGCCGGCATGGTGGGGCTGGGCTGCTGGCAACTGGCCCGGTACCACGAGCGTGTCGCCGCCAACGCGCGGGTCGACGCGGCGCTGCGGGCCGACCCGGTACCGGCGGCTCAGGTGTTGCAGGTGGGGCGGGCTCCGGCGACCGGCGCGGCGTGGACCCGGGTGCGGGCGAGCGGACGGTACGACGTCGGCCACCAGATCCTCGCCCGGGACCGCAGCAGCGCCGACGGGATCGGATTCGAGGTGCTCACTCCGCTCGTACTCGCCGACGGCTCGGCGATCCTGGTCGACCGGGGCTGGCTGGCGGCCGGGTCGACCCGGTCGCTCCCGGACGTCCCCGCTCCGCCCGACGGACAGGTCACCCTGGTGGGGCGGGTGCACCTGCCGGAGAGCCGTTCTGACCCGCCGGTGATGCTCGACGAGCGGTTGCAGGTGCGCCGGATCGACCCGGGCCGGCTCGCCGCCGCGCTGCCCTACCCGGTCGCGGGCGGGTACCTCCTGCTGGACGAGCCCCGCGACCTGGCCTTCTCGGCGATCCCCGCGGACCACCAGAACGCGGCCATGAACGCCGGCTACGTCGTGCAGTGGTGGGCCTTCGCCCTGCTGACCGTGGCCGGCTTCGGCTGGGCGGCACGCCGGGAGGCCCGGGGACCCGACGAGTTCGACCTCGCGGAGCTGTATACCGACCATCCGGACGCTCCGGTCTCGCCCGGCATCTGATGTAATCGGCCCATGGTGGACCCGGAGACGCCACTGCCATACGGAGAACCAGCGCCGTACCGAGATCCGTGGCAGGATTCGCCGCACTTGCCGATGCCGTCCTCGGTGCCACCGGACCCGATGCTGCCGCTCACCACCCCCTACCCGGTGCCCGAGCAGGTCATCGCGCAGATCGGCGAGATCCAGGTGACCTCCACGACGGTCCGTACCCCCGCCGGCCAGTTTCCGCTGGGTGGCTCGCACTGGACGGTGACCGACCAGTGGATCGCCACGCAGAAGATCCCCACCTGGGCCATCGTGCTGGCCATCGTCCTCATCCCCTGCACCGGCGCGCTGAGCCTGCTCTTCCTGCTGGCCAAGGAGAACGTGTACTCCGGAGTGGTACTGGTGCAGGTGCAGAACGGCGCATTCCATTACGTCTCCCGGGTACCCGTGAACAACCAGGCCTACGTGCAGCACGTCTACGCGCAGGTGAACTACGTGCGGTCGCTCGCCGCCATGTGAATACGGCGAACATCGTCGATGGTGTCCGCCTCGGCGGCGGATTTGTCCTCCCGATAGCGCAGGACCCGGGCGAAGCGCAGCGCCACCCCACCCGGATATCGCGGACTCGTCTGCACCCCGTCGAACGCGATCTCCACGACCAACTCCGGACGCACCCGCACCACCCACTCCCCACGGTCGGTCGCCAGCTCCAGGA
>JBKPCQ010000313.1:0-5368 GCA_046727455.1 Actinomycetota bacterium | reverse complement strand
GTCAGAAACAGCGTGGCGACGGCGCCGAGCAACGCCATCAACCAGACACGGATGTTGTTGACCACCGCCTCGATCGAGTCGGCGGCCAGCACGGTGCCGGGTGCGGCGGGCTGCGCGGCGTGTGCCGCCGAGTCGTCGCCGAGCAGGACCACCGCGGACGCCACGGCGATGACGGTGAGGACGGGTACCAGTCGAATGGCCTGGTCGGCTCGGCGCGTGGCCCACCCGAACGGGGTGGGGCGGCCGGGGCCGCTACGGGGTTGCCGGTACTGCCGGCGACGAACAGTCGTGCCGATCATGGGGATGAGCACCTCCGGAACACAGGCCGGGCCGCCCAGCTTCGGGGCGGTGCGCGCGGCGTGGGTGTGAGATGCGGGATGACGTCGATGCGTGTGACGCGGGTGATCGGTGTACCGACCGGCGAGGGCCGTCCTCCTCACAAGGCAAGGGGCTCGGGCCGGATGAGACGGGGTGTCAGCGCCGTCAGCGGGGCCGGTCGGCGATCACGTGCGTGTGCAAGAGTCCCGCACTTGGAGATACAGATTCCGGGGCCGGATTCGACATCCGGCCGTGAAGTCGCAGGTCAGCGGCGGTGTGGAGGTTCGGCGATCACGGTCATGGTGGCCTCGGCGATCACCTCGGCGTCCGGGTCGCCCAGCGACCCCGCTGCGATGGCGGCGACGAGCCGTTCCCGGGCGCGGTCGCGTGCCTTGTAGACCGCCGCGCGGGTCTGGCCGGTCCGCTGGGCGTACTCGGCGACGGAGACGTCTTCGAGGTAGGTGGTACCGATCAGGTCGGCCTCGGCGGCGGTGATGACGCCCTGGGCCACGGCGCGGGCGAGCACGAAGTCCGGGTGCCCGAACGGGGCCGGCGGCAGCGCGGAGCCGGGCGCGCCGTAGGCCACGTCGACGCGGGCCGGCTCGCTGGCCCGCAGTGCGGTGCGGGCCGCGGTGAATGCCGCGCTGCACAACCGTTGCGCCACCCTTGGCGGGTCCAGCTCGATGGTGGGCAGCGCGGTGAGGAACCCGGTGAGCACCTCGGCCTGCGCGTCGCCGGTGAAGGTGCGCGAGAGCCGGTGGGCGGCGTGGCGCAGCCCGGGCAGGGCCACGCCGACCGCGCCGACCACCCACTTGGCCTGCCCGGTGCGCGCCTGGGTGACCAGCAGCCGCCACGCCTGGTCGCTGGCCGGGTAGCTGGTCGACGGGTGCATCAGGATCGAGGCCAGTTCGGGCAGCGGGATGCGGCGGCGCGGTAGGCCGTGGCCGAGCCGGCGGCCGTCCACCGACAGTGGCGACGGGCCGGCGCCCGCCAACCGGAACCGGATCTCGATGGCGTCCAGCAGCGTCTTGCCCGCGACCAGGCCGCCGATGTCGCCGTCCCCGAACCTGGGCGCGACAGTACGCATGCGATTGCGCATGGGATTCTCCCCGTTTGGCGAGGGTGAAGCCGTCGGCCAAGAGGGGCCGTCCGGCGGGTGCACCACCCACGTCACCACCCGGGTTGAACACATCTTGAACAAGATCAACCTTGGAGGGGTTGAACACAGCGTGTTCAACTCCCTCCGCTAAACCCGTCGCCGCACGCCGGTATCGCGCACCTGACCCGCCTCGCGTCGAGGTGTTCAACCCCGTCACCCGCGTGTTCAACCTGCTGCCACATTGCCGGTCCTCGATCCCGCCACCGACCGGTGGGCGCCATGAACAAGATCGCGACAGAGCCGCCAAAATGTCCTGCGAGAGGCGCCTCGTCCGGCCCTGTTCAAGGCCCACCGCCCATCCGGTCGATCTTGTTCAACCCCACCGCGATCTTGTTCAAGCACCATCCCGATCTTGTTCAGGCTCCGTTCGATCTTGTTCAACCACAGCGCTTCGGCCGCGCATGGCGGGGCCACCGTCGACCGGGCACGGCATCGGTCGCCAGCCGACCGACGACGACGTGCTCATGCCTTGACCTGCGTGTTCAACCTCGACTCGATCTTGTTCAACCCATACCGCGATCTTGTTCAAGCGGCCGGCGACGGCCGTGGGTCGCCCGGCAGGCACGCAGATGGCGGGGCCGGATGTCGAATCCGGCCCCGCCATCTGTATCTCTAAGTGTCAGCGCCTTTCAGCGGACGTGGCCCACATGCCCATGCCGCGCAACCACCCCAGCTCTTCGGGAGCTGGCTCCGGGACCGGCCTACCGCCGGTGCCGGTCAGCATCTTCCTTCACCCGTCTGGCCACCGCCGGCGCACCCGGCCAGCCGCTGCGCACGCCGACTGGTGCGCAGTCCAGCCCAACGACGCCGCCCATCTCATCGCCGGCTACACGCGGCGCGGCGACGTCGTCATCGACCTCGACGCCCACCCGATGATCACCTGGGCGGCGCGGTTCCTCGGCCGCCAGCCGGCCCACCTGGTCACCGACGGTGAGGGCCGGGTGCGGCCCGCACCGCCCGCCCGGCGGTTCTTCGGCCGCCGCAACGGCGCCGGCCTGATCACGGCGAGGCTGCCCCGCGCGGGCGCCTACAGCCTGGACCTGCATGGCATGACCCGGGCGATGCAGTCGTGGCGGCCGCTGCTGCGCCCCGGCGGCTACCTGCTCACCGCGCTGACCGCGCACAATCCCGAGCATGGCTCCGGCGCCGGGGCGGTCAGCCACCGCTGCACGGTCATCACCGCCGCCCGCGCTGCCGGGCTGACCTGGCAGCAGGAGTTCCTCGTGCTGCGGGTACCGCTGCCGGAGTTCGAGCCCCGCGCGATGCCCGACACCGCGGCCACCACCGCTGCCGCGTTGCTCGACGGCTACCACGACGTGATCCACGTCCGGCTCCTCGCCTTCCGCAACGAGACGGGAGACGACGATGCCTGAGCTGACCACACCACCGCGCCAGTCAGCCGCACCGAAGCCGCAACGGGCGCAACGGTGCACGGCCCGGACCCAAGCCGGGCCGCTGCTCCCGCCTGGCAAGGCTCGGTGTTCGTGACTGGGCAGGTGTGTTCGCGCGAGCAGCGACGCGGTCGGTACACCCCGGCGTCGATGGAGCATCCGGGCAAGATGCTGCCGGCCATCGCCCGGTACCTGATCGCCACCTACACGCAGCCCGGCGAGTACGTGTGCGACCCGATGGCCGGCATCGCCACCACCGTCATCGAGGCGATGCACCTGGGCCGGCACGGCATCGGCGTGGAGTACGAGGCCCGCTGGGCGACCCTGGCCGCCGAGGGCATCCGCCTGGCTGTCGCTCAGGGCGCCGCCGGTACCGGGGAAATCCTGCACGGCGACTCCCGCCACCTGCCCGCGCTGATCCCGCCGCAGTTGCACGGGCGCATCGCGCTGGTGGTCACCTCCCCGCCGTACGGGCCATCCACCCACGGCCACGTCCGCACCCCCGGCCCCCGCCGGGGCAAGGTCGCAAAGATCCACCACAAGTACGGGGCGGACACGGCCAACCTCGCCTACCGCGGCCACGACGAACTCGCCGCCGGGTTCACCCAGATCCTTACCGGCGCTGCCGCGATCCTGCGCCCCGACGGCATCGTCGCCATCACCGCCCGCCCCTACCGCCGCCACGGCGAACTCATCGACATCCCCGGCATCGCCGCCGCCGCCGGCATCAACGCCGGCCTGCGCCTACACGAGGAATGCGCCGCCTTGATCGCGGGCGTCCGCGACGGACGCCTCATCTCCCGGGCCTCGTTCTTTCAACAGAAGAACGCCCGCGCCGCCATCGCCGACGGCGAACCGCAATGGCTCCAGCAGCACGAGGAAGTGATCATCTTCCGGGCGGCCGGGACTGCCAGCGGTTCCTCGGAACCCAAGCAGGGAAGCGCTGGTACACCGTGCTATCCGCCGACCGACGGTGTTCGAGAGGGTGTGCGCCGGTGACTCGCCGTCAGCCGTGGTCGGTCGAACAGATCCGGGAACTCGGCGTGACCACGGACATCGTCACGGCCGGGGCCGTCCTCGGCATCGGGCGCACCACCGCCTACCGCCTGGCACGCCTCGGGGCGTTCCCGGTGCCTGTGCTCAGAGTCGGCAACCGATATCTGGTCGCCGTTACGCACCTACTCAAGGCCATCGGCATCGAAGGCTGATCGAGACCATCACCGACCAGCGCATCCTACGGGGCGGCTACCGAGATGGACTTGATCCCGCCTGCCCCATCGGCATGGATGCGACGTCGACCCGTGGAACCAGCGGATGCGCCATCGCCGCGAATCCGCTGGCCCACAACCGACAACCAAAGGGGCCATCCCGTGAAAGGCACAACGTACAAGCGGTGCGCATGTCGCGACACCAACGGCAAACTGCTCGGCAAGACCTGCCCGAGACTGCGTCGCCCCGGCGGCTCCTGGAACCCTAACCACGGGGGTCTGGTACCTACAGATCGAACTACCGCCCCGAGCTGACGGCACTCGCCGGCCGCAGCGGCGCGGCGGGTTCGACAGCCAGGCCGAGGCCGACGCAGAACTCGAAAGGATCCGCGAGGCGGCCGCTGTCGCCGACTCGAACGACTCGCAGGAGCTTGCCAAGGTCGGCGACCTGATCGAGGCGGCGCTCCGCACCGGCCAGTCGGCGCCCACGGTGGAGCAGATCCGCCGGATGCTGTACCTCGGCCGCGACCTGGCCATGATCCCGACCACGGCAGCGTGGCTGACCGAGTGGCTGGCCGGCCGTAAAACGTTGGAGGGCACCACCGCCCGCTCCTACACCAGCCACCTCAACCTGTACCTGCTGCCACACCTGGGCCAGATCCGGCTGGACAAGCTGCGAGTCGGACACATCGCGGCGATGTTCGAGGCGATTGCCGAACGCAACGAGATGATCGAGACACACCGGGCCAGCCCGGACGAGGCTAAACGAGCCCTGGTCAGGGGAATGCGGACCATCGCCCCAGCCACGATGCACCGAATTCGGGCCACCCTGCGCGCTGCGCTCAACGCCGCGATCCGGCAGCGGCTCATCGACAGCAATCCCGCCACCCACGTCGAGCTGCCCTCGGCCAAGCGGCCCAAGCCGTTGGTATGGACTGACGAACGGGTCAGCCGGTGGAAGGCGACCGGGGAGATCCCGTCGCCGGTCATGGTGTGGACGCCGACACAGACCGGGGCGTTCCTTGACCACGCCGCCGCAGTCGACGAAGACTGGTACGCCCTGTACCACCTGATCGCCTACCGTGGACTGCGCCGAGGCGAAGCCTGCGGGCAGCACTGGACCGACATCGACCTCGACACCGCGCAGCTCATCGTCCGGTGGCAGCTCGCCCAACTCGGCTGGGCCACCAGCCTCAAAGCCCCCAAGACCGACAGCAGCGAAGACATCGTCGCGCTCGACGCCGAAACCGTGACCGTCCTGCGGGCACACCGCACCCGCCAACGCAAGCAGC
>JBKPCQ010000312.1:0-31901 GCA_046727455.1 Actinomycetota bacterium | reverse complement strand
ACGGTGGGCGATACTGGGATCGAACCAGTGACCTCTTCGGTGTGAACGAAGCGCTCTCCCGCTGAGCTAATCGCCCGCAACGACGCACTGTACCCGATCCACGCGCACGTGCGCATCCGCGGGCCTAGCGCGTCGCGGCCGTCGGACGACCCACGCCGCCCACCGGCCCGGCATCGTCGGTAGAGCAGGGCGGGGCCGGCGGGATCGGGGAACCCGGGCGTACCGCAAGGGCGCAACAGCGGTCGGACTCGCCGTGAGGGCGGTGGCCGGGGGCCGGCCGCCGCGTGGGAAACGGTGGCCGGCCCGGTCTCGGTTTCAGCCGGTGTACTGCGCGACGATCTTGGTGAAGTCGTACGGGTTCTGGCTCACGCTGCTGCACGAGCCGTCCGCCCAGTTGTGCGGCACGCTCGGGTCACAGGCCCGGTCGCGGTTGAGCGACCAGTAGGAGAACCAGCCCACGTGCTTGCTCCGGGCGTACCCGAGCAGGCTCTGGAAGGTCGCCTGGGTGAACAGCTCCGACGGCTGGTCGGTGTGGCCGTTCATGATCTGCAAGCCGAGGTGCCCCCACGCGGTGGCGTCGTCCCAGCCGAACACCTGCTTGAGCTGCCCCTGTGCCGCCTGCGCGACCATTTCCACGCTGGTGACCTGGTCGCTCGCGTTGGTCAGGCCGTAGTCGAAGGCCATGATGTTGATGATGTCGAAGCTGACCCCGGCGGCCTTTGCCTGGTTCAGCTCGTCGATGCCGGAGCCGGGGAAGCCGACCGTCGTCATCGGGATGGTCAGGGACACGTGCAGCGCCTTCCCGGCGGCGCGGGCGTTGTTCTGCAGGATCTTGATGGCCCCGAACCGGACGGCCATGTTCGCGTCCAGGTCGTCGCCCTCGTAGTCGAGGTCGATGCGGCTCAGGTTGTACTTGTTGATCACTTGCTGGTACGCGTTGGCGAGCGAACTGAAGCCGCCGCAGGTGGCGCCGAGTTCGACACCGTTGTACCCGCCGAAGGACACCGCGACGTCCCCGCCCTTCGCCCGTACCGCGCCTACCACGCCGGTGACTGTGCTGTCCGCGCTCACCTTGTGTGCGGCGTCCCCGTCCCAGGCCGGGGTGCAGCCGCCGGAGTCGAGGACGAATGCCAGGTTGAAGTTCCGGTCGCCGCCGGCGTTGATCGCGTCGGTGATGTTCTGCGGGTTGTTGTCCAGCGGCATGAAGTAGATGGGGTTGCGGAAGGCGCCGTTGGGCGGCGGCGGAACACTGCCGGTAGGCGACGGCGAGGGGGAGCGCGACCGTGACGGCGACGGCGAGGGGGAGCGCGACCGTGACGGCGACGGCGAGGACCCGGTCGGCGAGGGGCCGCCGGTCGGCCCGTTGAGTGTCACGTCGTCGGCGTAGTAGGTGCCCTGGCCGTACCAACCGTGCACGAAGACGGTCACCGAGGTGGCCGCCGCGGTGGTGAGGTTCAGGCTCAGCGTCTGGTAACTGGTCGTGGTCGTCCAGGTCTGGGCGCTGACCCCGCCGGAGACGCCGAGGAAGACGAACGCACCCTGGACTGATGCGCTCAAGGTGTACGCGGTGTTGGCGACGAGGGTCAGCGTCTGCGTGCATTGCGCGGTGTCGCCGCCCGCCGCGCCGGCCAACGCATAGGTACCGCTGTGGGCGTGCCCGGTGACCACCCGGTCGGACGGGTCGCAGCTCCAGCCGGACAGGTTGCCGGTCTCGAAGCCGGGATTGGTGATGGCGTTGGTCGCCGCGGATGCCCACGGCATCACCGCGACGATCGCCGCCAGTGCTGTGGCGGCAGCCGCCACGGCGACGAGGAAGACCCGTCCGCGATCGCGCATGACGCCCCCAACGATCGAGCCCTTTAGGAAAGTTTCCTAAAGGTTATCGCGACATCGTGGTTGGTCAATAGAGGCTGCCGTCAACCATCAGCCGGCGAGGCGCCGGCCCGGCCGGGCCAGCGCGCGGATCGCTCTGCGTCGGGCACCGGATCGGGACGGCCGCCAGCACGCGGATCGCTCTGCGTCGGGCACCGGATCGGGACGGCCGCCAGCACGCGGATCGCTCTGCGTCGGGCACCGGATCGGGACGGTGTCGCCTGCCAACCGACCCAAGGCCCCGGACCGGACCTGCGCGGATACGTCGGACGTCGTACGATCACGCGTACCCAGCGACTCCGCACGGAAGGTGCCGCGATGTCGTCCCTGCCTCCCGCCAGGCAGCGCCCACCGGTTCTCGCGAACGAACGGTTCAAGGAACACGCGGCCAACCTGATCGGACACGACACCGAGGCGATCTTCACCTACCTGTACCGGACCAGCCCGGTCAGCGAGCCGGATAACCCCACCACCGAGATGCTGCGCCAGGAGATCCCGAGGCTGTTGCGCCGGCGCCGGGCCAGGAGCCTGCTCGACCTGCCTTGCGGGGACTTCGGCTGGCTCTCCCGAGCCGAGCTGGCCGGGATCGACTACACCGGCGGCGACATCGTGTCCGACCTGGTCGCGAGCAACACCCGGCGGTACGGCGGACCAGGGCGGCGGTTCCGGTGCCTGAACCTCTGCCGCGACCCCCTCCCGAGGGTCGACGTGGTGCTGTGCCGGGACGGCCTGGTCCACCTGGGATACGCGCAGATCTTCCGGGCCTTCGCCAACCTGCGGCGCAGCGGCTCCACCCACCTGCTCGCGACGACCTTCCTCGAACTCGACGCCAATGCCGAGATCGACACCGGTGACTGGCGGCCGCTGAACCTCTGCCTACCCCCGTTCGCGCTGCCCGAACCGCTGGAGGTGATCGTCGAGGACTGGACCGCCGACGACGGCGCCTACGCGGACAAGGCACTGGGCTTGTGGCGGGTCGCCGACCTGCCTGAGCTGCCCCGGACGGCGCCGTGACCGGCGCGCCCGAACCGGAGCTCCTGCGCATCATGCCGCTGCACGCCATCACCGAGGTGTACGGCGAGGCCGGGCTGCGCGGCCGGTTCGCCCTGGAGATCGCGCGGTTCGCGCGGGCCGACCGGGCCCGGTTGGAGGAGGCGCTGGCCCTCGCGAGCGAGCTGCACGCCGAGGACCGCCGGGTCCGCGAGCCCTACGTCAACCACCTGCTCCGGGTCACCGTCCGGATCATCTGCTACTACCGCGTCGAGGACGTCGACGTGCTGGTCGCCGCCCTGCTGCACGACTCCGTGGAGGACCACCCGGAGGAGCTCGGCGGCACCCCGCAGGCCGCTCTGGCCACCCTCGCCGCCCGCTTCGGCGACCGGGTGGCGCAGCTCGTCGGCGCCGTGACGAACCCGGAGTGGGCGCCGGACCGGCACCCGTACGAGCAGTACCGCGAACACGTCGCGCACAGCCTGGCCGGTGACCCGTGGGCGCGGGTGATCAAGATCTCCGACTTCACCGACAACGGCGTCGGGCTGATTCACACGACCGGGCCGAAGCTCCGCGCGATGGCAGCCAAGTACGCCCCCCTGGTACCGGTGCTCCAAGAGCTCGTCACCCGCCCGGACACGCCGCTGGCCGACGACGTCAAGGTACGCATCGCCGGCCAGCTCAGCCTCGCCCGGCAACGGTTCGCCGCGATCCTCGGCAGCGGGTAGGTCAGCCCGGCCAGGTGCCGGTCACCTTGCGTACCCCCTCGGCACTGGCCCGGTCGATAGCGGCCTTGACGATCGCGAAGATCGCGCCCTGCAGCGCCGCGGCGATGAGGATCTCGCTCCAGCCCTTGTCCTGGTCCAGCGCGTCGGGCGCGTCGTCGTCGCCGGACGCGAGCTGCCAGACCTTCTTGAACACGTACCCGGCGATCAGGCCGGCGCCGGCCCCGGCGAGCAGCCCGACCGGCCGGTACAGCACTTTCCTCACTCCGACCTCCTGCTGCGCAGCATGCGGATGAGCAGCAGCGCGATCAGGCCGGCCGCCGCGGCGGCAATCGCGGCGCGGACCGGCGGGCTCAGCGCGGCGACCTTCTCCCGCTGCTTGCCCACCTGGTACGCGACGGTGTCCACCGCGCCCCGCGCGCGCTCCTTGGCGTCGTCGACGGCCTCCTGTGCGCGTGCCTTCACGTCCACCCTGGCGGCCAGCTCCTCGACCGTCTCGCCCAGTTCCGCGCGGGTCTGCTCGATCTCCCGACGGAGAGCCTCCGGCTCGGTCGGCGGATTACCCACGGTGTCCCCTCTCCTCCACGGCCGTCGTCACCGTGTCGATGTCGGCCCGCACACCGCGCACCGCCTCTTCCGGTACCGGCGGGGTGGCCCGCCGGACCTGGGCGCGGCCGGCGAGCGCGAGCACCCCGGCGACGATCAACAGCACGACTCCGACCAGCAGCGCGGCGCTCCAGGCCGGCATCACGAGGGCCAGAAGTAGCACAACCGCGGTCAGCACACCCAGCACCCCGTACAGGCTAGCCAGTCCGGCGGTGCCGAACAGCCCCACGCCACGCCCGGCCCGGCCGGCCTTCTCGGCCATCTCGGCCTTCGCCAGCGCCATTTCGTCGCGGACCAGCGTGGAGATCTGCTCGGCGGCCTGCCGGACCAGGCCGGCCGTTGACTCAGACGTACGCGGCTCAGACATAGGAGTTGTGTTGCCCGGCGTAACTCCCGGTAAACCCCGGTCCAGCGCCGGTGGACCCCGGCAGAGCGAAATCCGGGTCTGTCGGTCACCAAGGACAGCCCGTACCGGCCGCTGCGCCCGGATCAGCCGAGGTCCGCCAGGGCCGCCTGGATGGCGCGGTGGAACGTCGGGTACGCGTAGATCATCGAGCGCAGCGTGGCCAGCGGTACCTCCGCGTGTACCGCCACGGTCAGCGCGCTGAGCACCTCGCCGCCGGCAGGCCCGGCGGAGGTCGCCCCGACCAGCACGCCCCGACCCGCGTCCACGACCAGCTTGATGAAGCCCGCGTTGCCGGCCTTGTGGATCCATCCCCGGGCCGACGTGGTCAGGTCGGTGTATCCGACCTGGACCGGTATCCCGTGCTCCCGCGCCTGCGCCTCGGTCAGCCCGACCGCGCCGATCTCGGGGTCGGTGAACGTGACCCGGGGCAGCGCCCGGTAGTCCGCCGCCGGCCCGCCCTGCCCGAGGACGTCCCGCACGACGATGTCCGCCTGGTACATCGCGACGTGGGTGAACACCCCGCGACCGGTCACGTCGCCGACGCCCCACAGCCGGTCGCCCGCGCGCAGCCACTCGTCGACCTCCAGGAACCGGGCGTTCCCGTCCAGGCCCACGGTGTCCAGGCCCAGCTCGCCGAGGCTGGCCCGGCGGCCGGTCGCGACCAGCAGCCGCTGTGCGACCAGGCGTTGTCCGTCCGCGAGGACCAGCGTGAACTGCTGCCCGTCGTACTCCACCCGGGCCGCGTTCGCCCCCGTGCGGATCGCGATCTCGTCGCCGGCCAGCGCCTTCGCGGCCAGCTCGGAGGACTCCGGCTCCTCCACCGCGAGCAGCCGGTCGAGGGCCTCCACCACGCTGACCGCCACCCCGAACCGCGCGAACACCTGGGCCAGCTCCAGCCCGATGGCGCCGCCACCGAGGATGATCAGCGAGTCGGGCAGCTCCTCGACCTCGATCGCCTCCCGGTTGGTCCAGTACGGCGTGCCGGCGAGCCCGTCGATCGGGGGTACCGCCGGTGCGGTACCGGTGCCGACCACCACCCCCCGGCGAGCCTGGAACGTCTCGTCGCCGACCTCCACCCGGCCCGGCCCGGCCAGCCGGCCGAAGCCCCGCACGAACCGGCCGCCCTTCTTGACGAACCGGTCGACCGCGACCCGGTCGTCCCAGTCGTCGGTGGCCTCCTCCCGGATCCGCTTCGCCACCGGGGTCCAGTCCGGCTCGACCGTGGCCAGGCCGGCGAGCCCGGACACCCGGCGCGCCTCGGCGAGGGCGTTGCCCGCCCGGATCATCATCTTGCTCGGTACGCAGCCCCAGTACGGGCACTCCCCGCCGACGAGGCGGTGCTCGATGCCTACGACGGACAGCCCCGCCGCCGCGAGCCGGCCGGCCACCTCCTCGCCGCCGACGCCCATCCCGACAACGACGACATCGACCTCGTCCGCCATCCCGGCATCCCCTCCGCTGTAGCTTCGGCGCTCGAACATCGGCGCTCGCTTCGCTCGCGCGGCACCGAGGCTCCTAATGACGACGTCTTCCCTCCTCGCTTCGCTCGTCAGTCCAGACGCCGCCCGCCTCGGTGCGTCCTCCGCTCCCGCCAGCATGCCAGGAACCGGGCAGTGTTACGCCGCAGTGCCGCTCGTCGATGTCGTTTTCCGGATCGACCGCCGTTCCGCCGGATAGCCGACAGTCCTCCGCCGTTCGGTGTGATGGGCTAACCCGGGGGCCGAACCGGGGGATGCGGAAGCCGGGCGGCCCGGGGGCCGATCGGGGGGCCGCCCGGCTTCTCGTGGGGCACCGTGGCGCCGGTCAACGAAGGTGGGGCAGGCGCCGGTCGGGGGGCCGGAGGACCGGCGCCGCCGTCGGGCGGCGGTCGACCAGCCGCCGGCGGTGGACCACCGCCGGTGCGGGTCGGCCCAGGACATCCAGGTACACCCGCTCGTACCGGCGCGCCATCACGCCCGCGCTGAAGCCGGCCCGGACGTGCCGGGCGCAGGCCCGGGCGTCGATCTCGCCCACCCGGCGCAGCAGATCCGGCAGCTCCTCGGGCGAGCCGGCGATCCAGCCGGTCACGCCATGCTGAACCAGCTCCGGTACGGCGCCGCTGCGCAGCCCCACCACCGGGGTACCGACCGCCATGGCCTCGATCATCACCATGCCGAAGGGTTCGCACCAGCGGATGGGCATGATGAGGCAGCGGGCCTCGCGGAGCAGCCGCTGGGTGGTGGGCCGCGCCGGGTTGACCAGCAGCTCGACCGAGTTGTCGGCGAGCGGGCGGATCTCCTGTTCGAGGTACTCGCGCTCCTCCCGCTCGTTGCATTTGCCGGCGAGTACCAGTGGCACGCCCGCCGCCTGGCACGCCTTGACGGCCAGATCCGGCCCCTTGTCCGGGTTGAACCGGGCGAGCCACAGCACCGGCCCCTCCGGTGTGGCGGCGCGGTCCTCGATCGCGCTCGGCGGCAGCGCGTTGTGCACGGTGGCCACCCAGTTGAGTCCGGGCCGTAGCAGGCGCTGGGTGCGGGAGATCGCGACCAGCCCGGCGCTGTCGCCCAGCGCCGCGAGATAGTCGCCGTACTCGCCGTTGACCGCGCCGTGCACGGTCACCACGGTCGGTACCGGGCGGGTCGGTGCCGTCATCGGGCCATCGGTCGTGTGGTCGTGTACGACGTCGAAATCGCCATCGCGGAGCAGTCGGTTGACCCGCGCGGTGTGCAGAACGGCGGGCATCAGCTCGCCCAGGCGCGGGAACTGGAGCTGACCCGTGGTGGATACAAATCGAGCCCGGGTACCGGTACGGTTACCGGCGCCGAAGAGCGTCACCTCGTGGCCGCGCTCGACCAGGCCGTCCACGAGGGCCGCGGTGATCACCTCCAGTCCGCCGTACCCGACTGGGGGTAGCTCGAACCAGGGTGGCGCCACCATTGCGATGCGCAACCGTTTGTGAACCCGACTGGGAGGCTCCTGAGGTGCGTCAGCCACGGTACTGCCCTCGCTTAGTCCGGCGGGTTACCTGCGGTACCAGTACCCACGGTGCGAGCCGGTGACACACCGTCGGCCTAACGTGTAAATGGAGATCGTCCGAGCGGGCAAGGGGTGGGACGTGCAACCGCGTCGAATCAACATTCTCGAAGGCAGCACCTTCGTCGTGAGCGACCTGCGCGGGGACATCGGTCTGCGCGACGACGAGATGAGCGGCCTGTTCTACCGGGACATGCGCCACCTGTCCCGCTGGCAGATCCGGCTCAACGGCCGCGAGCTGGACGTGCTGTCCGCCGAGACGCTGGACTACGACGAGGCGGTCTTCTTCCTGATCGAGCCGACCGGCACGATCTACCGCAATCCGACGCTGTCGCTGGTACGGCACCGGCACGTCGGCGACGGCATGCAGGAACAGATCGAGCTGACCAACCACGGCACCCGGGGGATGCAGCTGGAGGTGTCGCTGCTGTTCGGCGCCGACTTCGCCGACATCTTCGAGATAAAGGACAAACTTGCCAAGACAGGTCAGTTCTCCCGCAGGGTGGACAGCGACCGGGTCTGCCTCATGTACCGGCACGCCGACTTCTACCGGGAAACCTCGATCCGGGCGCCGGGCGCGTTCTTCACCGACGAGTCGCTGACCTTCCGGGTCAGCCTCGCCCCGAACCAGACCTGGCAGAGCGAGGTCGAGATCTCCCTGGCCACCCAGACCCATCGTCCGGTACCGCGCCGGTCCCACCAGCCGAACATGGACGACAGCCTCGAGGAGTGGCTGGAGGACGCGCCGACCCTGGAGACCGACCACGACGACCTGCGCCGCACCTACAGGCGCAGCCTCGTCGATCTCGCCGCCCTGCGCTTCTACCCGGAGACCGTGCCAGACGCGTCACTGCCCGCCGCCGGGCTGCCCTGGTTCATGGCGTTGTTCGGCCGGGACAGCCTGATCACCAGCTACCAGACGCTGCCGTTCGCGCCCGAACTGTGCCGGACCACCCTGCACGCCCTGGCGAACCAGCAGGCCACCGAGTTCGACGACTTCCGCGACGCGGAACCGGGCAAGATCCTGCACGAGCTGCGCCACGGCGAGCTGACCCACTTCCGCAAGCGGCCGCAGTCGCCGTACTACGGATCCTGCGACTCGACGCCGCTGTTCCTCGTGGTCCTCGACGAGTACGAGCGCTGGACCGGCGACGTGGAGACGGTCAAGGCGCTGGAACCGCAGGCCCGCGCGGCGCTGCGGTGGATCGAGGAGTTCGGCGACACCAACCACGACGGGTACCTCGACTACGAGACCCGCAACCCGCAGAGCGGCCTGGTCAACCAGTGCTGGAAGGACTCCTGGAACTCGATCGTCTGGCCGGACGGCCGGCTCGCCTCGCTCCCCCGGGCCACCTGCGAGATCCAGGGGTACGCCTACGACGCCCGGGTGCGGACGGCCCGGCTGGCGCGCGAGTTCTGGAACGACCCGGTGCTGGCCGAGCGGCTGGAGCGGGATGCGGCTGCGCTGCGCGACCGGTTCGTCGCCGACTACTGGCTGTCCGACCGCGGCTTCTACGCGCTGGCCCTGGACGGGGAGAAGCAGCCGGTACCGACGTTGACGTCGAACGTCGGCCACCTGCTGTGGAGCGGCATCGTGCCGGACGAGCACGTCGAGGCGCTGGTCGGGCACCTGCTCGGGCCCTGGCTGTTCTCCGGCTGGGGCGTGCGTACCCTCGCCGCCGGGCAGGGCGTCTACAACCCGCTGGAGTACCACAACGGCTCGGTCTGGCCGCACGACACCGGCATCGTGGCGGCCGGGCTGGCCCGGTACGGGCGGCGGGTCGAGGCCGGCCGGCTCGCCATGGCGATCCTGGAGGCGTCCCGGCACTTCGACTACCGCCTGCCCGAGGTGTTCGTCGGGTACGACCGCAAGTCGACGGAGGTTCCCGTCGCGTACCCGACGGCCTGCTCGCCTCAGGCGTGGGCCGCGGCCACCCCGCTGCTCCTGCTCAGGGTGATGCTCGGCCTGGAGCCGGACGGTGAGCGACTGCGCGTTGACCCGGTAGTGCCGGAGGGTGTCGGCCGCCTCGGCCTGCGGGGCATTCCGGGGAGGTGGGGGCGCACGGATGCCGCATCCTGGCGGGCATAGTGGTTCCCTAGGGGGTGAGACATTGCGATGCTCATCGTCACCACGGAGAGCGTCCCCGGGTACCGCGTCGTCGAGGTGCTCGGTCAGGTGTTCGGGCTGACCGCGCGCACCCACAACCCGTACGCCGAGGGCGTCAAGGCGCTCAGCGGCGCCATGAACCCGCAGATGTACCGGGCGCTGGGCCACTGGCGGGAGGAGGCCATCGCGGAGATGGCCAGGGCGGCCCGCCGCAAGGGCGGCAATGCGGTGATCGGCATGCGGTTCGACAATCGGGAGATCAGCTCGGCCTGGGCGGAGATCTGCGCCTACGGTACGGCCGTACGGGTGGAGCCGGCACCCGTCGAGTCCGCCGGAGCCGGCGCTTGACCACAACCCCCTCACCAAGCGTTACTATGTGCCAGCATTCCTAGCGCAGGGGGTTCCGTGGCGGTAACCGACGAGGCGATCGACAAGATCAAGGAAATGATCGTCTCGGGTGAACTGGGCCCCGGCGACCGGCTGCCCAAGGAGGCCGACCTCGCCGACCGACTCGGCCTGTCGCGGAACTCGCTGCGCGAGGCCGTCAAGGCGCTGTCGCTGATCCACGTGCTCGACGTCCGGCAGGGCGACGGTACCTACGTGACCAGCCTCGAACCGCGCCTGCTGCTCGACGCGATGACGTTCGTGGTGGACTTCCACCGCGACGACACGGTACTGGAGTTCCTCGAGGTCCGGCGCATCCTGGAGCCCGCCGCCACCGCGATGGCCGCGCTGAACATGACCGACCTGCAGGTCGCCGAGCTGCGCGCGGTCCTCGACGAGCTGGAGGACGACCCGACGATCGAGGCGCTGGTCGCCAACGACCTGGAGTTCCACCGGCGGATCGCGCTCGGCTCCGGTAACACCGTGCTCTGCTCCCTGATCGAGAGCCTGTCCGGCCCCACCACCCGCGCGCGGATCTGGCGCGGGCTGACCCAGGAGGGGGCCGTCGCCCGTACCCGCGAGCAGCACACCGCCATCTGCGACGCGATCGCCTCGCGGCAGCCCGATCTCGCCCGCTCCTGGGCCACCGTGCACGTGGCCGGCGTCGAGGAGTGGCTGCGCCGGGCGTTGCAGGACTGAGCGGCGCGGCGGCGCCGCCGCGGGTCAGAGGTCGTAGACCCGGGTGGCGGTACCGCCGAGGACCGCGGCGCGCTCGGTTTCGCTCAGGTCCTTGATGAGGGCACCGGCCAGCTCCCAGACCTCGTCGTAGCTGGCCGCCAGCGTGCAGACCGGCCAGTCCGAGCCGTACATGAGCCGGTCCGGGCCGAAGACCTCGATCGCGTGCCGGACGTACGGGGCGATCTGCCCGGCGTCCCAGCCGTTCCACGGTGCTTCGGTGACCAGCCCGGAGACCTTCGCGGTGACGTTGGGTCGTGCGGCGAGGGCGGCCAGCCGGGACGTCCACGGCTCCCACTGCCCGGCCGCGATGTTCGGCTTGGCCAGGTGGTCGAGCACGAACCGGACCTCCGGCAGCTCGCCGGCCACATCCGTCGCGACCTCCAGTTGCGGTACCAGGACCAGCAGGTCGTACGCGAGCCCGGCCGCGCCGACCGCGCGCAGCCCGCGCAGCACCTCCGGCCGGGCGAGCCACCGCGGGTCGGGCTCGTCCTGCACCTGGTGCCGGATGCCGACCAGCCGGTCGCCGCCTGGGCCGGCCCGGAGCGCGGCGATCCGGTCGGCGACGTCGGGCGCGGTGAGGTCCACCCAGCCGACCACGCCCTTGATCAGCCCGTCGTTGGCCCCGGCGGTCGCCAGGAACTCGGCGGTCTCCCGCTCGTCGCTGATCGTCTGTACCAGCACGGTGTGCGCCACCCGCCCGTCGGTGACCTCCCACAGGTCGTCGACGGTGTACGCCCGGCGCAGCGGCGCCAGCGCGTCGCCGTCCAGCCACGGGTACTCGTGCTGCACCGGGTCCCACAGGTGGTGATGGGCATCGATAATCATGACTACGACGGTACCGGTGCGTCCGGGCGCAGGAGTCCCTGCGCGACAAGGTCCACCCAGAGCGCGGCCGGCGGGAGTGGGGCGGCGGCCAGCTCGGCGTTGCGGATCATGTGCGCCGGCCGGCCGGCGCCGACCACCACGCTCGCCACGGTCGGGTGCGCCCCGGCGAAGGCCAGCGCGGCGTGCGGCAGCGAGGTACCGTGCTCCCGGCACACGGCGGCGATCCGCCGGGCCCGCTCGACCAGCTCAGGTGGTGCGTCGCCGTACTCGTACTTTCCGCCGTCCTCCGGCCACTCGCGCGCCAGCAGGCCGCTGTTGAACACCCCGACGTTGAGCACCGACACCCCGTGCTTCTCGCACGCCGGCAGCAGCTCGTCCAGGGCCGGCTGCTCCAGCAGGGTGTACCGGCCGGCCAGCATGATCGTGTCCAGCTCGGTCTCGGTGACGAACCGGTGCAGGATCTGTACCTGCTTCGAGCCCACCCCCACCGCGCCGATCACGCCCTGCGCGCGCAGCTCGTCCAGCGCGGGGTAGCCCACGGCCAGCGCGGTCTCGGGTTGGTCGGACTCCTCGGGATCGTGGATCAGCGCGATGTCGATCCGGTCCACCCCGAGCCGCGCCATGCTCTCGTCGAGGCTGCGCCGGACCCCGTCGGCGGAGAAGTCCCAGTGGCGGCGCAGCGTGGCCGGTACGTCGAAGCCGTTGTCGAGGTCGCGCCGATCCTCGCCGCCCGGGTTGGCGACCAGCAGCCGCCCGACCTTCGTCGAGATCACATACTCGTCCCGCGGGTGCCCGGCGAGTACGGCGCCGAGACGGCGCTCGGACAACCCGAGCCCGTAGTGCGGGGCGGTGTCGAAGTACCGCACGTCCCGGTCCCAGGCGGCCTCGACCGCGGCGGCCGCGTCCTCGTCCGGTACCACCTTGTAGAGGTTGCCGATCGACGCGGCGCCGAACCCCAGCCCGGTGATCGGGACCCCGGTTCGGCCCACGACCTTCATGACGGCAGCTCCCACACCAGTGGGATGCCCAGGTCCTGTCCGGAGTAGTCGTCCTCGACCTCCAGCAGCTCGGCCATCCGGGCCTGCCACGGCACGTTCGCCGGGTGATCCCGCAGGTAGGCCCGCATGTGCTGGTAGTCGTCGACTTCCACCACGTGGAACAGGTCCCGGCCGTCCCGCCAGATCCGCCACGTGCGTACCCCGGCCTCGCGCAGTGCCGCGTCGAGGTCGGCCGGGATCACCGCGTGGACCTTCTCGTACTCCTCCTCCTTGCCCGGCGCCAGCCGGGTGTGCAGAGCGATCCGCTGCATCGACAACCTTCCCCCCTGGGCCGGTACCTCAGTCCTGTGCCTCGCCGGAGGTGAACCGGGACACGACCAGTGCCATCAGAATGATCACGCCGTAGACGAGCTGGTCCCACGCCGGCGGTACGTGGGCGAAGTTCATGACGTTGAGGATGAGCTGGAGCGCGATGACGCCGGTCAGCGCGCCGAACAGGCTGCCCCGGCCACCGTTGAGGCTGACCCCGCCGATCACCGCCGCGGCGAAGACCTGGAAGATCCAGCCCTGGCCCTGGTTCGCGGAGATCGAGCCGTAGTGCCCGACGTAGAGGACCCCCGCGAGGGCGGCGAGGACGGAGCCGGTGACGAACACGATGATCAGTACCCGGTCGGTACGGATACCGGCCGCGCGCGCCGCCTCGGCGTTGCCGCCGATCGCGTAGAGCGAGCGCCCGTGCCGGAACCAGCCGAGCGCCACGATGCCGACCGCGAAGATGACGCCGCAGATCCACAGCGACGCGGGCAGCCCGAGCCAGGCGCTGTGGCCGAGGTACTTGAGCGAGCTGGGCAGCTCGAAGATGGAGTTGCCGCCGCTGATGCCCAGTTGCAGGCCGCGCAGGGCGATGAGCATGCCCAGCGTCCAGATGAACGCGTTGATCCGGATCTTGACCGCCACCACCGCGTTGATCAGGCCGATCAGCGCGCCGATCAGCAGGCAGACCGGGACGGTGGTCCAGCTCGGCAGCAGCTCCAGCCCCGCGAAGCGGCCGCCGTGCGTGGGCGCGACGAGCCACACCGCGAGTACCGGTGCGACCCCGATCGTGGACTCCAGCGACAGGTCCATCCGGCCGGCGATGAGGATCATCGCCTCCCCCAGGACCAGCATGCTCAGCTCGGTGCACTGCTGGAGCACGTCGATCAGGTTGCCCCGGGTGAGGAAGTTGGGGCTGACGATGAACCCGACCACCAGCAGCAGGAAGATCACCGGGATCAGCGAGAAGTCCCGCAGCCGCGCGAGCCATACCCGGCGGCCGCGAGGCGGCGCGCTCCGGCCCGGTACCACGACCGGAGGAGCGGTGTCCTGCATCTCACTCACCACCATCAGTCTCCTCGTCGCCGAGACCCTCGATCGCGGCGACCATCTCCCGGTCGCGCCAGCCACGCGGCAGCTCGGCCACCACACGGCCCTTGTACATGACGATGACCCGGTCGGCCACGCGCAGGTCGTCCAGCTCGTCGGAGACGATCAGCGCGGCGCGCCCCTCAGCGGCGGCCGCCTCGACGGTGCCCAGCAGGGACTCCTTGGATTTGACGTCGACGCCCGCGGTCGGTCGGATCAGCACCAGTACCCGCGGCTCGCTGGCCAGCGCCCGGCCCATGACGACCTTCTGCTGGTTGCCGCCGGACAGCGCGGACACCGGCTGGTCAGGACCGGACGCCTTCACGTCGAGGCGCTCCATCAGCCCGACGGCGGTGTGCTGGCGGGCCGCCTCGGAGACGAAACCCAGCCTGCCGAGCCGGTCGGTGACGGTGAGCGTGAGGTTCTCCGCGATGGACCGCAGCGGTACCAGACCCTGGCGGTGGCGGTCCTCGGGCAGGAACCCGATGCCGGCGGACAGGGACGCGGCCACGCTGCCGGGCCGCACGGGTCGGCCCGCCACGGCGACCGTACCGGACAACGGTCTCCGCAGGCCCACGACGGTCTCGCCGAGCGCCACCGCGCCCGCGCCCACGGCTCCGGCGACCGCGACGATCTCCCCGGCCCGTACGCTGAGCGACACGCCGGCGAATTCGCTGGTACCGGTCAGCCGCTCCACCCGCAGCAGCTCCACCGCGCCCGCCGGCACCGTGGTCGCGTGCTCGCCGAGTTCGCGCAGGCCGGTCGCGTCGCCGGTCATCGCCTCGATGAGCGCCTCGCGCCGCAGCCCGGCGACCGGCGCGGTGAGCACGTGGCGGGCGTCCCGGTAGACGGTGACGGTCTGGCAGATCTCGTAGATCTCCTGGAGGTGGTGGGAGATGAACAGGAACGCCACCCCGGCCGACTGCAGCGCCCGCAGCCGCTCGAACAGCCGCTGGATGCCGGCGCCGTCGAGCTGTGCGGTCGGCTCGTCGAGGATGACGAACCGGGCGCCGAAGGACAGCGCCCGCGCGATCTCCAGCGTCTGCCGCTGCTCCACGGTGAGCCGCCCGGCCTCGACCTTCGGGTCCACGTCGATGCTCCAGTTGCGCAGCAGCTTCGCCGCGTGCTCGTGCACCGCCCGCCAGGAGATCCGGCCGTGTGTGTCGCCGACGGTGTCCTGCCGGTTCAGGTAGAGGTTCTCGGCCACCGACAGGGTCGGGATGATCGTGGACTTCTGGTACACGCAGGCGACCCGGGCACGCCACGCGGCACGGTCGGTCGGCGGCGGGGCCGGCTCGCCGCGGAACCGTACGGTGCCGGAATCGGGCCGGGTCAGCCCGGTGAGGACCGACACCAGCGTGGACTTGCCGGCGCCGTTGCGCCCGACCAGGGCGTGCGACTCCGCCGGCCATACCGTCAGCCCGACGTCGTCGAGTGCGACGGTCGCGCCGAACCGCTTGGTCACCCCGGTCGCCTCGGCGACCGGGGTGACCTCAGCCTCACTCATTTGCCTACCTGGTTGCCCCAGAGGGACGAGTCGTCGACATTGTCCTTCGTCACCAGCGGGGCGGGAAGCTGGTCCTCCAGCCCGTTGGGGATCGTGATGATGGTGGACTGGTGGTCCGTCGGACCGGCCGAGAACTTCTGCCCGGCCAGCGCCGCCTTCGCGTAGAAGAGGGCGTACTTGGCGTACAGGTCGGCCGGCTGGGACACGGTCGCGTCGATCTGGCCGGCCTTGATGGCGGCGAACTCCTGCGGGATGCCGTCGTTGGACACGATGAAGATGTGCTTCGGGTCGGTCGGCGGTACCAGCAGGTTCTTCTGCTGCAGCAGGGCGATCGTCGGTGCCAGGAACACGCCGCCGGCCTGCATGTAGATGCCGTTGACCGGGCCCGCGTTCAGGTCGGTCTGCAGCTTCGCGGAGGCGACGTCGCCCTTCCAGTTGGTCTCCTCGGCGAGCACCTTGATGTTCGGGTAGTTCTGCTTCACGCAGCCGCCGAACGCCTCGGAGCGGTCCCGGCCGTTGATCGAGGCCAGGTCGCCCTCGAACTCCACGATCGTGCCCTTGCCGCCGAGCTTGTCGCCGAGGAACTTGCAGGCCTTCTGGCCGTACGCCTTGTTGTCCGCGCGGACGACCATGAACACCTTGCCCTGGTCGGGCCGGGTGTCCACGCTGACCGCGGGGATGTTCTTGCCGGCCAGGTCGTCCAGGGTGGTGGCCACCGCGGCGGTGTCCTGCGGCGCCATGACGATCGCCTTCGCGCCCTGCGCCACCAGCGTCTTGACGTTGGCCGCCAGCTTGGTGATGTCGTTCTGCGAGTTGGTCTCGGGCAGCGCGTCGAGGCCCTGGTCCTTTATGCCAGATTTGACATATTTCTCGTAAGAGTTCCAGAAGTCGGAGTCCGAACGGGGCTGGTCGATGCCGACCTTGCCGCCGCCACCGCCGGCGCCACCACTGGCGCCGCTCCCGCCGGAGCTGCTGCTGCCCCGGTTACAGCCGGCGGCGGTCAGCGCCACCAGCGCGATGCCGGCGACCACCACCGCCGTTCTGCGCTTGAGCATGGGTCCTCACAAAGGGTCGGGGTGTGTGAAGAGTTGATTCAGGATTTGCTGGGCGGGCGCAACCGCAGCCCGTGCATACCGCCGTCGACTGCGAGCACGGTGCCGGTGGTCGCGCTGGCCAGCGGGCTGGCGAGGTAGGCGATCGCGGCCGCGATCTCCTCCGCGCTGACCAGCCGGCCACTGGGCTGGCGCGCCTTGAGGGCGGCCAGCTCGGCGTCGGGGTCGTCGGCCTGCGCGAGCAGGCGGCGTACCCAGGGGGTGTCCGCGGTACCCGGGTTCACGCAGGTGACCCGGATACCCTCGGGCAGATGATCGGCCGCCATCGCCAGCGTCAGGGCCTGGACGGCACCCTTGCTCGCGCTGTACAGGGCGCGCTGGGGCAGCCCGGCGTGCGCCGCGATGGAGCAGGTGTTGACGATCGCCGCGTGTGCCGACCGGCGCAGGTACGGCAGGGCGGCCCGGGCGGTGCGGACCATGCCGACCACGTTCACGTCGAGCACCCGGTGCCACTCCTCGTCGGAGTTGGCCTCGATGGTGCCGATGGCGCCGATGCCGGCGTTGTTCACCACGATGTCGATGCCGCCCATCGCCTCCGCCGCCGCGTCAACGGCCGAACGGACCGCGGCATCGTCGGTGACGTCGGCGATGTACGCGAGCAGCGGCTCGGGCAGATCCTTGGCGTTCACGTCGAGGCACGCCACCTTGGCGCCCCGCTCCGCCAGCAGCTTCGCGGTCGCCAACCCGATCCCGGACGCGCCGCCGGTGACTATCGCGGCCAAGCCGTCGAACTCGCCTGCCATCACTGGGTTACCTCCGTCCACATCGGACCGTGCGGGTACGCGTACGCCACCAGTGTCCCCGGCCGCATCGTGGCGGAGAAGCCCGGCGCGCTCGGCGCGACGTACCGGCCGTCCCGGATCACCACCGGATCCACGAAATGCTCGTGGAGGTGGTCGACGTACTCGATGACCCGGTCGTCGAGCGCCCCGGACACGGACACGTAGTCGAACATCGACAGGTGCTGGACCAGCTCGCACAGGCCGACGCCGCCGGCGTGCGGACAGACCGGTACCCCGAACTTGGCGGCCAGCAACAGGATCGCCACGTTCTCGTTGACCCCGGCCACCCGGGCCGCGTCGAGCTGGAGGTACGACAGGGCGTTGGCCTGGAGCATCTGCTTGAAGATGACCCGGTTCTGCACGTGCTCGCCGGTCGCCACCTTGATGGGCGCGATGGCGCGGGCGATGGTGGCGTGCCCGAGCACGTCGTCCGGGCTGGTCGGCTCCTCCACCCACCACGGCTCGTACGGCGCCAGCGCCCGTACCCAGTCGATCGCCTGCTGCACGTCCCAACGCTGGTTCGCGTCGACCGCGATGCGGATGTCCGGCCCGCACACCTCCCGGGCCACCCGGATGCGCCGCAGGTCGTCGGAGAGGTCGGCGCCGACCTTCAGCTTGATCTGCCGGAAGCCGGCCTCGACCGCCTCCTTGCACAGCCGGGTCAGCTTCTCGTCGTCGTACCCGAGCCAGCCCGGCGAGGTGGTGTACGCGGGGTAGCCGTACTCCTTGAGGTGCGCGATCCGCTCCGCGCGTCCCCGCTCGGCCTTGCGCAGGATCGCGAGGGCATCGTCGGGGGTGAGCGCGTCGGTGAGGTACCGGAAGTCGACCAGCGACACGATCCGCTCCGGCGGCATCTGCGCGAGCATCAGCCACAGCGGCTGCCCCGCGCGCTTGGCCGCGAGGTCCCAGACCGCGTTGACCACGGCCGAGATGCCCATGTGCATGACGCCCTTCTCCGGACCGAGCCAGCGCAGCTGCGAGTCGTGTACCAGCTCCTTCCAGAACCCGCCCAGGTCGGCCAGGATCGCCTCGACCGGACGGCCGACCAGGTAGGGCCGCAGCGCCTCGATCGCGGCGGCCTGGACGTCGTTGCCGCGCCCGATGGTGAACGCGAACCCGTGCCCCTCCAGGCCGTCCGGGTGGTCGGTGCGCAGCACCACGTAGGCGGCGGAGTAGTCCGGGTCGGGGTTCATCGCGTCCGAGCCGTCCAGCTCCCGGGACGTCGGGAAGCGGACGTCGTAGGTATCGAGGGAGGTAAACACGCTCACGTTGCGGCTACCAACCGCTGGCGGGCCTTGCCAAGGCCGTCGATCTCCAGGTCCACCACGTCGCCGGCGCGGAGGTACGGCTTCGGCTCCGGCTGTCCCAGGGCGACCCCCGCGGGGGTACCGGTGTTGATGACGTCGCCCGGGTGGAGGACCAGGAACTGGCTGAGGTACCGCACGATCTCGGCGACCCCGAACTTCATGTTCCTGGTGTTCCCGTCCTGCTTCTTCACGCCGTTGACCCACAACCGCAGGCCGAGGCTCTGCGGGTCGGGTACGTCGTCGGCGGTCACCAGCCACGGGCCGAGCGGGTTGAACGTCTCGCAGTTCTTCCCCTTGTCCCACTGCCCCTCGCGTTCGAGCTGGAACTCGCGCTCGGACACGTCGTTCACCACCGCGTACCCGCCGACGCAGGCCAGCGCCTCCGCGTCCGACTCCAGGTACCGCGCGGTGCGACCGATCACGACGGCCAGCTCGACCTCCCAGTCGGTCTTGACGCTGGTGCGGGGGATCAGGATGTCGTCGTAGGGCCCGACCACGGTGTCCGGCGCCTTGAGGAACATGACCGGCTCGCTGGGCAGCGTGGCTCCGGTCTCGGCGGCGTGGTCGAGATAGTTCAGACCGATACAGACGATCTTCCCCGGCCGGGCCAGCGGCGGCCCCACGCGCAGCCCCTGGGGGTCGACGACGGGTAACCCGCCGCCGTCGACGGCGGCCCGGATCCGGTCCAGCCTGGCGCCTGCCAGCGCCGCTCCGGTGATATCGTCAACCACCCCGGTCAGCTCGACCAGCTGACCTGTTCCGTCCATAGCGGCCGGTCGTTCCGCCCCCACCGGGCCGACTCGAAGCAGCTTCACTCGCGGTACCTCGCAGACATCGGACGTTTGAACGGATGTCTATCAGGTTTTCCGCAGACAGCACAAGAGCCTACCGCCAAACGACCCGATCTCTCATGAAACGGTCACAAGCTGAAACTGGAAGCTACTTGACGGTAACCTTGTCGAGGTCCGGCGCGTCGGCGGTCGGGTTGTAGAACTTGATCGTGTTCGTTCCCGCGCTCAGCGACACCTGGAGAGTCACCGTCAGCGGGGTGCTCCAGTCGGTGATGTTCGAGGTGAACTTGACCGACGTGCCCCCGCCGCCGTTGACGCTGAAGTAGTAGTACCGGTACGGCTCGCCCAGTTCGTAGGTGACGACGAGCTGGCGCGGCCCGGCGCTGGGCACGCCCGTCACCGTGACGGTCACCCAGCCGGTGTTGGAGCCGATCCAGCGCACCTTGGTACCGCCGGAACACCCGCTGCACCCCCACGACTTGGCGGTGCCGCCGAGCGTCGCCTTCTCCGCCTCCATGGTGACCGGGGTGAACGGCGGGGGCGGGCTCGCGCTCGTCTGGGTCGATGTCGGCGTGGTCGGCACGACCACCGGGGGTACCCCGGGCGCGCCGGGCGCCACGGACACGCCGCCGGACGGGCTCGGTGTCGGCCTGGCCGCCGAGCCGCGGCTCGGCTTGGCCGAGCCCGACGGCGTTCCGGGTAAGGACCCGTCGGCCTGGGGCTGGCCGTTGTCGTCCGAGGCCACGCCGTTGCCGCCGCCGTTGCCGCCGCCGAGGGGGATCTGGCCGCTGGCGCCCCGGGGCAGGAGCTGGGAGACGCCGACGACGATGAGCACCACGATGACGCTGCCCACCACGAGCAGGGCCGGTAGCGCGGCGCCGCCGCCCTTGTGGGTCAGCAGGAAACGCCGACGCTGCCCGCGGTACCCGTCGGGCTCCTCCAGGGCCACCGGATTGATTATCACGGTGGGATCTCTAGGCGGCATGGCCTCGAATCCGATCAGTCATCCGCGGTCATTGTCAACGGCCGAGCGGTTCGCCGTCCTCCGTCAGGTAGTCACGCCACGATCGGGTGGGCCGCCAGCCCAGCAGCCGTCGCGCCTTGGTGGTGTCGATTCCCGAGGCGTCGGGCCGGGCGACCGGCCGAAGTGTGGTTGTCGCCTCGGGATAGGCCGCCTTCCATGACGCGGACAGGTCCCGCGACCCGATCGTGTCGTCGGCGGCAATGTAGACAACTTCGTGCCCTGGCAGGTCGGACTCGACGGCGAGGCGGATGGCCTCCGCCAGGTCGTCCGCGTCGATGTACGCCCAGCCGGTCACGCTCGGCCGGTTGCGGTCCGCGAGCAGGGGTCCGAGATTCCGGTGGTACGTGTCGGCGTTCTGTACCCAGGTCGGCCGCAGCGAGATGCACCGCAGCTCCGAGCGCTGCACGGCGGCCTCGCACAGTTGCTCGCCGAACAGCTTGGCGAGCGCGTACGGGTCCTGCGGGCGGGCCGGGTGCGCCTCGTCGAGCGGCAGGTACTCGGGGAGGAACGGCCGCTCGGCGAAGATGAACCCCGACACCGTCTCGCTGGAGATGTTCACCAGGCGGCGTACCCCCAGCCGCACGCACGCCTCGACCACGTTGAAGGTGGCCATGAGGTTGTTGCCGAACACGACGTGTGGCGCGTGCCGGCCCGGCGCGGGCAGCGCTCCGGCGTGTACCACCGACTGGAACGGCCCCGCGCCCACCGCCGCACCGCCGATCAGCGCGTAGACCTCGCCCGCGTCGGTCAGCTCGGCCCGGACATACGGCGCGGTGCCCGGTGGCGGCGTGTCGAAGTCGGGCGCGGCGAGGTCGGTGGCGACGGTCTCGTGGCCGGCACGCTGCAGCGCGGCCACCGCGGCGCGGCCGACCTTCCCCCGTGCGCCGGTGACGAGTACCCGCATGCTGCCCCTCCAGCCGCGCCGACGACCCCCGGGAGAGGCTAACCCGTCCGCCGGCTGGCGGAAAGTCGGGAGGATCGCCGCGGCCCCGACCGGTCCGCGGCGATCCCGTCCTCATGGTGCGGCTACCACCTCACGCGTAGGCGTTGCCCAGCCACAGCTCGTCGATGCGCAGGGTCTTCGACGAGGAGTACATGCTGTTCACCACGAGCCGGATGAACCGCGCGGTGGCTCCCACGTCGATGAACTGCGCGCCCCGGGCGTTGGGCAGGGTACCCGTCTTGAGCGTCGACCAGCTCGTCCCGTTGCTGCTCGTCTGGATGGTGTACCCGTGGATGCGCCGGGACGACGAGGCGCTCTGCGTCACACTGTCCTCGCGCTGGTTGACAGCCAGGTAGGCGACCGGCTTGGCGGAGCCCTGGTCCAGGGTGATGCTCACCGGGACGCTGCCGCCGCTCTGCCAGTAGTTGAGGTACGAGTGGTCGACGAGGTTGCCGGCGCCGTGGCCGCTCGCCGAGGCGCTCGCCGTCGCGCTCACGCCGGACGCGACGCCGGTCCGCCCGGAGGTCGTCACCTTGAACACCGTGTCGTAGGTGTCCCACCCGGTGCCGTTGTTGATGGTGAGGAACCCGTTCGCCTGGCTGAAGCTCACCGAGGCACCGCCGCGCAGGTTGGTCACGCCGGTCACGGGGTACCCGGCGTCGCGCACCCGGACGGTGTTGCCGGACGGCTTCGTCACCACGTGTACGTACTGCACCTTGTCGTTGATGGTGGCGTTGCCCTGGCTGTCGAGCACCTTGGTGATGGTGGTGTACCCGTACGCCCCGCTGCCGAAGTTGCCGCCCGGCATGCCGCCGTACATGAACCCGCCGCCCTCGACGAGGTGCACCGAGCTCCAGATCGGGCTGATGTACCCGTCGAAGAAGTTGTTGAAGGCGGCCTGGTTGGACGGGAACTTGCCGTTCACCATCGGCGCCTCGTCCATCAGCGACTTCACCGAGTTGCCGGCGTTGGCGATGTACCGGCCGATGTTCAGCGCCCGGTTGACGCCCGGGTTGGAGCCGCCGTACCACCACGGTCCGCTGTCCGGCAGCTTGTAGTCGGCCTCGGTCAGCCGGGGCTGCGCGGTGAAGTACGCCTGCGGCATGTCGTAGGCCGGGGTCATGCCGGTCTTCTGCTCGTTGCTGATCATGTCCAGGGCCGGCGTGTCTTCGTTGTTGTTGCTGATCGTCATGTTCGGGTGGGCCTGGTAGATCTTGTTCCACAGGTCGTGGCTCTTCCAGTACGCGTTGACGTTGTCGATCCAGAACCCGTCCAGCGTCGGGTGGCTCTTCATGACGTCGAAGAAGTTGTCGTAGCTGAACTCGCCGAACCCGGCCTGGGTGTCCAGGTTGACGCTGTGACCCTTGAACCGCGAGTACGCCCCGGAGTCGAACCACTCGTGGCCGTTGAGGTTGTGCCACTGTGCGTCGTTGGTCATGTACAGAATGACTTCGATCTTCGGGTTCTGCGCGTGCGCGACGTTGATCAGCTCACCCAGGAAGTCCCGCGTCGTGCTGCAGCTTCCCGGGATGCTGGTCTTCCAGGGTCGGGCGTAGCCGAGCTTGCTGTGGAAGGTGGCCAGGGTGATGTAGCTGGCGTGCAGCTTCTGCGCCTCGTGCACCCAGTAGGCGGCGTTCCAACCGCCGCTGGTGACCGCCCGCTCCCAGCCCGAGCAGCTCGTGGTGCCCGGCGAGGTGAGCATGCCCCAGTGCATGAACAGCCCGCTGGTCGCGGCGCGCAGGAAGTTCTGTCGCGAGTTGAGCAGATCGGCCTTTGCCGGCCGGCTGCCGAAGCCGACCATGGCGAGGATCACCGTCACGGTGGCCGCGACCGCGACGGCGAGGACCCCGGCCCGCCATCGGCGGGCGGGCACGAAGCTGTACGTACTCACGATTGAGCCTCCATACCGAATCGGCGCGGCTGGCTGTTGGAAAATGTTGGATTGTCGCTGTGCCACGACTGGTCCCGCCCTGCGATATCGAGGAAGGTGATTACATCCTCCCTGCCCCGTCCTGGGCAGCGCAACAGTCATCCGCCTGGCGGGAGGGCAGATTGACAGAAAACGATGCCGCCAAACACTGGAAACATAGGATCTGTTCGAACGTGCGTCAAGAGGTTGGGATCCGGTACAACCCGCCTTGGCACGCCAGATAGATAGGACTCGTATGACCCGTACTACGCTCGTCCGTACCTTGATCGTCGGCGCCCTCGTCGCCGGCGCGGGTACCACCGCGGTAGCGGTACCCCTCATGGCTTCGGCCGCGTCCACCAGGTACGAGGCCGAGTCCGCCACCCTCTCGCAGGCCACGGTCGCCACCAACCACCCGGGCTTCACCGGCGCCGGGTTCGTGGACTACGCCAACGTCGCGGGTAGCTCCGTCGAGTTCCAGGTGACCCCGGCGCAGGCCGGCACCGTGACGCTCACCTTCCGGTACGCCAACGGCAGCACCGCCGCCCGGCCGGTGGACGTGTCGGTCAACGGCGGTACCCCCACGCATGTCAGCTTCGCCCCCACCGGCGACTGGGCGACGTGGCGGACGCTGGCCGTGACCGCGGTGCTCACCTCCGGTGCCAACACCGTCCGCGCCACCGCGACCGGCGCGGCCGGCGGCCCCAACCTGGACTCGCTGACGGTGACCGACGGCGGCACGACGCCGCCGCCGAACGACTGGTCGGTCGCCCTGGCCCGGACCGTCATGGACCAGCACAGCCCGGGCAGCCTGAGCTGGAGCTACCCCAACGGCCTGTACCTGTACGGCCAGTTCCTGCTCTACCAGCGCACCAAGGACCCGAAGCTGCTCAGCTACATCCAGCAGTGGGCCGACCGCTTCATCGACTCGACCGGCCACATCAGCAACAGCTTCGGCAGCCTGGACAGCATGCAGCCGGGCGTGGTCTACCTGGCGCTCTTCCAGCAGACCGGGCAGACCAAGTACAAGAACGCCGCGACGCAGATCGAGCGGCGGATGGAGCACAGCACCTACCCGCGGGTCGACGGCGCGCTCCAGCACGCCACCTCCCGTCCGGCCCAGCTCTGGGGTGACGGCACGTTCATGTCGACGCCGTTCCTGGCCCGGTACGAGAACCTGATCGGCGACAGCGGCACCGCCCGCACGGACGCCATCAACAACCTGCTCATCTACTTCAGGCACCTGAACCGGACCAACGGCCTGCTGTGGCACGCGTACGACGCGGCCGCGGCGCAGTCCTGGGTGGTCCCGGGCACCAACCACTCGCCCGAGTCGTGGTGCCGCGCGATCGGCTGGTTCACCATGGCCACCGTGATGGTCCTCGACGCCACCCCGCCCGGCACCACCGGCCGGGACCAGGTCATCGCGAACTTCAAGAAGCTGGCCGCCGGTATCAGGAACTTCCAGGACCCGAAGACCGGCCGCTGGTTCCAGGTGGTCGACAAGGGCACCCGGTCGGACAACTGGACCGAGACGTCCTGCTCGTCGATGTTCAGCTACGGGCTGTCGCGCGGCGCCGAGGCCGGCTACCTCGACGCCAGCTACCAGTCCGTCGCCCACACCGGCTACGTCGGCCCGGACGGCAAGGGCGGCGTGCTGGCGAAGATCTCGCTGGACAGCTCGAACCACGTCCGGCTGACCGACATCTGCGTCGGTACCAACGTCGGTGACTACGCCTTCTACATCGCCCGCACCCGGGCCACGAACGACTTCCACGGCCTGGGCGCATTCATGATCATGAACGAGCAGCTCCGCAAGTTCAACTAGAGAAAGACGCAAGAGGGCGCCCCGGACCGCGGGGCGCCCTCTTGGGGTAACTCTGGCGCTCGCTCCGCTCGCGCGGGCCCTGACGCCGCCCGCATCAGGGCGCTCCCTCACCCGGTTCAGGTGGTGGCGGGTGCGGCCACCCCCAGACCCGCGAGGACGGTACCGACCTCAGCCCGCTCGGCCCCGGTCAGCGTGGTGATCGGCGGGCGCACGTCGGGCCGGCACAGGCCGAGCTGGGCCAGCGCCTCCTTGACCACCGACACGTTCAGCCCGTTGGCCCGGCGGGCACGCATCTCCTCGAACGGCCGCAGCCGCTGCCACACGGCCATCGCGCCGGCGAAGTCCCCGGCCCGCAGCCTGTCGAGCAGTTCGAGGGAGCGCTCGGGCGCGACGGTCGCGAGGCCCGAGGTGAAGCCGCGCGCCCCGGACAGCCAGAAGTACGGCGCCCAGCCCTCGGCCAGCCCGCACGACCAGACCAGCCGGTCGTCGCCGAGCGCGCGGACCAGGTCGGCCAGCGCGATCGGGTCGGGCACCGCGTACTTGACGCCGACGACGTTCGGGCAGGCGTCCGCGAGCGCGCGGAACGCCGCCGCGGTGATGAGCGGGCTGCGCACGTAAAGGACGACGCCGTGGTCGGGGATCGCCGCGGCCACCTCGCGGTGGTAGGCCACCCAGCCGTCGGTCGACTGGTACGGGTGTACCGGCTGGTGCACCATCACTCCGTGCGCGCCGGCCGCGACCGCGTCCGCCGCCTCGGCCGCCGCCTCCTTCGCCGAGTGCCCGACCCCGGCGAGCACCACGGCGTCCCCGGCGGCGCCGACCGTCGCGCGTACCGCCGCCGCCTGCTCCGCCCGGTCCAGCGCGTAGAACTCGCCGGTGTTGCCGTTGGCCGTCACCACGTCGATGCCGGCCCGCACCTGCCGGTCCACCAGTGCGGCGTACCGGTCCAGGTCGACCGCTCCCTTCGCATCGAACGGCGTCACATTGATGGTGACCACCGACTGGCAGGCCGTGCGGACCTTCGCTACCGACATCGGTCCTCCCCCTTCGAGCGCTCAGTCCAGTCAAGCACGGGCGCCGAGCGCGGCGGACACTTCACGGGCCGCCCGTACCACCATCGGAGCGAGCCGGGCGACCTGTGCGCGCGCCATGTCGAAGGACAGCCCGGAGACGCTGACCGCGCCGATCGGCTCGCCCCGGTGGTTGAGCACCACCGCGCCGACGCACCGTACCCGGGTCACGTTCTCCTCGTCGTCCAGTGCCCAGCCCCGGGCGCGGACGCTGGCCAGGTTGGCCAGCAGCGCCTCGGTCGAGGTGAGGGTGTGCGGCATCCGCCGGGGCAGCCCGGTGCGCGCGGAGATCCGGCGTACCTCGTCGTCCGGCAGCGCGGCGAGGATCGCCTTGCCGATCGCCGTGCAGTGCAACGGAAGCGAGGCGCCGATGCGCGAGCGCATCCCGTACGCGCCGCGCCCCTCCAGCTTGTCGATGTAGACCGCCTCGTCACCCTGCCGCACCCCGAAGTGGACGGTGTACCCGCTGCGCTCGCACAGCGCGCGCAGCGCGGGACGGGCCGCGCGGGCGAGGTCGGAGTCGTCGGCCGCCCGGGCGGCGAGGCGCATCAGCCCCGGCCCGAGCACGTAGTCGTGCTCCTCCCCCTCCCGTACCCACCCGTGCGCGACCAGCTCCTGCAGGATGCGGTGCACGGTGGAGATGGGTAAGCCGGCGGTGTTCGCGATCCGCGACAGCCGGCGCTGCTCGGTCAGCGCCTCGGCGACCGCGACCAGCTTCGCGATCGCCGAGGGCGATCCGGACTGTGTCGTCGTCGGCTTGGTCATCGCGACAGCCACCCCCCGTCAACAGCGAGCACGTGTCCGTGTACGTAGTCGGCCGCCGGTGAGGCCAGGAACACGATCGCGCCGACGATCTCCTGCGGCTCGGCCCACCGGCCGGCCGGGATCCGGGCGCGGATCTCCGCCTCCCGTACCGGGTCCGACCGCAGCATCGCGGTGTTCGCGGTCGCCACGTACCCCGGGGCGACCGCGTTGACGTTCACGCCGCGCGGCGCCCACTCGTTGGCCAGTGCCCTGGTGAGCCCCGCGACCGCATGTTTGCTGACCGTGTACGGCGCGACGTTGATCCCCCCCTGGAAGGACAGCATCGACGCGATATTTATGATCTTGCCTGAGCCGCGCTCACACATCGGGCCTCCGAAGAGCTTGCTGAGCCGATACACCGAATTCAGGTTCACCTGGAGCACGTCGGCCCAGGCGCTGTCCGGCATGTCGAGGGCGGGCCCGCGCCGGATGATTCCCGCGTTGTTGACCAGGATCTGGACCTCGTGCTCGGCGAGCACCCGCTCGGCGGTCCGCAGCACGGCGGCGTCGTCGGAGAGGTCGGCCGCGACCGTCTTGACCTTCCGGCCGTACGCCGCAACCTGGGCCGCCGCCTCGTCCAGGTTTTCCCGATGACCCCAGAGCACCAGGTCGGCGCCGGCCTCGGCGAGCGCGACCGCGGCGGCCCGGCCGATGCCGCCGCGGGCACCGGTCACCAGGGCCGTGCGCCCGTCCAGGGTGAAGGTCGTCATCGCATCTGCTCTTTCGCGACCTGGTCCATGTCCTCGAAGGCGACGTTCTCCCCCGCCATCGCCCACACGAAGGCGTAGTTGGCGGTACCGGCGCCGCAGTGCACCGACCACGGCGGGGCGATCACCGCCTGCTCGTTGGCGACGATGAGCGACCGGGTCGCCTCGGGCGGGCCGGCGAGGTGCACGATCCGCTCCTCCGGCGCGAGCCGGAAGTACAGGTACACCTCGGTGCGCCGTTCGTGGGTGTGGCACGGCATGGTGTTCCAGACGCTGCCCTCGGCCAGCTCGGTGATGCCGAGCACGAGCTGGTCGGAGGCGATCCCGTCGGCGTGCACGTACCGGCGGATGGTGCGGACGTTGGCGTGGCTCTGCTCGCCGAGGGTGGTGCTGAAGACCTCGTCCCGGCGGCCGAGCGCGGTGGGGTGGGGGTGGTGCGCGGGCGCGGACACCAGGTAGTACCGGGCGTCGGCGCCGTCGAGGGTGACCTCCTTCGACCCCTTGCCGACGTACAGCACGTCGAGCGCGACGAGGTCGTGCTTGGCGTCGTCGACGGTGACGGTACCGGAGCCGGCGAGGCAGACGACCGCCAGCTCGCGGCGGTCGCAGAAGTGTTCGGCGCGCAGTTGTTCGGGTACCGGCAGGGACAGCGGCTGACCCGCGGGCACCACGCCGCCGATGACGATCCGGTCGTGGTGGCTGTACTCGAGCCGCACGTGGCCATCGGCGAACAGCTCCTCCACCAGGAACCGCTCGCGCAGCCCGGTCGAGTCGAGGCCGCCGAACTCGGCGGGGTGGGTCGGGTGGCGCGTCTGCACCGCGATCGTCCTTCCGCTAGAGGAGGTGGGGGTGGGTGCGCGGTTGCTCCGGGGGTGTCGGCACCCCCGGAGCAACCCGTCGCCCGTGCACCGTCGGAACCACTACTTGGGGATCATCCAGCCCAGCACGTCTGTGGACTGGAGGTACACCAGTAGGCAGAGCAGCAGGAGCAGCCCGAGGCTCCAGCCGATCACCTTGCGGAACAGGTTCCCTTCCTGCCCCACCATGGCGATGGCCGCGGCACCGATGGCCAGGTTCTGCGGTGAGATCATCTTGGCCAGCACCCCACCGGAAGAGTTGGCCGCGCCGAACAGGAACGGCAGGTATGTCGGCGTCTTCAGGTTCACCGCCGCCTGCGCCTGCAACGGTCCGAAGAGGGCGTTGGAGCCGGCGTCGGTACCGGTGATCGCCACGCCGAACCAGCCGACTATCGGCGACAGGAACGCGAAGAACCGGCCGGCCTGGGCGAGGTACAGGCCCAGCGCGTTGGTCATGCCGGCGAACTGCATGACGAAGGCCAGTGCGAAGACCACCAGGATGGTCAGGATCGCCCAGTTGAACTGCCGCAGCGTCTTGCCGTAGATACGGGCCGCCCGCATCGGGCCGACCCCGAGCACCACCATCGTGAGCAGGCCCGAGATGAACAGCAGGGTACCGGTGGCGCCGAGCCAGTTGAGCACGTAGACGGTCGCGGGACTCTCCACGTTGCCCTTGGGCGGCAGGAAGTGCAGGCCGGGCCACTGGAACCGGACGGTGGTCCAGTTCGGGTTCTTCGCGGTCGGGTTCAGGAACGCCTTGACGTTGAAGTTGCTCAGGCTGATCTGGGCGAACGAGAAGACCGCCACGATGATCGCGTACGGTGCGAAGGCCCGGATGATATCGGCGGCCGAGTCCTCCCGGGCGCCGCGGTGCTCGCGCACGTAGGCCGGGTCGTCCACCGCGCCGCCGGCGACCGGTACCGGCTCGGGCACGCCGGTGTCGAACTGCAACTCGGTGCGCGGACGCCAGACCCGGGTCAGGACCAGCAGCGCCACCAGCGAGACCAGCGAGGCGTAGATGTCGCACAGCTTGTAGCTGACCGACGAGAACACCCACTGCGAGATGGAGAACGACAGCCCGGCGGTCAGCGCCGCGGGCCACGCCTCGCGCAGGCCGCGCCGGCCGTCGGCGATGACCAGCAGGATGAACGGCACGATGAACGCGAGGATCGAGGTCTGCCGGCCGGTCACCGCGCCGAAGTGCTCGGCGAGGGTGATGTTGTTGGGCGACAGTACGGTGATCGGGTTGCCCAGGCCGCCGAAGGCGACCGGCGCGGTGTTCGCGACCAGCGCGATCGCCACCGCCTTGAGCGGGCTGAAGCCGATCGCGATGAGCATGACCGACGCGATGGCGATCGGCGAGCCACCGCCGGCCAGGGCCTCGATCAGGGCCCCGAAGGAGAAGGCGATGACGATCGCCTGCACCCTCTGGTCATCGCTGATCCGGGCGAAGGACCTGCGGAGCACGGCGAAGTGCCCCGTCGCGACGGTCATGTTGTATATCCAGATCGCGTTGAACGTGATCCAGAGGACCAGCAGGACACCGCGGGCGGCGCCGAAGAGACCGGAGTTGAGCGCCAGTCCCAGCGGCATGTGGAAGCCCGCGCTACCCGGCAGGGCGGCGACCACGACGGCCACCAGGAGTGCGGTGAGGCTGGCCCAGTGCGCCTTCCAGCGCAGGCCGCCCAGAAGGAACAACAGAACGAACAGGGGTAATGCGGCCAGCAGAGCCGACAGCCAGAGGTGGCCGGTCGGGTTGAAGTTCTGGCGGTACACGAGCGCCTCCATGGGGGTGGGGACGGGCGCAGGGTCACGGGCGGTCGGAGCGGTGGACCGCCGACATGGACGGTGTGCCGGGCGGGTGTACCGGGATGGCACGCGGCACTGCGCAAACCATTGCATGCGGGTGTAGCTGGCGATTCGCCCGCTGGTCAAGAACGCACTCCGTGGTACGGAAACGTGACCTCGCCGCGACTATCCAAGCTCAGGCTGGCGGCATGGACTCCTCCGAAACAGTCTCGAAAGATCGACTTAACTGAACTCTTGACTCAGGCAGGGTAGCGGATATTGACTCGTGCACAAACGTTTGCAGAGATTCTGTTCCGGGGGCCGGCGCGGGTCCCCGGGCGGACTCATGCCGAGCCAGTACCCCCGAGGCCGAGTTGGTAGAAGTGCGAGCTTGCAGATGCCGGTAACCATCCATGACGTCGCCCGACGGGCCCAGGTGTCGCCGTCCACGGTGTCCCGCGCGCTCAGCGCCTCGCACCTGGTACGGGGCACCACCCGGGAGCGGGTGCTGGCGGCGGCGAAGGAGCTGGGCTACCAGCCGAACCCGGCGGCACGCAGCCTCATCACCGGCCGGACCGGCAACATCGGCATCGTCGTGCCCGACCTGAACAACCCGTTCTACACCGGCGTCCTGCGCGGCGTGCAGGCCCGGGCACGGCAGAGCGGGTACGCGGTCTTCTTCGCCGACGGCGAGGAGGACCCGGTCGCCGAGGAGGCCCTGGTCCGCGCCATGGCCCGACAGGTGGACGGCGTGGTCATGTGCGCCCCGTTCGCCACCGACGCGCAACTGCGGGCGCTCGCGGGGATCACCTCGCTGGCCCTGCTCAACCGCCGGCTACGCGACGTACCGGCAGCCCTGATGGACAGCGCCAGTGGCATGCGGCAGGTGGTCGACCACCTCGTCGCGCTCGGCCACCGGCGGGTCGCTTACCTGAATGGACCCAACATCGCCTGGTCGAACCGGGAACGCCGGCGGGGCTTACGCGCCGCCGCCGCCCGGGCCCGGATGACCGTCGTCGAGTTCGGCCCGTTCGAGCCGAAGTTCGAAGGCGGCGTACAGGCAGCCGACCTCGCGCTCGCCGGCGGCGTCACCGCCATCATGACGTACAACGACCTGATGGCCCTCGGCGTGCTGTCACGACTGGCCGATCGCGGCGTGGCGGTACCCCAGGAGATGAGCGTCGTCGGCTTCGACAATCTCCTCTACGCCGCGGTGTGCACCCCGCCGTTGACCACGGTGGCGATGCCGATGGAGGCGGGCGGCCGGGCGGTCGTCGACCTCCTGCTCTCGGGCATCGAAGGCAGCGACGACGGCACCGGCCCGTACCGGGAACTCACCACCAACCTGATTGTGCGCGCGACGACTGCCGCCGCCAGTACCACCAGTCCCGACAGCCACCCTCCGGCG
>JBKPCQ010000311.1:0-7198 GCA_046727455.1 Actinomycetota bacterium | reverse complement strand
GATCCGGCCCGTGCCGACGATGGATGCGCCGGGTGCCTCGGAGAGCCGGTCCGATCCGCTTCCCGGACCGGGATCGCCCGGCCCGGCGCTGCCAGGCCGCAGCGGCACCGGTGCGGGACCCCGGGCGACCCGCCGTTACCTCGACCTCACCCTGGAGGTCCTGGGCGGGTTCCGGCCGATCGGGCACCTGCGCGGGCTCACCGACCCGGCCCGCTTCGACGAGGTGGCCGGGCAGCTCACCCGGCTCGGCGGTCCGCCCGTCACTCGGCCAGGCTCGGGGCTGGCCCGCGTGGGAGGCGACCGGGTGCAGCTCCGCCAGGTGCGGATCTGCGAGATCCACGATGGAGCCGTCGAGGCCGCCGCGGTCCTGGCGCGCGGCGACGAGGTACGTGCGGTGACCCTGCGGCTGGAGCGCCGCTCAGGGATCTGGCTATGCGTTCACCTTCGCGTGCTGTGAGCGCGAGCGAGCATCGCGAGGTGATGGTTAGCCCCCGGAGCGCTCACTTGAGCCCCCCAAATTCGGTGGGCGCTCCGGGCTCCACGAAACGACCGGTGGCCGGCGGGACGCTCCCCACCGGCCACTGGTCGACCACGCGACTACGCCGCCCCGGGCGCGCCGTGGCAGCGCTTGTACTTCTTGCCCGAGCCGCACGGGCACGGCGCATTGCGGGACGGGCCGCTGCCCACGGACTGGCCGGGTGCCGGGCGCCGGGCACCGGTCGCGGTCGCCGAGGCCGGGCCGGAGCGACGCGGCCGCCCCTCCTCCTCGCCGGCACCGAGGCCGAGGGCCGGCGCCTGCTCGATCTGCACCGAGCCGCCGGAGCCGGCCGCGCCGTCGATCGCCGGGGCGGAGTACTGCAGCGCCCGGGGTGCGCTCCGCGACGCCCCGAGGCCCTTGGCCTTGATCTCGACGGGCGCCTCGGCGACCGGCAGCGGGACCGCGTCCGTGCTCGGCGCTGGCGCAGCCGCGGCGCCCTCCTCGACCTGGACCTCCAGGTTGAACAGGAAGCCGACCGCCTCCTCCTTGATGCCGTCGAGCATCTGGCTGAACATGTCGTAGCCCTCGCGCTGGTATTCGACCAGCGGGTCACGCTGGGCGTACGCGCGCAGCCCGACGCCCTCCTGGAGGTAGTCCATCTCGTAGAGGTGCTCGCGCCACTTCCGGTCGATGACCGCGAGCAGCACCTGGCGTTCCAGCTCGCGCATCGGCTCGGAGCCCAGCTCCTCCTCGCGCCGCTCGTACGCCGTGTGGGCATCCTCGATCAGCCGCGCCTTGAGGAACTCCGCGTCGACCTGGTCGCGGTCGACGCCGGACTCCTCGATCAGGTCCTCGATCGTGATGCCGACCGGGTAGAGCTGCTTGAGGCTGGACCAGAGCTGGTCGAAGTCCCAGTCCTCGGCGTACCCCTCGGCGGTGGCGCCGTCGGCGTACGCCCCCACCACATCGTCGATCATGTGCTGGACCTGCTCGTGCAGATCCTCGCCGTCGAGGACGCGCTTGCGCTCGGCGTAGATCACCTGGCGCTGCTTGTTGAGGACCTCGTCGTACTTGAGGACGTTCTTGCGGATCTCCGCGTTCTGTGCCTCGATCTGGGTCTGCGCGCTCTTGATCTGCCGGCTGACCATCTTGGACTCGATCGGTACGTCCTCCGGGATGTTGAAGCGGTCCATCACCGCCTCGACCGCGCCGGCCCGGAAGCGGCGCATCAACTCGTCCTGAAGCGACAGGTAGAAGCGCGACTCACCCGGGTCACCCTGCCGGCCGGACCGGCCGCGGAGCTGGTTGTCGATGCGCCGGGACTCGTGCCGCTCGGTGCCGAGGACATAGAGGCCGCCGACGTCGATGACCTCCTCGGCCTCCTCGTCGCACAGCTTCTCCCATTTGGCCAGCGCGTCGTCCCAGGTCGCGTCGTACTCGTCGGTCTCCGCCTCCAGCCCGCGCTGGCGCAGCTCGGCGGCGGCCAGGAACTCCGGGTTGCCGCCGAGCAGGATGTCGGTACCCCGGCCGGCCATGTTGGTCGCCACGGTCACCCCGCCCTTGCGCCCGGCCTGCGCGACGATCTCCGCCTCCTTGGCGTGGAACTTCGCGTTGAGCACCGAGTGCGGGATGCCCCTGCGGCGCAGCAACTGCGACAGGATCTCCGAGTTCTCCACGGAGACCGTACCGACCAGGATCGGCTGGCCCTGCCCGTGCCGCTCGGCGATGTCCTCGACGACCGCGTTGAACTTGGCCTTCTCGGTCTTGTAGATGACGTCGGGCCGGTCCGCGCGGATCATCGGCCGGTGGGTCGGGATCGGCACCACGCCGACGTCGTAGACCTTGTTGAACTCGGCCGCCTCGGTTTGCGCGGTACCGGTCATGCCGGCCAGCTTCTCGTACAGCCGGAAGTAGTTCTGCAGCGTGATCGTCGCGAGGGTCTGGTTCTCCTGCTTGATCTCCACGCTCTCTTTGGCCTCGATGGCCTGGTGCATACCCTCGTTGTACCGGCGGCCGTGCAGGATCCGGCCGGTGAACTCGTCGACGATCAGGACCTCGCCGTCGGAGACGATGTAGTCCTTGTCGCGCTTGTACAGCTCCTTGGCCTTGATCGCGTTGTTGAGGTAGCCGACCAGCGGAGTGTTCACCGACTCGTACAGGTTCTCGATGCCCAGCCGGTCCTCGACCTTGGCCACGCCGCGCTCGGTGATCGCGACCGTGCGCTTGGACTCGTCGACCTCGTAGTCGCCCTCGCCTTCCTTGCCGCGCTGCATCCGGTCGACGACCCTGGCGAACTCGACGTACCAGCGGGCCGACTGCTCCGCCGGACCGGAGATGATCAGCGGGGTCCGGGCCTCGTCGATGAGGATCGAGTCGACCTCGTCGACGATCGCGAAGTTGTGCCCGCGCTGTACCAGGTCAGCCGCTGACCAGGCCATGTTGTCGCGCAGGTAGTCGAAGCCGAACTCGTTGTTCGTGCCGTACGTGATGTCGCACTCGTACGCTTCCTTGTGCTGGTTGCCCGGCTGGTTGGGCAGGATCACGCCGACGGTGAGCCCGAGGAACCGGTGGATCCGTCCCATCCACTCGGCGTCGCGCTGGGCCAGGTAGTCGTTGACGGTGACGATGTGCACGCCCTTGCCGGCCAGCGCGTTGAGGTATGCCGGCAGTACCGCCGTCAGCGTCTTACCCTCGCCGGTCTTCATCTCGGCGATGTTGCCGAAATGCAACGCCGCACCGCCCATCACCTGCACGTCGAAGTGCCGTTGGCCGAGCACCCGGCGGGCCGCCTCGCGGGCGGTGGCGAACGCCTCCGGCAGCAGGTCGTCGAGGGTCTCGCCGTCGGCGTACCGCGCCTTGTACTGATCGGTCAGCTCGCGCAGCTCCGCGTCGGTCAACTCGGTGTAGTTGTCCTCGATGGAGTTGACGGTCGCCGAGATCGCGGACAGCCGGCGCAGCAGCCGGCCCTCGCCGGCACGAAGGATCTTCTCGAAGATCGACACGAGTAGCGCTCCCTAGACAAGGTCTGTCGACCATCGTAGGCGGAGAAGACGGCCAGCTGTCAGCCGGCGGGGCACACCACGCCTTGATCAGACGAAATCGGACAAGATTCCGCTGGCGAGCGCTGGCTGGTAGCCGCTGCGACAAGCTCCGCGCTGTGCGTAACCCGATGGCCCGACGCGGACCGTCTCGGTGAGGATGACAGGGTGGAGCCCATCACGATCATATCGTCGGACCTGCTGATCCGGACCTGGCGGCCGGACGACGCAGAGGCGGTGTACGAGGCCTGCCAGGACCCGGCGATCCAGCGGTGGACGACGGTGCCGTCGCCGTACGAGCGGGCCGACGCCGAGTGGTTCGTCACCGAGCACACGCCGTCGATGTGGGATGCCGGCACCGCGTACCCGCTGGGCGTGTTCGACCTGGACAATGGGAAGCTGCTCGGCGCGAACGGCCTCGCCTCGATCAACCACATCCGGCGCTCCGGCGAGGTCGGGTACTGGACCGCCGCGTGGGCGCGCGGCCGGGGGGTCGCGCTGACCGCCACGCGGGCGGTCGCGGCCTGGGCGTTCAGCCGGCTCGGCCTGGACCGGCTGACCTGGTCCGCGGAGATCGGCAACCACGCGTCGCGCCTGGTCGCGCTGCGCGCCGGGTTCCACGTCAGCGGGGAGCACCGGATGGCCCAGCCGCACCTGCGGGGCCGGCGCGAGGCCTGGGTGGGGACCCTGCTCCCCGACGAGATCACCGGGGAGATCCCGCCGCGGTACGCCGCCGGCTCGCCGTTCGCCCGCCGCGCGGCGGTCTTCGGAGCGCCGGTACCGGAGCTGCCACTCGCCGGTGTCGCCGGCCGGCTGCGCCCCCTGGGCAGCGCCGACCTGGCCGCGGTGACGGCCGCTTGCCGGGACCCCGAGTCGGCCCGGTGGACCGGGATACCGGTGCCGTACGAGCTGTCGGACGCCGAGTACTACGTCTACGACCACCTCCCTGGCCACTGGGCCCGGGGGACCGGGGCGGGCTTCGCGATCGCCGACGCGCAGGACCGCTACGTGGGCGGGATCGACCTGCGCATCGACCCGGTGGACGACCAGGTCGGGGAGCTGGGGTTCCTGGTGGCGCCGTGGGCGCGCGGGCTCGGGTACGCGCCGGCCGCCGTCCGTACCATCTGTGCCTGGGGCTTCGACGTCCTGGATCTCGCCCGGATCGTCTGGCGGGCGTATCTCGGCAACGAGAGCTCGCGCCGGGTGGCGGAGAAGGCCGGCTTCACGATCGAGGGCATCGGGCGCGGGATCTGCGTCCAGCGCGGCGAGCGCCGCGACGCCTGGGTCGGGTCGCTTCTCGCGACGGATCCGCGCTGACGCTGGCAGGGTCTGGACGGAGGAGCGCCCCGACGCGGGCGGAGCGAGCGCCAATATCTCAGATCGGCCGGTCCAGGCGCTCGGCGAGCTGCCGCAGCGCCTGGTCACCCCGGCCCCGTACCGTTGGATCCTCGTCAGCGGCCAGCGCCCGCAACCCGGCCGCGTGCTCGGCCTCCCCGACCTTGCCGAGCGCCCGCGCGGCGGCGGCGCGCACCCGGGGTACCGGATCGGCCAGCAGGGTGGCGAGCGGGTCCGCCGCCGCGCCGACCTCCCGCAGTGCGCACACTCGTGCGGCCATCTCCCGGACCCGCCAGGCGGGGTTGCCCAGCGCCACCACGACGGCCGGTGCCGCCTCCTCCCGCCAGGCGTAGAGCAGGGTCCGCGCGGCCCAGACGGCCGGCCAGTACACCAGGTCGAGGCCGCGCTCGGTCATTGTCTGGGCGCTCATCCCACCGAGGCAGCGCAGCAGGTCGCCGTCCGGGGTCGGGCCGCCGCGCAGGATGGCCGCGCAGGAGCGGACCAGTTCGGCCTCGCCCCAGCGGTCGCAGCCCCAGCGCACCCGGTCGGGCGGGCTGGCGGTCACCGGTACCGTGGTCCGGGTCATGCCCACCACCCGGTGAGATCCGGACCCTTCGGCACGATCCGGCTCGGGTTGATCGTGTCGTGCGTGCCGTAGTAGTGCCGCTTGATGTGGTCGAAGTCGACCGTCTCGCCGAAGCCGGGCGTCTGGAACAGCCGGCGGGCGTAGCTCCACAGGTGCGGTAGCTCGACCAGCTTGTTGCGGTTGCACCGGAAGTGGTTGTGGTACACCGCGTCGAACCGGACCAGGGTGGTGAACAGCCGCACGTCCGCTTCGGTGAGCCGGTCGCCCGTCAGGTACCGCCGGCCGTCGGACAACCGCCCCTCCAGCGCGTCCAGCCGCGCGAAGACCGCGCCGTACGCGGCTTCGTAGGCCGCCTGCGCGGTGGCGAAACCGGCTCGGTACACACCGTTGTTGAGGTCGGTGTAGATCTCGCGCATCAGCGCGTCCAGCTCCGGGCGTAGGTCGGCCGGGTACAGGTCCGGGGCGCCGGGCCGGTGCAGGTCCACCCACTCGGTGGACAGGTCCAGGGTGATCCGCGGGAAGTCGTTGGTGACCACCCGGCCGGAATGCGTGTCGACGAGCACCGGCACGGTGACCCGGCCGGGGTAGGCCGGGTCGGTGGCGCGGTACGCCTCGGCGAGAAAGGTGATGCCGAGAACGGGATCGGGCTCGGCGAAGCGCCAGCCGCGCTCGTCCCGGATCGGGTCGACGGTACCGAGGGAGATGGCGTCCTGCAGGCCGAGCAGGCCCCGGACGATGACCGCCCGGTGCGCCCACGGGCAGGCACGCGACCAGACCAGCCGGTACCGGCCCGCCTCGACCGGCCACCGGCCGTGCTCGTCGGGACCGCCGCCGGGCGGTACCGTGGAGTCCCGGGTGATCCGGTCGGTGAACCGGTTGGCCTGCCGGACGAACGCCCCGCCCGTGCTTTCGGCGACAAACTGCGCGCTCACCGTTCCAGCATGCCGGGAGGGCGGATGGAACCGCTGTCCTACGAGGCCGTCGACGGCGATGGCCTGGTCCTGCGCCCACCCCGGCCGGAGGACGTCGACGACCTCGTGGCCGCCTGCGCCGACCCGCTGATCGCGGAACTGGTCCCGTCGCTGCCGGTGCGGGGTGGCGCCGCCGAGGTGCGGGACTGGATCGCCGCCGCGCTGGCGGCGGCGGACCGGCGCGAACTGGTGATCGCCGACCCCGGTACCGGCCGCCTCCTCGGCGGGTGCCGCCTGTACCACCTGTCCGCGCTCGACCGGTCGGGCGAGCTGGGGTACTGGGTCGCGCCGTGGGCTCGGGGGCCGCGCCTCGCCGGGCGGGCCACCGACGCGCTCACCGGCTGGGCCTTCGGGCACGGGCTGGGCCGGCTGGAGATCCTGGCCCGGCCGGACGACCCGGCGAGCCAACGGGTCGCGCTCGCCGCCGGGTACCGGTGGGAGGGCCGGCGGCGCGCCGCCGAGTACGGGCGCGACGGGCGCCGGTACGACCTGGTGGCGTTCGCCCGCCTGGCGACCGACCCGCCCGGTCCGGTGCCGCGTGCCGTGCCCGACCTGCCCGGCGGCCGGCTCGCCGACGGCGTGGTGGACCTGCGGCCGCTCGCTCCGGCCGACACCGCCGACCTGGGGGTGCTCAACGGGCTGCCCGAGGTGATCGCCACGACGGTCAGTGACGGTGCCCGCGAGGTGGCCCGGATCTGCGCGGAGGCCGAGACCGAGTGGCTGGCCGGCCAGACCGCCCGGATGTCCATCCGGGACGCGGCCAGCGGGGTGTTCGCCGGCGAGATCGGCC
>JBKPCQ010000310.1:0-7588 GCA_046727455.1 Actinomycetota bacterium | reverse complement strand
GGCGGGTAAACAGCGGGTAAACAACTGGGGGCCGCCGGGCCCCCCGGGTGCGGAACGTCGGCCCACTGCTGTACCAGCTATGGATTAGAACGAGTATCGTCAGTCGCGTCAACCCGTATGGGCCGACAAGATCCCGCGGGTTCATTGCAGTTGAGCGAAGGCACCGGAGGTCGGCGCATGGCCGAGACCCAGCACCGCAGGCTGGCCGACAAGCTGAACCACCTCTTCACCACGGTGCACCCGGCCGATCGCGGTGCGTACAGCAACGACGAGGTGGCCGCGGCGATCCGCGGACGGGGCGGCCCCACCATCTCGGCGACCTACATCTGGATGCTCCGCCGGGGCGACCGCGACAACCCGACGCTCAAGCACCTGGAGGCGCTCGCGGCGTTCTTCGGCGTACCGGCGGCATACTTCTTCGACGACGACGCGGCCGCGCGGATCGACGCGGAGCTGGACCTGCTCGCGAAGATGCGGGACGTCGGAGTCCACCGGGTCGCGTTGCGCATGGCCGGCCTCTCGCCGCGCAGCCTGCGGTCGATCGCCGAGGTCATCGAACGGGTCCGGGAACTGGAGGGCCTGCCCGACGACCAGCGGCGTGATCCGTAGGACCGGGAGGCCGGGTGATCGGATCGCACGCCATCGTCATCGGCGCCGGGGTCAGCGGGCTGCTCGCCGCCCGGGTACTGGCCGACTTCTACGAGCGTGTCACGGTCATGGAACGCGACCGGGTACCGGCCACCGGCGGCGCCCGTCCGGGCGTCCCCCAGGGCCGCCATCTGCACGCCCTGCTCGCCCGCGGCGTCGAGGTGCTCGGCGAGCTGTTTCCCGGGCTCCTCGACGACCTCGTCGCCCAGGGGGCGCCGGCCGGCGACGTGCTGGCCGACGGGCGGATCTACTTCGACCGGTACCTCCTCGCGCGGGCCGCCAGCGGGCTGCCCGCCGTCAGCGTGACCAGGCCCCGGCTGGAGCACCAGATCCGCTCGCGCGTGGCGGAGCTGCCCAACGTGGCGATCGCGCAGTCCGCGACCGTCGTCGGCCTGATGGCTACCCGGGACGGGCAAGCGGTGACCGGAGTCCGCGCCGCCAGTGCCGACGGCCCGACGACCCGCGCCGCGGACCTCGTCGTGGACGCGTCCGGCCGGCAGTCCCGGACGCCGGTCTGGCTCGCCGACCTCGGGTACCCGGCGCCGCGCGAGGAGCGGATCCGGATCGACGTCGCGTACGTGACGTCGACCTTCGCGGTACCCGACGGCGCCGTGGGCCACGACAACGGGATCGTCGTCGGTGGCCTGCCCAGCAACCCGCGCGGTGGGGCGATGATCCGGACCGAGGACGGCCGCTGGCTGGTCTCGCTCGCCGGATACCTCGGCGCGCACCCGCCGGTCACGCCCGAGGGATTCCTTGCCTTCGCCGCCGAACTGCCCGTCCCCGACATCCACCGGGCCCTGCGGGACGCCACGCTGATCGACCGGCCGGTCCGGTACCGGATTCCCGAGGCGCTGCGCCGCCGGTACGAGCGGGTCGACCGGTTTCCGGAGCGGCTGGTCGTGCTCGGCGACGCCGTGTGCAGTTTCAACCCGCTGTACGGGCAGGGCATGAGCGTCGCCGGGCAGCAGGCGCTGATGCTGCGCCGGTTCCTGCGGCAGGGCCGGCCACGCTTCGCCGACCTGCGCCGCGAGGTCGCCCGGGCCGGCGCGGTCGCCTGGAACATGTCGGTCAGCAGCGATCTGCGGATGCCCTGGATCGAGGGGCGGCGCACGCCGGCGGTACGGCTCGGCAACGCCTATGCTGCCTGGCTGTACCGCGCATCCCGCGATGACGCGGTGCTCGCGCGCAGCTTCCTGCGCGTGGCCAACCTGGTCGATCCGCCGAGCCGGATCGTCCGGCCGAGGATCGTCCTGCGGGTCCTGGTGGGCAACGCGTGCCACCGGGCCGCCGACCCGGCAGGATCGCAAGCACGCACCACGACGGACGGAACGGGGCGGGTATGAACTCCAGGAAGATCCGAAGTCGTTGCAAGAGGTTGGTCGACGCGCTCGACATCCCGGTACCCTTCGACGCCCGGGAACTGTGCCGGCGCGTGGGGGCCGCGCGCAACCGGCAGATCCACCTGCGTTCCCTGGCCATGCCCGCCGGCGGTCCCTGCGGTGTGTGGGTGTCGACAGACACGGGGGACTTCATCTTCTACGAGGAGCAGACCAGCGGGCTGCACCAGGAGCACATCATCGTGCACGAGCTCGGTCACCTGCTCAGCGACCACGAGGCGAGCGCCGTGCTCGCCCCGGAGGTCTCCCAGCTCCTGCTGCCCAGCCTCGACCCCGGAATCGTCAGCCGCGTCCTCAGCCGCAGCCGGTACTCGGCCGTCGCCGAACTGGAGGCCGAGATGATCGCCTCGCTGATTCTGGAGCGGGCGAACCGGTGGCGGTCCCGGGCGCCCGACCCCACCGGTCTCGGGCAACGGCTGCGTGGATCCTTCGAGCCGCGCGCCTGATGCGCACCGCGCTCTTCGCGATCCCGACCGTCGTGACCTGGTCGGCGCTCGGCTACAAGCTGCGGGACCTGTACCGCGATCCGCGCAACACCGTCCTGTGGTCCTTCTGTGCCGTGGTCGCGTGCATCGGGCTCACCTTCACCCTCGGCTGGCCGCCGGTGACCTGGCGCCTCGAACACGCCACGGGCGTACTCGCGATCTGGGTCGTCGGTACCTCCGTCATCGGCTGCGCCTTCGTGCAGTTGACGCTGCTGCTCTGGACATACCCGGCGAAAGAGGCCCGGCCGAGGATCCTCGCGCGGATCCCCGTCTACGCCCTCGCGCTCGCGGTCATGCTGGCGCTCGACCTGGCCGCCCGGCCGGCCACGGCCCGGCTCGACGTCCACGCGTACGCCCAGGCACCCGAGACGCTGTGGGGCCGGACCCCGCTCGTCGCCCAGTCCGTTCTGGTCTTCCTCGCCACGCTGGCCTTCACCGCCGTCGACGCGACCCGGCATTTCTGGCGGTACGCCCGCAGCGTCGACCGGCACTGGCTGCGCCGCGGCCTGCGGCTCACCGGCGTCGGTACGCTGACGAACTTCTGGTACTGCCTGGCCGGCGCGGTGTACATCGGCGGGCTCCAGTCCGGGATCACCATTCCACCGGCACAGCACGCCATGGTGGTGACCGCCATCGCCGGGGTCCTGATCGCGGCCGCCGGGACGACCATGCCGGCGTGGGGGCCGTGGCTCGACCGGATCCGGTCGTACCGCCGGCTGCACCCGCTCTGGTTCGCGCTCTCCGAGGCGGCACCCGAGGTCGTGCTCGACCGGCCTCCGCGATGGGCGGTCCGGAACGCTGACTTCCGGCTGTACCGTCGGGTCATCGAGATCCGGGACAGCCGCCTGGCGCTGCGGCCCTTCCTGGACGAGCGGGTCGCCGCGAGCGCACGCGAACTCGGCCGGGCCGCGGGCCTGGACGGCACCGCGCTGGCCGCCACGGCCGAGGCGGCCGTCCTCGCGGCAGCCCTGGCGGCGAAGCGGCGCAACCGTCCCGCCGCCTGCCCGCCCGGCGACGTCGTGCCCGGCGGGCGTGACCTCGGTGACGAGGTCGCCTGGCTGACCCAGGTCGCCTGGGCGTTCACCGGCTCGCCCGTCGTCGCGGCCGTCCTCGCCGCGACCTGAAAGGTTGGCGCTCGCTCCGCTCACGCGGCACCGAGGCTCTCCAGGCGACGTCTTCCCTCCTCGCTACGCTCGTCAGTCCAGACCCCGCCCGCCTCAGTGCGCTAGCATCGCCGGCATGCCTGGACACGTCGACGACGTCATCAGGTACTACCACAAGACCGAGTCGCGGTGGGGATACGAGCTGTTCCTCCGTGGTACCAAGCACTTCGGCTTCTACGAGCCCGGCGACCGGGCCTGGCCGTTCGGGAAACCGTTGCGGCGTATGGAGGACAAGCTCGCCGGTACGCTCGGGCTGGCGCCGGGTGCGGCCGTCCTCGACGCCGGCTGCGGCGTCGGTGCGGTGGCCGCGCGCCTGGCCGGGGTACACGGCCTGAACGTGACCGCGATCGACATCCTCGACTTCAACCTGCGCGCGGCCCGTGCCCGGCTGCGCGGGCGCGGGCTGGACCGGTGCGTCAACGTCCTGCGGATGGACTACACGCGGCTGGGGTTCGCCGGCGGTTCGTTCGACGGCGTCTACACGATGGAGACGCTCGTCCACGCCGCGGACCCTTCGGCGGTGCTCCGGGAGTTCCATCGCGTGATGCGGCCGGGTGCGCGGCTGGTGATGTTCGAGTACGCGCGGGATCCCGAGCGGGCCATGAGCGCCCGCGCGGCGTGGGCCTTCCGGACCGTCAACGAGGTCGCCGCGATGCCCGGGTTCCAGATGTTCGACCACGGTGTCCTCGAGGAGCTGATCGCCTCCGCCGGCTTCGCGCAGGTGACCGTCGAGGACGTCACGCGGAACATGCTGCCGATGCTGAAGGTCTTCGCGGTCACCGGGTACGTCCCCTATGGACTCGGCTCACTCACCGGGCAGCGCGCCCGGGTCGTCAACGCGATGTCCGCCGTGGAGTTCTGGCGGTACCGGCGCCACTTCCGGTACAACATCTACACCGCGATGCGATAGTCGTTCGTCCATCGCGAGGAACAGCTCCATCGCCTCGTCCACACCGGCCCGATCGCCGGTGGCCAGGAGGTCCAGCAGCAGGCCACGGGTGACCGCGATGCCCAGACGGGCGCTGGCGCGGGCCTGGCCGGGCGGCATCCCCCGGGCGATGTTCAGCTCGGTCAGCGGGGTCAGCCAGCTCTCGACGATGCCGTCGAGCAGCGCCGTGGTGTGCGGCCGGCCCTGCAGCGCCTGACCGTAGATCTCGAAGAAGAGCCGCTCGTGCGGCCAGAGCGCCGGGTCGGCCAGGCGCCGCCACATCCGCCGCGCCTGGTCGGCCGGGGCCAGGTCGGTGTCCGCGGCGATCCGGGCGAGAGCCTCGCGCTGGCGCGCCTCGACGGCCCGGACCACCTCCGCGAGCAGCCCCTCCTTGGAACCGAAGTGGTACACGAGCATCCGGTGGCTCGTGCCGAGCGCGGCCGCCAGTTGCCGCAGGCTCAGGTCGGCCATCCCGTTGGCCGCGACGTGGTCGATCGCCCCGTTGAGGAGTCGGTCACGCGGTCCTTGTGGGCGCCCAGCCATGTACCGTATGGTACATGTACCACTTGGTACAGACGCGAGGAGCCCGGCCATGTTGAGGATCGACGCCAGCGCGCATTCGTCAGCGGACGCCGGAGCCGTCTACGCCCTGCTGGCCGATGGCGCGACCTGGCCCACGTAGTCACCGATCGACTCCTTCACCCTGGAACGGCCCGGCGACACCGCCCGGGAGGGCGTCGGCGCGATCCGGGTCTTCCGGACCGGCCGGATCACCAGCCGGGAGCGGCTGGTCGAGCTGGTACCCGGTCGGCGGCTGAGCTACGTACTCCTGTCCGGCCTGCCGCTGCGGGACTACCGCGCCGACGTGGACCTCACGCCGAACGGCACCGGCACCGACATCCGCTGGCGGTCCAGCTTCACCGCCAAGATCCCCGGCACCGGCTGGCTGTACCGCCGGCAGCTCGGGCGCTTCATCCAGCGCATGGTCGACGGGCTCGCCGCACGGGCCGCGCGGGCGGGTCAGGTGTCGCCGACCTGACCCGCCCGGCCCGCGACGCCGCCTCGGCGGGATCAGTCCAGTTCGAACGATCGCGACCGGCGGCCGTAGGCACGGGCCCGTACCTCATGCGCAAGGCCGGGCGCCGGCCCCGCACGGCTCAAGGTCCGGTGCCCCGGCGAGGCCGAGATCGCTGAGCGGAGACCGCGTTCGGGCGGGCGAGCGGCGGGACAGCAGGCATCCAGTCAGCGCGGCGGCGAGGCCGGCCAGCCCGGCCGCCGCGAAGCCGCCCGCTGGCACGGAGACGTCGATCGCCACCCCGACGATCGGGGATCCGAGCGCGAAACCCGCGCTCAGCGCCGAGGATTGCAGACCTGTCGCCTCACCCCGCACGCTGGCCGGCGCCAGCCGGCTCACCGCGTCGGCCACCGTGGAAAGGGTCGGCGCGGTGAGAAGTCCGGCGCCGACAACGGCCACGCACAACCAGGGCCAGTCGTGGGCAAGCCCGACGGGAATCGTCACGAGCCCGAGCAAGCCGAGCAGCAGCCACGTGGGCAGCGGCCGGGGCAGCGCGCCATAAATCAGCCCGCCGGCGACGGAGGCCACGCCGAACACGGCTACGACCACGGCGGCCCAGGACACCTGACCTGCTTCCTTGAGGGTGGCGACGATAGCGAGGTCGACGCCGCTGAGCAGCGTCGTGGCGCCGCACGCCATCGTCAGTACGGCAATCATGCCGGCGCCCAGCCACTCCCGGCGCGGCGGCCGTCCGGCCGGGCCGGCATCCGCCTCGTCCTGGGCACGCAGCGGCGGGTTGAGCGCGGCGATCCCGGCTCCGCCAGCCGCGATCACGGCGCCGACCCCCCACGCCACCACACCGGGGGACATCTTCGCCGCACACAGGATCACTACCGCCGGGCCCACCATGTACGACAGCTCGCCCTGCACGGATTCCAGCGCGAACGCGGCCCGGCGCTGTCCCGCCGTCGTCATCGCGGCGATCGCCTGCCTGGTCACCGGCTGGGCCGGGACCATCAGCAGACCCGCCGCGAAGGCGGCGCCCAGCAGGATCCCGTACAGCAGGATTGGCACGCTCAGCCAGAACACGACCTGCAGTACGACAGTGACCAGCAGCACGGTACGCAGGCCCCGCCAGTCGATCATGCGGCCAACGAGCGGCCCGCCCAGCGCCAGCCCGGCGGTCAGAGCCGCCGCGACACCACCCGCTGCCGCGTAGCTCATGTCCAGGCCCAGCACGACATACATCGTCAGCGCCATCACGTCAGCCGTGATCGCGGCACGGGCGAGCAGCGAAACGCCCAGCAGCGATGCCATCCCTGGCACGGCGAATACCTGTCGGTACCTGGTCACCTGCGTGACGCTAGATTATCCGTCACGTCATAGGAAGTGGTCAATTCGTTGGAGCTGGCATAATGAATGCTTATGGCAAGGGATCTTGAGACCGCGTTGCTGCGGTCGTTCGTCGCCGCCGTGCGGGCGGGCAGCATCAGCCGCGCCGCGACCGCGCTCGGACATACCCAGCCCGCGCTCAGCCAGCAGTTGCGCAAGCTCGAGAGCGCCGTCGGCCGGCCGCTGCTTTACCGGTCGCCGTCTGGCGTCTCGCCGACCCGGGCGGGTGAGGATCTCCTGCCGTACGCCGAACGCATTCTCTCGCTCTCCGCACAGGCACTCACCGAAGCCGGGCGCGCGCTTACCGGCCACTGCGGCGTCGGGTTGCTCGAAGACCTCGCCGCGTCCCAGCTTCCGCAGGCCCTCGCCGACCTCGCCCGGCTGCACCCCGGCGCGACGCTGGAGGTGCTCAGCTTTTCCAACGCCGCGATGCGCGAGGCCTACGACGCGGGCCGCGTCCAACTCGTGCTCGACGAGGCGCCGTACGTTCCCGGGCCGCCGCGCTGGACGGTACGCCGCCCGCTGGTCTGGGCGATCGGCCAGGGTGTGGACGTGGC
>JBKPCQ010000309.1:0-23707 GCA_046727455.1 Actinomycetota bacterium | reverse complement strand
GCTTGCCGGAGCGGCCCCAGGTCAGCGCTCGTCAGCCGCGCAGCTTGCCGGAGCGGCCCCAGGTCAGCGCTCGTCGGCCGCGCAGCTTGCCGGAGCGGCCCCAGGTCAGCGCTCGTCGGCCGCGCAGCTTGCCGGAGCGGCCCCAGGTCAGCGCTCGTCGGCCGCGCAGCTTGTCGGAGCGGCCCCAGGTCAGCGCTCGTCAGCGCGACGAGGATGTACAGCGGTAGGGTCAGCGTCTCCAGCGCGACGATCAGCGTGATGAGGTCGCCCGCGTACCCGATGACGACGCCGCCCGTCATCGCGCAGCCGAGCAGGAAGTAGTACTCGCCGAGCCGCCGGATCGGTACCGACAGCAGGACCACTGCCAGGGTCAGCCCGGCGAACAGCGCGGCGACGAGCGCGGCGCGGTGGCTCGCGACGTAGGAGCAGTCATCACCCGAGCAGAACGTGCGCCGCTGCGGGCCCCGGCCGACGAGGACGGCCGCTACGCCGGTGGCGAGCGCGCCGACGGCCGTGGTACCGGCGACCGCGAGCCGCCGTCCGGGCGCGACGAGGTCGGCGAGGAACGCGGCGACGGCCGTGCCGGCGGCGAGGTAGGCCGGCAGGAGCGCAACGTGGTCGATCATCTCGCCAGCACCTGTACCGCGTCGTGCGCCACGCCGACCACGACGGCGGGCACCAGGCCGACGACGAGCGCGAGCGCGACGAGCGGCGCCCAGGCGGCCAGCTCCCCGGCGGTCGGCTCGGCGATCCCGATCACCGGAGGCTTGGCCGGCCCGTGGGTGACCCGGTACAGCAGGCGGAGGAAGTACGCGGCGGCGAGCGCACCGCCGAGCGCGGCGAGCACGGCGAGCACCGTCCACAGTGGACCGCCGCGCTGGATGGCGGCGATGACCGCGAACGCCTCGCCCCAGAAGCCGGCCAGGCCGGGCAGCCCGAGCGAGGCGATGGCCGCGTACCCGAGGATGCCGGACAGGTACGGTGCGGTCTCCCGCAGGCCGCCCACCTCGTCGAGATCCCCTGTGTGGGTACGCGCCTTGATCGCGCCGGCGAGGAAGAACAGCAGGCCGGTGATGATGCCGTGCGCCACGTTGCCGATCAGCGCCGCCTGGAACCCGGTCGCGGTCAGCGTGGCGATGCCGAGCAGGACGAAGCCCATGTGCCCGACGCTGGAGTACGCGATCAACCGCTTCAGCTCGGACTGCGCCAGGCAGACCAGGCCGCCGACCAGGATCGCGGCGACGGCCAGGACGCCGAGCACCGGTGCCACCCGGCGGGCGCCGTCGGGCAGTACCCCGACCGCGACGCGCAGCAGGCCGTAGGTGCCCATCTTCAGCAGCGCCCCGGCGAGGATCACCGAGCCGACCGTCGGCGCCTCGGTGTGCGCGTCGGGCAGCCAGGTGTGCAGCGGCCACAGTGGACTCTTCACCGCGAAGGCTATGGCGAGGAGGATGAACGCCGCCAACTGGGTGCCCGACGACAGGGTCGGGTTCGCCGACAGTGCCACGAGGTCGGCCGTGCCGGCCTTCGACACCACGACGAACACGCCGACCAGGAGCAGTACCGAGCCGAACAGCGTGTACAGCACGAACTTGCGGGCCGCCGCCCGCCGGTCCGGCCCGCCCCAGCCGGCGATGACCGCGTACATGGGCAGGAGTACGACCTCGAAGAACACGAAGAACAGCACGAGGTCCAGGGCGAGGAAGACGCCGACGATGCCGACCTCGATGACGAGCAGCAGCGCGGCGAGCGTGCCGTCGCCACCCTCGCCGGTCCACTGGAGGTAGGCGCAGCAGAGCAGGGTCAGCAGCGTGGTCAGCACGACGAGCGGGTACGAGATGCCGTCGACGCCGATGTGGAAGTGCAGGTTCAGGGCCGGTACCCAGGACCGGTCGAGCTGGTGCCAGGGCCGGACCGGGCCGGTCAGCGGGCCGCCGGTCCGCCCGATCGCGAGCGCGACGCTGAGCACGAAGGTCACGGCCGCGGCGAGCGTCGCGACAGCACGCTGCCGGAACAGCGCGCCGAGCAACGGCACGACGAGGACGAGTACCAGGACAGCGGTCATCGCAGCCCCGCCACCACGATCGCGGCCAACCCGATCAGCAGCGCACCACCCAGGACGGCCGTGGCCGCCCTCGGGAGCGCGGCCCGATGCCAGCGAGCGATGATCGCACCGAGACCGAGCGCCCCGCCGCCGGTGGACTCCACGGCACCGTCCACAAGGGACTCGTCCGCCCGCCGGGTGGCCGAGGCGAGGGCGAGCACGGGGCGTACCACCACCGCGTCCTGTACCGCGTCGAAGTAGAACGCGTTGGCGAGTACCTCCGGTGCCGCGTCGGCGCCGCGCCGCCACACCCGCCAGGCACCGAGCCCACCGGCCACCCCGGCGAGCAGCGCGACGAGACTGACCCAGTCGAACACGCCCAGCTCCTCGGCCGGCGTGTTGCCCGGCGCCAGCCAGGGCAGGAACGAGCTGCCGACGCCCTGCACGACGAGACCGAGCACGGCGGACGGTACGGCGAGGACGATCAGTGGCCAGCGCATCAGCGGGGGCGGGTCGTGGGCCGGCCCGGGCGCGGACCCGAAGAAGACCCGCAGCCACAACCGCGTCGCGTACCACCCCGTGACGCCGACCGTCCCGAGCCCGGCCAGCAGGACGACCACGGCGACCCACCGCGGCGCCGGCCCGCCGTGCCCGACCGCGCCCCAGGCGCCGGTGAGGATCTGATCCTTGCTGAAGAACCCGGACATCGGCGGTACGCCGGCCAGGGCCGCCAGCCCGATCGTCATCGTCCAGAACGTCACCGGCATCGCCGGCCGCAGCCCGCCCATCCGGGTCATCAGGTTGCTGCCGACCGCGTGGATGACCGCGCCGGCCGCGAGGAACAGCAGCGCCTTGAACGCGGCGTGGGTCAGCAGGTGGAACAGCGCGGCGACGGGTACCCCGACGGCCAGCCCGCCGGCCATGTACGCCACCTGCGAGACCGTCGACCAGGCCAGTACCCGCTTGATGTCGAGCTGCGCGGTCGCGGCGAGCGCGCCGAGCAGCATGGTGACCGCCGCGATCACGCCGAGGACGGCGAGCGCGACCGGCGCGGCGGCGAACACGTCGTACAGCCGCGCGACCACGTACACCCCGGCCGCGACCATGGTGGCGGCGTGGATGAGCGCGGAGATCGGGGTGGGGCCGGCCATCGCGTCGGGCAGCCAGGTGTGCAGCGGGAACTGCGCGCTCTTGCCGGCCACCCCGGCGAGCAGCAGCAGCGCCGCCACGGTGAGCGTGGTGTGGCTGGGCGCGGGCGCACCACCCAGGCCGGCCCTCGCGACATCGAACGAGCGGTAGCCGACCGCGAGCAGCGCGACACCCAGCAGGAAGCCGACGTCGCCGAGCCGGGTCACCACGAACGCCTTGACCGCCGCGGCCGGGGCCTCGGGCAGCCGGCGGTCGTGGCCGATGAGGAGGTACGAGCAGATGCCCATGACCTCCCAGCCGATCAGCAGCAGGATCAGGTCGCCGGAGACGACCACGAGGAGCATGGCGGCCGTGAAGAGACTGACCTGGGCGGCGTAGGGCGGGTACCGGTCGTCGTCGTGCAGGTAGGTCACCGAGTACACCTGGACGGCGAGCGCGACCGTGCCGACCGCGATCGCGACGATCACCGCCGACGGCGTGAGCAGATAGCTGGCGTGCACGACCAGGCCGCCGCCGAAGTCGACCAGCCGCCGACCGCCGGCCTCGGTGCCGTGGATCCGGAACGCGAGCACGATGGCGTCCAGGAGAGCCCAGGCGGCGCCGCTCACGCCCAGCGCCGCGGCCAGCCGGCGGGCCGGGAGCGGCAGGAGCAACCCGATCAGCGCCAGCAGCAGCGGTACCCCCGGCAGCGCGCCGGCCAGCGCCCCGGTCACGCCTTGACCCCTTCCTGCTCGTCTTCGGCTTCACCCGGGGACTCGGCTTCGCCCGGGGACTCGGGTCCGCCCGGGGACTCGGGTCCGCCCGGGGACTCGGGTCCGCCCGGGGACTCGGGTTCGCCCGGGGACTCGGGTTCGCCCGGGGACTCGGGTTCGCTCAGCGGGATCTCGTCGACGGCGATGCTCGCCCAGCGCCGGTACAGCGCGAGGATCAGGGCCAGCCCGACGCCGACCTCGGCGGCGGCGAGCACGATGACGAACAGGGCGAAGACCTGGCCGCTCGCCGGCAGGACCGCGCGAACGGTGGCGTCGGCCGTGACGAAGACCAGGTTGACCGCGTTGAGCAGCAGCTCCACCGCCATCAGCAGGAGTACCGCGTTGCGCCGGGTCAGCACGCCGTGGACACCGAGCCCGAAGAGCACGGCGGCGGTCAGGTACGGGATGACGGGGTGCATCAGGTGTCCGGCCGGCTCACGACGATCGCCCCGACCAGGGCCGCGAGCAGGAGGACCGAGAGCACCTCGAAGGGCAGTACCCAGTGCTGGAAGATCTCGCTGCCCAGGCGTTCCGCCGTGCCGGGCGGGGGCAGGCCGATCTTCTGCCAGCGGTACCCGTCGACGAGCAGCGCACCGAGGCCGAGCGCGGCTCCGCCGCCGACCAGGGCTCCGGCCCGGCCCGGCCGGTCCAGGTCGGCCGAGGCGCCGATCGGCGCCCGGGTGAGCATCACCGCGAACAGCAGCAGCACGACCACGGCCCCGACATAGAGCAGCACCTGTACCCAGGCGACCAGCTCGGCCGCGAGGACCAGGTAGATTCCGGCGACCGCGCCCAGCGTCACCACCAGCCACAGGCCGGCCCGTACCAGGTGCGGCGTCCGGACCACCCGGAAGGCCGCCCCGACCGCGACCGATCCCAGCGCGACGAGGAGCACGTCGGCCGACGTCACGGCCCGGCCTTCTTCGCGGCGGCTGCCTCCTCCTTCGCCGGCTCGCCCATCGGGTCGTGCGCGGGCGGGGCCGGTACCGTGGGCATCCACTCGCCCAGCCGGCCCTTCTCGTGCAGCAGCTCCCGGATGTCGTACTCGGCGTACTCGAACTCCGGCGACCAGAACAGCGCGTCGAAGGGGCACGCCTCGATGCAGATGCCGCAGTACATGCACAGCGAGAAGTCGATGGCGAACCGGTCGAGGACGTTGCGCTGGCGTGGCCTCGCCGCGCCGGGCACCACCACTTCTTCCTTGTGGGAGTCGATGTAGATGCACCAGTCCGGGCACTCCCGGGCGCACAGCATGCAGACCGTGCAGTTCTCTTCGAGGAGCGCGATGACGCCCCGGGAGCGGGGCGGCAGGTCGGGCTCGATGTCCGGGTACTGGCGGGTGGTCGACCGCCGCGTCATCGTCCGGAGCGTCACGGCCAGCCCCTTGGCCAGCCCGGACCCTGGTACGCCGCTCATGGCTGTCCATCCTGCCCGCTCTTGGCCGCCCGCGCGAGCACCCCGTGATCTCGGGTACCCACCACGGCATGCCGAGCGCGTAAGGTAGGGACCGACACCAAGCGGATCGGGAGCCGCGACTGATGCCCGTCGAGGAGGACCCAGTGTTGGCCGCGCTCGACTACGACCTGCCCGCGCCCGGCGACTGGACCACCGACGACCTCGACGCCCTGCCGGAGGACGGCCGGCGTCGCGAACTCATTGACGGAGTCCTGATCGTGTCGCCATCTCCCACCCGCAACCATCAGAGCCTTGCCGGACGCCTCATGACCGCCCTCGACGCCACCTGCCCTCAGCACTACGACGTGACCCAGGGTGTCGAGATCCGGATCAGCTCGCGCCGGTCGCTGACCCCGGACGTCCTGGTCGTCACCGCCAAGGCGGCCGCCCGCAATCCGTCCCACTTCCTGCCCCACGAGATCGCCCTCGCCGTCGAGATCGTCTCCCCCGGCTCGGTGACCATGGACCGGGTCACCAAACCCGCGCTGTTCGCCCAGGCCGGCGTCCCGCTGTACTGGCGGATCGAGACGGAGCACGGGATCGTCGTCCACACCGGACAGCTCGACCCGTCCGCCGAGCTGTACCGGCCGACTGGCAGCTTCAGCGAGATCGTCGAGATCGAGGAGCCCTGGTCGATCCGCCTGCCGATCGCCGACATCACCCCGCGCCGGCTGCCCTAAGCGCCGAGGCGGGCGGCGTCTGGACTGACGAGCGCAGCGGGGAGGGACGACCGTTGCGGGCCGCCAGGCGAAGCCCCGCGGCCCGGAATGGTCGCTAGGCGCCTGAGGAGCCTCGGTGCCGCGCAGAGCGGAGCGAGCGCCAATGTTCAGGCGACGCGGACGGCGGCGGTCAGCACGAGCTGGGCGAGGGCCAGCGGTACCAGGATCAGCCAGCACAGCTTCTGGAGCTGGTCCTCGCGCAGTCGGGGGTACGCCACCCGCAGCCAGATGATCACGAAGCTCACCGCGAAGATCTTGATCAGCGTCCACAGCCAGCCGAGCTGCGCGTCGAACGGCCCCTTCCACCCGCCCAGGAACAGCACGGTCGTCAGCGCGGCGATCACCACGATGCCCACGTACTCCGCCAGCAGGAAGAACGCGAAGCGCAGCCCGGTGTACTCGGTCAGGTAGCCGAACACCAGCTCGGAGTCGGCGATCGGCATGTCGAACGGGGGCCGGCGGATCTCGGCCAGCCCGGCCACGAAGAACACCACCAGCGCGGGCAGTTGCCACAGCAGCCACCAGGGCCGCCAGGCGGTCACGATGCCGGACAGCGAGAGGGTACCGGCGGCCATCGCCACGGACGCGGCCGCGAGCACGAACGGCAGCTCGTACCCCAGCAGCTGCGCCGCCGCCCGCAGCCCGCCCAGCAGCGAGTACTTGTTGGCGCTGGACCAGGCGGCCATCAGTACCGCCACCACGCCGACGCCGACCACCGCGAGCACCACGAACAGCCCGACGTCCAGCGGCTGGGCGACCAGCCGGTCGTGCGGCCCGAGCGGGATGAACAGCAGCGCGACCAGGTACGGCAGCAGCGCGATGATCGGCGCCACCCGGAACACCGGCCGGTCCGCCGCGCGCGGCGCCACGTCCTCCTTCTGCACGAACTTCACGCCGTCGGCGATGAGCTGCGCCCAGCCGTGGAACGCGCCGGCGTACATCGGCCCGAGCCGGGCCTGCATGTGCGCCATCACCTTGTGCTCGGTCTGCCCGACGATCAGCGGCAGGGTGAAGAACGCCGCCACCACGGCGAGCACGCGAAGCCCGACCTCAATCACGAGGACCCCACTCGCCGGGGGCCGGTACGCCGGGCGGGCGCATCGGGTTGCGCCGGGTGGCGTGCGTCTCGGACTCGCCCGGCTCCTTGGCGCCCGGCCAGGTCTTCGCGACCCGGGCGGCGAGGACGAACTCCTTGCGCAGCGGGTGCCCCTCGAACTCCGGCGGCAGCAGCAGCGGCCGCAGCCCGCCGGGATGGCCGGGGAAGTCGACACCGAACATCTCGTGCGTCTCCCGCTCGTGCCAGGCGGCACCGGGGTAGATGTCCACGATGGACGGTACCGCCGGCGTCTCCCGGGGTACCGCGGTCCGCAGCAGGACGCCCGCGCGGGCGGTGACCGACCACAGGTGCGCCACCACCGTGAATCCCGCGTCCAGCTCGTCCACCGCGGACAGCCAGTCGAAGAAGTCGTACCCCAGCTCGTCCCGGGCCCGCGCCGCGGCCGCGGCCCAGCCGGCGACCGGCACGTCGACGGTCAACCGGGCGAAGTCCCCGCCACCGCTGATCGACGCCGTGCCGCCGAGCCGGAGAGCCACCTCTTCGGGCGTCATGCGGCCGATCCTAGGCCTACCCTGATGGGGTGGGCGAGCCGCGAGCGCTCGGCATGCCGACCCCGCAGGAAGGGGCCGCGCTGGTGAGCCTCGCGGTCGCGACGGTCGCCACCCGGCTGCGCGGGGGTGATCATACCCCGGCGGTACCGGACTCCGTGCTGCTGTGCGCCCCCGGCGCATCGTTCGTCACGCTGGAGCGCCAGGGTCGCCTGCGCGGCTGCATCGGTTCCCTGGACGCCCGCCGGCCGCTCTACCTCGACGTCGTGCGCAACGCCGGCAAGGCGATGGCCGACCCGCGGCTGCCCCCGGTGACCGTGCTCGACTGGCCGGAGCTGGAGGTGAAGGTGGCGGTGCTGACCGAGCCGTCGCCGGTACCGGCGGCCGACCTCGCCGCGCTCGTCGCCCTGCTGCGCCCGGGCCTGGACGGGCTGCTACTGACAGACGGCGACCGGCGGTCCACGTTCCTGCCGTCGGTGTGGGGGAAGCTGCCCGACCCGCGCGAGTTCGTCGACGCGCTGCTCGCCAAGGGCGGCTGGCGGGCCTGGTCGGCCGAGATCCAGGCGTACCGGTACGCCAGCGTCGACTTCGCCGACCGCGCGCCCCGGCTGCCTCTAGAGTGAGGCGCATGCATCCGCTCGTCGAGGAGGCGATGAAGAAGTCCGCCGTGGTCTGGCTGGCGGTCGGCGACGCGCGGCCCTACGGCGTCTGGTGCCTGTGGCTCGACGGCGCGCTGTACGTGGTCAGCGGTCCCGGCGAGCAGTCCGCGCCCGGCCTCGCGACGGCGGACACCGCGCTGGTGACGGTACGCGGCGACCACGGTGGCCGGATCGTCACCTGGCCGGCTTCGGTGCGCCGGCTGGAGCCGGACGGCGAGGAGTGGCGCACGGTCGCGCCGCAGCTCGCCGGCAAGCGGCTCAACGCCAGCGGTACCACCGAGGAGACGACCGGGCGCTGGGCGGCGGAGTGCGTGGTGAGCCGGCTCGTCCCGGCCGGCGATCCGGTGGAGGCCGCGACGACGCTGCCGGACGCCTCGGGCGCCGCCCCACCCCCGGCTACCGACGCGACCCGGCGCCCCCGCAAACCGTTCCGGCTGCACCGGGTCCGACCGCGTTAGCTAGCCCACGAACGGGGGGACCGCGATCTCGCCGCGGGCGACCGGTACCACGTGGCCGGTGACGGTGGCTGACACCGCGGCTCCGCCGGTGGCGGTCACCGTACAGGACAGCATCGACGGGCGGTGCATCTCGACGCCCTGGCGGACGGTGTACTCCGTCTCGCCGTCGCCGGGCAGGAGTCCGGAGGCGACCAGCCACACCCCGAACCCGAGGGCGGACGAGCCGGTGGCGGGATCCTCCAGTACTCCGCGCGCGGAAGCGAACACCCGGGTGTGCCCGACCCGGGTGTCGGGATCCCAGGCGAAGACGCAGACGATCCCGGCCCCGCCCTCGGCCCGGGCTACCGCGTCGGCCCGTACGGACAGGTACGGCCATTCCAGCCCGCAGCCGGCCATCCGCGGCGCCGGCCCGGCGAAGTCGGCCGCGGTCAGCCCGGCCGCGGCGAGGAGCGGCGCCGGGTCCAGCTCGGGGCCGACCGTCGGAGTACCGCCGGTGAGCGTGGCGGCGCCCTCGGCGTACACGGTGATGGGCAGCAGCCCCGCGCCGCACTCCTGGACGACCTGACCGGCCCCGGTGCCGTCCCGCCGGGACACCGACACGGCGGCGCCCACGCTCGGGTGGCCGGCGAACGGCAGTTCCTCCCCGGGCGTGAAGATCCGCGCCCGGTAGGTGGCCGGCGGCCTGGTCGGCGGAAGCACGAAGACGGTCTCGGAGAGGTTGAACTCGCCGGCCAGCGCCTGCATCTGGTCGGTACCGAGGCCGTCGCCGCCGTAGACCACGGCGAGCGGGTTGCCGGTGAAGGGGCGGTCGGTGAACACGTCGACGATCTCGTACGGGAGACTGATCACTCATCCAGCCTAGAGGCGCTTTAGGCTGGGTTGGTGACCACGGCGACCCGGATCTACGTCGCCCGCGTCGCCGGCCTTCCGGTCTTCGACCCCAATGGTGACCAGGTCGGGCGGGTCCGTGACGCGGTCGCCCGGCTGCGTACGGGCAACCAGCCGCCCCGGGTGGTCGGGCTGGTCGCGGAGATGCCGATGCGCCGGCGGATCTTCCTGCCGATCGGCCGGGTCACCGCGATCGAGCCGGACTCGGTGGTGCTCAACACCGGTACCCTCAACCTGCGCCGCTTCGAGAAGCGGCCCGGGGAGCTGCTCGTGCTGGAGGAGCTGCTGGACCGCCGGGTGACGGTGGCGGACACCGGCCGCCCGGCGACCGTCGTCGACGTGGCGATGGAGGCCGAGCGTACCGGCGACTGGATCCTGACCCGGGTCGCGGTGCGTGAGGTCACCGGTCGGCTGACCCGGCGCGGACATCTGCACCAACTGGAGTGGCGCGAGGTCACCGGCCTGATCGGCGCGGCCGATCAGCGGGGGGCGGCGAACCTGCTGGCGGTACTGGACAAGATGCGGCCGGCCGACCTTGCCAACGTGCTGCAGGACCTGTCCGACTCCCGGCGGTTGGAGGTGGCCACGGCGCTGGAGGACGAGCGGCTGGCCGACGTGCTGGAGGAGCTTCCCGAGCACGACCAGGTGGAGATCCTCGCCGCGCTCAAGCCGGAGCGGGCCGCCGACGTGCTGGAGGAGATGGACCCGGACGACGCCGCCGACCTGCTGGCCGAGCTGCCAAAGCCGGACCAGGAGGTACTGCTGGACCTGATGCAGCCGGAGGAGGCCGACCCGGTCCGGCGGTTGCTCGACTACCAGCCCGGGACAGCCGGCTCGATGATGACGTCCGAGCCGATCGTGCTGACGCCCGACGCGACGGTCGCGGAGGCGCTGGCCCGGATCCGGGAGCCGCAGCTCTCGCCGGCCGTCGCCGCCCAGGTGTTCGTGGCCCGTCCGCCGATGGCCACGCCGACCGGCAGGTACCTGGGCAGCGTGCACTTCCAGCGGCTGCTGCGCGAGCCGCCGGCGGACCTGCTCGGCGGGGTGGTGGTCAACGACATCGACCCGTTGGAGCCGGACACTCCGCTTCCGGAGATCACCCGGCGGCTGGCAACGTACGACCTGGTGTCGATCGCCGTGGTCGACGAGAACGACCGGCTGCTCGGCGCGGTGACCGTCGACGACGTCCTCGACCACCTGCTGCCGCGGGACTGGCGCGACCGGGACCCGGCGGCTCCGGACGGCAATGGCTGAGCAGCGCCGGCAGGCCCGGCTGGATGTTCCCCGGGAGCGGCGCCGGGTCCGGATGCCACGGGTGTCCGGGGAGACGTTCGGCAACTTCGCCGAGGTGTTCGCCCGGTTCATGGGCACCGCGAAGTTCCTCGCCTACATGACCGTGTTCGTGATCCTCTGGATCACGTTCAACATCGTCGGCATCTTCGGGTTCCGCTGGGATCCGTACCCGTTCATTCTGTTGAACTTGTTCTTCAGCACCCAGGCCTCATACGCCGCGCCCCTGATCCTGCTCGCGCAGAACCGGCAGGCCGACCGGGACCGGCTGACGATGGACGAGGACCGGCGCCGGGCGGCGATGCAGAAGGCGGACACCGAGTACCTGTCCCGGGAGATCGCCGCGCTGCGCATCGCGCTCGGCGAGGTGTCCACCCGCGACTTCGTCCGCTCCGAGCTGGGCAGGCTGGTCGAGGAGCTGGACGAGGCGGCGAAGCGGCGGGACAAGCTGGAGCGCAAGGCGGCGAAGCGGGCGGCCCGCCAGGCCGCGGCCCTGAATGAACCCTACGAGGACGAGTTGGACACCGACCTGCTGGACGAACGACCGCCGCGCGCGTCGAGAGGCTGACCGGGCCGCTGGCTGGTAGCCGCTCCGACAAGCTACGCGGCTGGTGTGCGACGTAGCATGGGCGGCATGTCCGCCCCGGTCACGTCGCTCGAATCCGCCATCCGCAGCGCCCTCGCCACGGTGCAGGATCCGGAGATCCACCGGCCGATCACCGACCTCGACATGGTCGAGTCCGTGGCCGTCGACCCCGCCGGCGCCGTGCGGCTGGGCATCCTGCTCACCGTTGTCGGCTGCCCTCTGCGGGACAAGCTGCGCACGGACATCACGATGGCGGTTGCCGCCGTGCCGGGGGTCACCGGGGTCGCGATCGAGTTCGGTGTGATGACCCCGGAGCAGCGCCGGGACCTGCAGACCAAGCTGCGCGGACCGGGTGGCGCCGAGCCGGTGATCCCGTTCGCCCAGCCGGGCTCGACCACCCGGGTGTACGCGGTCGCGAGCGGCAAGGGCGGCGTCGGCAAGTCCAGCGTCACGGTCAACCTGGCTGCCGCGCTGGCCGCCCGGGGACTGTCCGTCGGCGTGGTCGACGCGGACATCTACGGACACTCGGTACCCCGGATGCTCGGCGTGACGGACCGGCCGACCCAGGTCGAGGACATGATCATGCCGCCGCAGGCGTACGGGGTGAAGGTCATCTCGATCGGCATGTTCACCCACGGCAACGCCGCCGTCGTCTGGCGGGGGCCGATGCTGCACCGGGCGCTACAGCAGTTCCTCGCCGACGTGTACTGGGGCGATCTCGATATCCTCCTGCTCGACCTGCCCCCCGGTACCGGTGACATCGCCATCTCGCTGGCCCAGCTCCTGCCCGGCGCGGAGATCCTCGTGGTGACCACGCCGCAGATGGCGGCGGCCGAGGTGGCCGAGCGGGCCGGCGCGATCTCGCTGCAGACCCACCAGCGGCTGGTCGGCGTCGTCGAGAACATGTCCTGGCTGGAGCTACCGTCCGGAGAGCGCATGGAGATCTTCGGGGCGGGCGGTGGGCAGCTCGTCGCCGACTCGCTGACCCGGGTGACGGGGGCGTCGGTACCGCTGCTGGGGCAGGTACCGCTGGACACGCGGGTACGCGAGTCGGGCGATGCCGGTACCCCCGCCGTGCTGGCCGACCCGGACACGCCCGCCGCCGCGGCACTGCGCGCGGTGGCGGACAAGCTGGCGGTCCGGCGCGAGTCGCTGGTCGGCAAGCCGCTCAGCCTCCGCCCGGCCGCCCGCCGCTAGCCGCACCGACGGCCGCTGCGACGCGGGCCAACACTCAGGTGGCGTCGTCGAAGGTGTGCCGGCGGGCCGGGGCGTCCTTCGGCGGCGCCGTCGACGAGGTCGCCACGGACTTCAGCTCGTCCGCCACCCCGCGCGCCTCGCTGCCGATCCCGGTGACGTCGTTCTTCACGTCGCGGTAGATCTCCTCCAGCGGCCGGCGCAGCGCCCGCTCGTCCTCCTCGGACAGGAGGTGCTTACGCAGCAGGGTCTTGGGGTTGAGGTCTTCGAGGGTGATCTCGGTGCCCAGTTCGCGGCTCAGGTCGCTCGTCGCGTTGCGCGCCATGTTGCGCAGGTTGCGCAGCATCCGGACACCGTCGGCGATCGCCTTGGGCAGCTTGTCCGGGCCGAAGATGAAGATGCCCAGCAGCGCGAGCACGAGAAGGTGCCAGCTGTTGAGGTTCTCCAACCCGAACATGGCGCAAGGCTACTTGCCGTCGGCGGTCAGTGTCACCTGCGTGGTGTGCGCGGCGCCGTCCCGCTGGTAGTCGACCTTCACGGAGGCCCCGGGAGGGTACTTGCGGACCAGGGCGATCAGCTCCCCGGACTGTTCGAGCGGTACCCCCTGCAGCTTCATCACCACGTCGCCGGCCTTGAGTCCCCCGTTGGCGGCCGGCCCGCCCGCGGTGACCGAGGTGATCTCCACGCCGCCGTTGGGGTTCTGGTACGAGCCGGACAGTTCGGCTCCGATCACGGTGCGCCGGGCGTGCCCGGTGTCCACGATCTCCTGGGCCACCCGGCGCGCCTGGTTGATCGGGATGGCGAAGGCGAGGCCGATGTTGCCGGCGGTGTCGGAGTCCGAGCCGATCGACTTGATCACCGAGTTGACCCCGATGACCCGGCCGGCGGCATCGACGAGCGGGCCGCCGGAGTTGCCGCGGTTGACCGCGGCGTCGGTCTGGATCGCGGCGTAGTACCGGGTCGGCCCGCCCGGCTCGTCGGCCTGGATCGCCCGGTCCAGCGCGCTGACGATCCCGTACGTGACGGTGTTGCTGAGCGCCAGCGGGGACCCGAAGGCCAGGACCGGATCGCCGACCACCACCTGGTCGGAGTCGCCGAACTCCACCGGCGCCAGGCCGGCCCGGTTCAGCTTCAGCACGGCGACGTCGGACTCCGGGTCGGAGCCGACCAGCCGGGCGGGTCCGCTGGTCGCGTCGCTGAGTACGACCGTGGCGTCGCCGCGCAGGCCCTCGACGACATGGTCGTTGGTCACCACGTACCCGTCGGCCGAGACGATGAAGCCCGAGCCGAGGCTGGTGCCGTTGCTGGTGCCGACGCGGACGGTGACGACGCTGGGCAGCACCCGCTTGACCGCTCCAGCGAGGGAGTCAGGTGGGCGCTGCGCTGCCGTGGCGCTGCCGCCCCCGCCCGCGCCGAGGATCTGATGCCCACCGGTGCCTACCCCGCCGCGCTGGGCGAAGACGAAGCCGAGCGTGCCGCCGAGCCCTCCGGCCAGGAGAGCGGTGACGATCGCGACCAGGAACACCAGGCCCAGTCCGCGCCGCGCGGGCGGTCCGGTGACGGGCTCCGGTGCGGGTACCCCCTCGCCGGTGCCGCCGGTCGGGCGCACCACCACCGCCGCCGGGGATGCCGGGTCCCGCCACGGGTCCCGCAGGGCGTCAGACCACCAGACGTCCTGGCGACTCCGCCAGTCCGAGTCCGTCACGATGGGCACCTCTCACTCGTCACGTACCAGGATTGCACGCTCCAGCGCTCCGGACTCGCGTGCCGGCCCGGCGAACCGGCCCGTACGGCTGACGATCGCTAGCTGGTAACCGCTCCGACAAGCTGCGCGGTCTAGGCTGCTACGGAACCCTTCGCCCCGGGGAGGTGCGCCATCACCACCACGCAGTCCTTGGAGTTCACCGAGGCGTACCTTCCGGAGAGCCGGGCCATGCAGGTGGCCCGGTCGCTGGCCGAGGAGGTCGGGCTGGTGCCGGTCCAACCCGGCGCCGGGGCCGCGCTGCGCCTGCTGGCGGCGGCCGGCGGGGCCCGCGCGGTCGTCGAGATAGGCACCGGTACCGGCGTCAGCGGGCTCTGGCTGCTCGCCGGGATGCGCCCGGACGGCGTCCTCACCACCATCGACCTCGAAGCCGAGCACCAGCGGATGGCCCGGCGGATCTTCGCCGAGGCCGGGTACCCGCCCTCGCGCACCCGGATCATCGCCGGCCGAGCGCTCGACGTGCTGCCCCGGCTGTCCGACGGTGCCTACGACCTGATCTTCGTCGACGGCGATCGGGAGGAGCACGGCGCCTTCCTCGGCCCGGCGCTGCGGCTGCTGCGCCCCGGCGGGGTACTCGCCTTCGGCGACGCGCTGGCCGCCGGCCGGATCGCCGACCCGGCCGCCCGGGACCCCCGTACCGTCGCACTGCGCGAGGTGGCGAGGGCGCTACGCGAGGCGGAGGAGTGGATACCGGCCCTGCTGCCGGTGGGCGACGGGCTGCTGGTGGCGGTCAAACGCTGACGGCGTTCCCCCGGCGGCTGATCGCTGGGCAGGCGTTCCTGTCGTACCCCGCGCGCATCGTGTCCGCATGGCTGTTGAACTTGTCCACACCGCGCTCCTGCCGGCTGTGCCACCGTTCGCGCTCGGCGCGTCGCTGCGCGCGCTGTCCGGGTTCGCCCCGTGCGCGGGCGAGCAGGCGGTGACCGGCGACCGGGTGCGCAAGGCGTTCCCGCTCTCCCCCACCGAGGCGGCCGTGGTCGAGGTGGCGCCCCGACCGGACGACGCCTCCGGCGTGGCCCTCGGGATCTACGCGGCGCGCCCGCTGTCCCCGCCCGAGGCGGCCGGGCTGGAGACGGCGGTGCGTCACTGGCTCAGCCTCGGCGACGACCTGCGGCCGTTCCTCGCCGTCGCGCGCCGCGACCCGGCGCTGCGCCCGATCCTCGCCGCGACCCAGGGCCTCCACCAGGTCCGGTTCGCCTCGCTCGCGGAGGCCACCGTCTACTTCACGCTGACCCAGCGCTCGACCCAGTGGTATGCGGCGGCGCGCAAGCGGCGCATCGCCGCTGAGCTCGGGCCGCGGTTGACCGTCGACGGAGCGGGCTACGTGGCCTTTCCCGGCTTCGCGACGCTGTCCGAGGTCGACTTCGACGGGTTCGCCGGCAACGCCGCGCGGGGCCGGCGGGTCGCCGAGGTGGTGGCCGGGGTCGGCGCACTCGACGAGGAGTGGCTGCGCACCGCGCCGTACCCGGAGGCCCGCGACGCGCTGCTGCACGTGCGCGGCGTGGGCACCTTCACCGCGCACGCGCTGCTGCTGCGGGCACTGGGCCGGCCCGACGAGGTACCGCTGGAGATGGCCCAGTTCACCGGCGTCGCGCGGGCGATCTACGGCGGCGACCCGCCCGGCCCGTCCGAGCTGCGCGAGTGGTATGGCGCCTATGTGGGCTGGTGGGCCTATCTGTGCCGGACCGGTCTGGGCTGGCTCGGTCGTGGCGCGCTGTCGCCGGCGGCTTGACGTGCCGGCCTCAGTTGATCGCGAGGGTGTCCAGCCAGCGCAGGAGGGTCCGCACGCCCCAGCCGGTCGCGCCCTTGACCAGCTCGCCATCCGCGCTGTCCGCCCACGAGGGCGCGGACATGTCGAGGTGTGCCCAGCAGTGCCGGGCGGTCCCGGTGAACTCCCGCAGGAACAGCGCCGCCGTGACCGAGCCGGCGCCGCCCTCGACCGCATTGGTCAGGTCGGCGACCTCGCTGCCGAACAGCTCCAGGTAGTCGTCGGTCAGCGGCATCCGCCACACCTTCTCGCCGGCTGCGCCGGCCGCCGCTTCGAGCTGGCCGGCCAGGTCGTCGCTCTCGCTGTACAGCGCGGCCGTCCGCTTGCCCAGCGCGACGGCGTTGGCGCCGGTCAGCGTCGCGAGGTCGACGAGCAGGTCGGGGTCGAGCCGGCGGGCGGCGTAGGCCAGCGCGTCGGCGAGCACGAGCCGGCCCTCGGCGTCGGTGTTGACGATCTCGGTCGTCTGCCCGCCATAGTGGCGCACCACGTCGCCGGGGCGGGCGGCGGTGCCGCTGATCATGTTCTCGGCCATCGGGGCCAGCGTGGTGATCCGCACCGGCAGGTCGAGCTGCGCGGCGGCGAGGGTGGCCGCGACGACCGCGGCCGCCCCGCCCATGTCCTTGCGCATCAGCTTCATGCCCTCGCGGGTCTTGATATTGATGCCGCCGCTGTCGAAGGTGATGCCCTTGCCGATCAGCACGAGGTGGCGCCGTGCGCCGCGCGGCCGCCAGGCGAGCTCGACCAGGCGCGGGCCGCGCGCCGACCCGCCACCGATCGCGAGGATGCCTCCGAAGCCCTCGGCCGCGAGCTGCCGCGGATCGCGGACCTTCACCGTGAGACCGGTACGGCCGGTCGCGGCGCGGGTGACCCGGCCGGCGAACCAGGCCGGCGACTTCTCCTGGCTGGGCGTGTTGGTGAGGTCCCGGGCGAGGTGGGTCGCCGTGGCGGTGACCTCCGCGACGCGCAACACCCCGGCATACCGCTCGGGATCGTCCACCAGCACCGTCACCTGACGCAGCGCGGGGCGGGCGTCCGGCGGGTCGGCGGCCAGCCGGTACCGGTAGCTGGCCAGGAGCAGCCCTTCGGCGAGCCCGCGCAGGCCCGCCCCGTCGGCACCGTCGGCCAGCGCGATCGTGAGCCGCTGGTCCTTGGCCGCCGCGCGGGCCAGCGCGGCGCCCGCGGCGCGCCAGCCGGTCTCGTCGCCCGCCCCCACGCCGACGAGCAGCAGCCGGCGCGGCGTCTCGCCAGGCCGGGGGAGCGCCTGGACCGTGCCCGTCACACCGGTATGCTCCCCGTCATCGAGGAAGGCCGTCGCCAGATCGGTAAGCCGGGAGGGCACCGGACCGGCCGTGGGCAGCAGGCCGGCATCGGCGTCGCCGACCGGCAACGCGGCCACCGCCGGGCCGTTCCACGCCGAACTCAGCCGGATGCGCAGCACCGGTCCCTCACCTTCACCTCATATGTTGGCGCTCACTCCGCTCGCGCGGCACCGAGGCTCTACCGGCGACTGGTGACGCCACCCTCCTCGGTACGGGCAATGAACGCCACGATAGCCCGTACCCGGACGCGATTTGCCACTCCGGATACGGGCCACGTGGCCTCACGGAACGAGGTATCAGCCGGCGGCGGACTTGAGCGCGTCCCCGAGCGCGTTCGCCTCGTCAGGAGTCATCTCAACGACGAGCCGGCCACCACCCTCCAGTGGTACCCGCATGACGATGCCGCGGCCCTCCTTGGTGACCTCAAGCGGACCGTCGCCCGTCCGCGGCTTCATCGCCGCCATGTTGTCTCCCCTCACCTTGCCGCAGGTCGAAGCGGCTCCCTCGACCCGCACGACGTCGGCACACCCCCGGAAGCAACCCGGAAGGGCACCGATTAATGATTTTCCCTGATGGACGGCGGCAGACCCAAACTGGGCCGGGGAACCTGTGACAGACCCCTGGCGGTATGATCCAGAAGCTGTCACAATGGGCGGCATTTCCGCCGGTCCCGGGGGTCGGTTATCGGGGGAACGTGGAAGGGGTGGCACCAGGGCTATGCAAGCGCGCTCGGCCCTCTTCGACCTGTACGGCGACTACCTCCGCCCCCGTGGCGGCCGGGCCCCGGTCGCCTCGCTGGTCCGCCTGCTCGCGCCGCTGGGCATCGCCGCGCCGGCCGTCCGAACCGCCGTGTCGCGGATGGTCCGGCAGGGCTGGCTGCACCCCCTGCGGCTGTCCACCGGCCCCGGATACCTGCTGACTCCGAAGGCCGCCCGGCGGCTCGACGAGGCGGCCGCCCGGATCTACCGGACCAACCGGATCACCTGGGACGGCACCTTCGACCTGATCGTCCTCGACGCGCCCGGCACCCGGCCCGACCGGCTGCGCCTCGCCCAGAACCTGGCGTTCCTCGGGTACGGCAGCATCGACGAGCGCACCTGGGTGGCGACCCGGCCGGCCGAGGAGGTCGAGAACCTGCTCACCGAGGCCGGCCTGCGGTACGAGCGGTTCACCGCCAGCCACGCCGACGGTACCCAGGGCGCGACCGCCCTGGTCCGCCGCGCGTGGAACCTCGACGAGATCGGCGCCGCCTACGCGCAGTTCGTCGAGGAGCTGCGCCCGGTGGTCAACACGGTCCACGACGGCAGCACCGACGAGGACGCGTACTCGGCCCGGTTCCGGCTGGTCCATGCGTGGCGGACGTTCCTGTTCCGCGACCCGCAGCTCCCGCCCGCGCTGCTGCCCGAACGGTGGGCCGGGCAGTCGGCCGCCGCGTTCTTCGACCGGCACGCGAGCCGGCTGCGCCCGGCCGCCGACCGGTACGTCGACCGGTGCCTGGAGCAGACCACCCGTACCCTCGCCGCCCGCCACCTGCCCCGCACTCCGATAAAGGGGGTCCGCCCGTGAGTGATTCACTCCTCGTCGAGCGGGACGGGGGCGTCGTCACGTTGACGCTCAACCGCCCCGACTCGCTCAACTCGCTCGACGCCGAGCTGCGCGAGGCGCTGCGGGACACGCTCGCCGACCTGGACAGCGATCCGGAGTGCCGGGCCGTCGTGCTCACCGGTGCCGGCCGCGCCTTCTGCGTCGGCCAGGACCTGCGCGAGCACGTGAGCATCCTGGACAAGGGCACCGACGACCCGCTGCGCGCGGTCCGGGAGCACTACAACCCGATCGCCACCCGGCTCGGCGAACTCAGCCGGCCGGTGGTGGCCGCGGTCCGGGGCATGGCCGCCGGGGCGGGCGCGTCGATCGCCTGCCTCGCCGACTTCCGGGTCGGCGGCCCGTCCACGCGGTTTCTGATGGCCTTCGCCAACGTGGGGCTGGCCGGGGATACCGGGGTGTCCTGGTCCCTGCCCCGGCTTGTCGGGCAGGCCAGGGCGACCGAGCTGCTGATGTTCGCCGAGCCGGTCGACGCGGCCGAAGCGGCCCGGCTCGGCCTGCTCACCCGGCTGGTCGAGGACGACGACCAGGTACTGCCGGCGGCGCGGGAGCTGGCCGCGCGGCTCGCTACCGGCCCGACCACGGCGTACGCGGCGATCAAGCGCGAGCTTGCCGTCGCCAGCTCGGGGAGCCTCGCCGATGCCCTGGCCGCCGAGGCGGCCGCGCAGCAGCGGTGCGCGGCCACGGCGGACCACACCGAGGCGACCCGGGCATTTGTCGACAAGCGCCGACCGATGTATACCGGTCGATAACTGACGGCACCTTTACCCCGGCCGTACATTCCCGGCCTACCGTGACAGCATGGCGACCCGAGCCCAGCTTGCCCACCTGCTCCGGCGCGCGACGTTCGGGCCGCGCGCCGAGGAGGTCGACGCCGCCGAGCGGGCCGGGTTCGACGCGACGCTGGCGAACCTGCTCACCCCGACCGGACCGGACGCGGGTGCCGCCCGTACCCCCGTCCCCGATCTCGCCGACCCGCTCGCCGCCCTGCCGAAGGGCGCCGACCGGGCCGCCCGGCAGCGGGCCCAGCAGGAACAGCGCGAGCAGGTACAGGCCAGCGTGCTGTGGTGGCTGGACCGGCTGGTGGCCGCCGACCATCAGTTCACGGAGAAGCTGGTGTTCTTCTGGCACGGGCATTGGGCGACCGCGGTGGAGAAGGTCCGCTCGGCGCCGATGATGCTGCGCCAGCAGCAGACCTTCCGCGATCTCGGGGCCGGCGACTTCGGCCCGTTCCTCAAGGCGATGCTGCGCGACCCCGCGCTGATCGTCTGGCTCGACGGCCAGCAGAACACCCGGGCCGCGCCCAACGAGAACCTGGCCCGCGAGTCGATGGAGCTGTTCACGCTGGGCATCGGCAACTACACCGAGGCGGACGTGCGGGCCGCGGCGCGGGCGCTGACCGGCTGGCAGGTGGCGCGGGGCGACCGCACGGCCACGTTCAACCCGCGCCGGTACGACCCGGGGGTCAAGACGATCCTCGGCCGTACCGGCGCGTTCGACCTCGACGGGTACGCCGACCTGCTGCTCGCCCAGCCGGCGAACGGGAGGTTCCTGGCGAGCCGGTTGTGGTACCGGTTCGCGTCGGGTGAGCCGATCCCGGCCGGCGTGGCGGACCGGCTCGCGGCGTCCGCCGGCAACACCACGGCGCTCGCCCGCGCGGTGTTCACCGACCCGGCGTTCGCCGGTACCACCGCGCAGCTCGTGAAGCAGCCGGTCGAGTGGGCGGTCGGGGCGCTGCGGCAGCTCGGCCTGCGCCCGGCCGAACTGCCCGAGGCCGCGCGCAAGCAGCTTGTGCAGGGCCTCGGCGCGCTCGGGCAGACGCTGTTCTCGCCGCCGAGCGTGGGCGGCTGGCCGGCCGGCGCCGCCTGGCTGTCCACGTCCGCGACCGAACACCGGGTCGCGCTGGCCACGCAGCTCGCCGGGCTGGCGTCCAGGCCGGTACTCGACGCGGTGTCCGAGGGAGGCGTGGAGGGGCTCGCCCGGCTGCTGGTCGTGGACGGGTTCACCGGGCGTACCCGCGCGGTCCTCAAAGGCGCCGGTACCGACCCGAGAAAGCTGCTGGCCCTCGGCCTGGCCAGCCCCGAGTACGCGGTCTGCTGAGGAGTCCCGCATGGATCAGGTGACCCGACGGAAGTTCCTCATCCGGTCCGGTGTCGTGGGCGGGACGGCCCTGGCGCTCGGCGGCGGGGCGTTCACCCTCGCCGACATCCTCAAGACCTCGACCTGGCAGGACAAGCCGGCCGACGCCCGTACCCTCGTCCTGGTCACCCTGTACGGCGGCAACGACGGCCTCGCCACGGTGATCCCGTACGCCGACCCGGCGTACCACGACGCCCGGCCGGAGCTGGCCTACCGGCCCGATGAGGTGCTACACCTCGACGGCCAGCTCGGGCTGAACCCCGGCATGAAGGGCTTCGCCGGGCTGTTCGCCGACAAGCGGCTCGCGATCGTACGCGGCGTCGAGTACCCCAAGCCCGATCACAGCCACTTCCGGTCGATGGACATCTGGCAGACCGGCTCGCCGGGCGGCCCGACCAACACCGGATGGCTCGGCCGGTGGCTGGACGTGACCGGCGGCGATCCGCGGCACGCGGTGTCCTTCGAGCCGGTACTCCCGGTGGTGCTGGCCGGGGCGAAGACAGCGGGGGCGGCGGTACCGACCGGGAAGAACGCCACGACGGCGCACCAGGCGCTGGCGGGCTTCGGCCAGCCCGCGCCCGGCGAGCCGCCCCTGCAGGCGCGGGCCGCGCGCTCGTTCGCGGACCTGGTGGAGATCGACTCGATGATCCACAGCCTGCCGGCGCCAAGCGCGAGCCCGACCAGCGCCGGCAAGAACGCCCTGGGTGCCCAGCTCGACCTCGTCGCCCGCTGCGTCGAGGCGGGCGTCGCGACCCGCGTCTTCTCGGTCTCGCTGGGCGGCTTCGACCTGCACGCCGACGAGAAGGAAACACAGCAGCGGCTGCTCACCGAGCTGGACGCGGCGGTGACCGCGTTCGTGCGCCGGATGGCCGGCACCGCGCAGGGGCGCAACGTGGTGGTCGCGATCTACTCCGAGTTCGGCCGGCGGGTGCGGGCCAACGCCTCGCAGGGCACCGACCACGGTACGGCCTCGGACGTGTTCCTCCTCGGCGCGCCGGTCAAGGGCGGGTTCTACGGCACCCAGCCGAGCCTGACCGACCTGGACAACGGCGACTTCAAGGTCGCCATGGACTTCCGGGACGTGTACGCCGCGTTGCTGCGCGACGTCCTCGCCATCGACCCGGGCAAGGTGCTCCCCGGCTGGTCGACCCACCTGGCCGGGGTGTTGAGCTAATCCTCCTCGGGGTCGAGGGCGGCCTCCTCGCCCATCACGTACGCCTGCATGGACAGCTCGTCGTCGACCGGCGAGACGAACGCGGGCAGCTCGGTGGGGCCGAGGTCGCGCAGGTACGACCAGTACCGGCGGACCGCTTCCGCCGCCGTGTCCGCCTCGATCGGCAGGTCCACCCCGACGATCCAGTCCCGTACCGGTGCCGCCGGCCCGGCCTTCGCGGCCAGCGCCTCGAAGTCGGCCGCCGGCAGCGGCCCCTCCGCGAGCCCCTCGGCGGGCAACGGCGCGTCGAACAGCCGCCGGGTGTACCGGATCCGCCCGTCCCGCCCGACCGCGCCGAGCCCGAACACCACCGGCGGGTCGGTGGCCGCCACGAGCGCGACCCGGTCACCGGGCGCCGGCCCCGGCGACGCCGGCAGCGCGGCGTTGCCGACCAGCCGCTCCTGCGCGTACCGCTCCGCCGGGATGACCACGGTCCAGTACCCCATGAGGGTCATCCCATCACGACACAGCCACGAAGCAGCCGGCCAGGTGGTCGTCGACCATCCCGGTCGCCTGCATCAGCGCGTACGCCGTCGTCGGGCCGACGAACCGGAAGCCACGCCGCTTCAGGTCCTTGGCCATCGCCCGCGACTCGGGCGTGTCGGCCGGCAGGTCGGCGAACGAGGCCGGCCGGCGCTTGCGGGGCGGCGGGGGGAACGACCACAGCAGCGCGGCGAGCCCGTCCGGCAGGTCGGCCGCGGCACGGGCGTTGGCGATAGCGGCCTCGATCTTCGCCCGGTTGCGGACGATGCCCGGGTCGGCGAGCAGCCGCGCCACGTCGCCGTCCCCGAACCGGGCCACCTTGCCGATCGCGAAGCCGGCGAACGCGGCCCGGAATGCCGGGCGCTTGCGCAGGATGGTCAGCCAGGACAGGCCGGACTGGAAGGCCTCCAGGGTCAGCCGCTCGTACAGGCCGTCGTCCGTACGCACCGGCCGGCCCCACTCGTCGTCGTGGTACGTGAGGTAGTCCGGGGCGCTGCCGGCCCACCGGCACCGCGCCTTGCCGTCCGGCCCGACGACGAGGTCGCTCACGGCCGGGCTCCGCTGCCGCTCACGGGAGTACGCCCGTCTCGACGAGCCGGGCGAAGCGGCGCAGCGCCTGGGT
>JBKPCQ010000308.1:0-13331 GCA_046727455.1 Actinomycetota bacterium | reverse complement strand
ACAGGGGCCGGCCGCTGCTCGACGCGGTGCGCTGGGCCAGCGCGGCCGGTGCGGCGACCGCCCGGCGGCTGGGCGCCTCCACCGCGCTGCCGGACCGCCCCGAGATCGACGATTTGTACCGCTCGACCTACCCCGGATGATGGACCTCATGCGCTTCGTGCTGAACATCTTCTGGCTGATCTTCGGCGGCCTGCTGCTGGCCCTCGGTTACGCGATCGCCGGGTTGATCTGTTTCATCTTGATCATCACGATCCCGTTCGGGATCGCCGCGTTCCGGATGGCGAACTACGCGCTGTGGCCGTTCGGGCGGGAGCTGGTCCGCCGGCCCACCGCCGGGGCCGCCTCGACCGTCGGGAACGTCATCTGGATCATCGTGGCCGGCTGGTGGCTGGCGCTCGGGCACATCACGACGGCGGTCGCCCAGTTCGTCACGATCATCGGCATCCCGCTGGGGTTGGCGAACATCAAGCTGGTACCGGTGTCCCTGACCCCGCTGGGGCACGAGATCCGGGACATTCCCTGAGAGGAGACGCGGGTGGGTGACGTGGTGACGGTGTCGGTGGACGGCGGGATCGCGACGATCCGGCTGGACCGGCCGCCGATGAACGCGCTGAACGAGGAGATCCAGGAGCGGTTCCGGGCGGCGGCCGCCACGGTCTCCGCCGACGACGAGGTGCGCGCGGTCATCGTGTACGGCGGCGAGAAGGTCTTCGCGGCCGGCGCCGACATCAAGGAGATGGCCAAGATGTCCTATGTGGACATGGCGGCCCGGGCACCGGAGCTGTCCAGCGCGTTCGACGCCGTCGCCCGGATCCCCAAGCCGGTGGTCGCGGCGGTCAACGGGTACGCCCTGGGCGGCGGGTGCGAGCTGGCGCTGGCGTGTGACTGGCGGGTCGCGGCCGAGGATGCCAAGCTGGGCCAGCCGGAGATCAACCTGGGCGTCATCCCGGGTGCCGGGGGTACCCAGCGGCTGGCCCGGCTGATCGGCCCGGCGCGCGCCAAGGACCTGGTGATGAGCGGGCGGATGGTCGCCGCCGACGAGGCGCTGCGGATCGGCCTGGTCGACAAGGTGGTACCGGCAGCCGAGGTCTACGACGCGGCCCGCGAGCTGGTCTCCCGGTACCTGACCGGGCCGGCCCTGGCGCTGCGCGCCGCGAAGGCGGCGGTGGACGGCGGGCTGTCCATGTCCCTCGCGGAGGGCCTGGCCTGGGAGAGCCAGCTCTTCGCGGCGCTGTTCGCCACCGAGGACAAGGCCGAGGGGATGGCCGCGTTCGTGGAGAAGCGCAAGCCCAGGTTCACCGGCCGTTAGCGAGAACGCCCCGACGCGGGCGGCGTCTGGACTGAGGAGCGTAGCGACGAGGGAAGACGTCGCCTGGGGAGCGTCGGGGCCGCGCGAGCGGGGCGAGCGCCAACGTAACAGCGCCCGCATAGACTCGGGGGATGCCAGCGTCAGGGTTCGCGCTCGGGGTCGACTTCGGTACCTCGAACACCGTCGCCATGCTCCGCTGGCCCGACGGCCGGGCGCGCCCGCTGCTCGTCGACGGCTCCCCGCTGCTGCCCTCGGCGGTGTACGCCGATCCGGGCGGCAGCCTGCTCGTCGGCCGCGACGCGATCCACAGCGCCCGGCTCGATCCCGCGCGCTTCGAGCCGAACCCGAAGCGGCGCATCGACGACCACACGGTCCTGCTCGGCGAGCGCGAGCTGCCGGTGGTCGACCTGGTGGCCGCCGTGCTGATCAGGGTGGCCGACGAGGCCCGCCGTACGACCGGAGGCGCGCCGCTCGACCCGGTGACGCTGACCTGCCCGGCCGGCTGGGGTCCGACCCGGCGCGGGCTGCTCTGCGCGGCCGCGGCGCAGGCGGGGTGGCCGCGGGTACGGCTGGTCGAGGAGCCGGTGGCGGCGGCCACGTACTTCACCAACGTGCTCGGGCGGCAGGTGCCGATCGGGTCGGTCGTGGTGGTCCACGACTTCGGCGCCGGTACGTTCGACGTCTCGGTGGTGGCCCGGACGGCCGAGGGCTTCGACGTGCTGGCCGTCGACGGGCGCGACGACATCGGCGGGCTGGACATCGACTCGGCCATCGTGACCCACCTGGGTACGCAGTTCGGGACCTCCGCCGAGTGGGAGCGGCTGACGAGCCCGGCCACCGTCGAGGACCGGCGCAACCGGCGGCTGATGTGGGACGACGTACGGGTGGCCAAGGAGCGGTTGTCGCGGGCGCAGCGCGCGGAGATCCCGGTGCCGCTGGTCAACGCGGACGCGCACCTGACCCGCGAGGAGCTGGAGACGCTGGCTCGGCCGGTACTGGAGCAGACCGTCCGGGTCACCGAGGGTGCGCTGCGCTGGGCGAAGCTCGCCGAGGGGCGGCTGGCCGGGGTGTTCCTGGTCGGCGGGGCGAGCCGGACGCCGCTGGTCGCCACGCTGCTGCACCGGGCGCTGGGTGAGCCGCCGCTCGCGATCGAGCAGCCGGAGCTGGTGGTGGCCGAGGGGAGCCTGTACGCGACGTCGATCGCCGGTACCCGCCGGGCCAACACGGTCCAGTTCGCGTCGGTACCGACCGCGCCGGTGTCCGCTCCACCACCCGCCGCGCTGCCGGTATCGGTACCACCCGGGCCCAGCCCGACCTCGGCGCCGCCGGCACGGCCGGTGTCGCCGCCCCCACCCCCGCCGCCGGCCCGGACCATCCCGCCGCAGGCGGTCCGGGTGCCGCAGCCGACGCTGATCGCCCCCCGCCCGGCACCACGGCCACCGGCGATGCGGCCGAGGACCTACCGGCCGCGGCCCAACGTCTTCCTGCGCTCGCTCAAGCTCGCGCTGATCACGGCGGCCCTGATCGCCGTACCGGTGACCGCCGCGTACCTCGGCTTCCACTACGCCCAGGGCACGCCGGTCTGGCCGCTGAGCGTGAGTTGGTGATCGACATTACTCTTCGGTAGCCTGCCGGCATGGTTTCGAGCGTCAGCGGCCACGGCGGCCAGCTCGCCCTGGAGGCGCTGCGGGTGTTCGGGGTGACCGAGCTGTTCACCCTGTCCGGCGGGCATGTGTTCCCGCTCTACGACGCGGCCCACCAGGCCGGCGTGCGGATCGTCGACGTGCGGCACGAGCAGTCGGCGGTGTTCGCGGCCGAGGCGGTGGCCAAGCTGCAGCGCCGCCCCGGGCTCGCGGTGCTCACCGCAGGCCCCGGCGTGACCAACGGCATCTCCGGACTGACCAGCGCGTCCTTCAACGCGGCGCCGGTGGTCGTGATCGGCGGGCGGGCGCCGGCGTTCCGGTGGGGCGCGGGCAGCCTGCAGGAGCTGGACCACCTGCCCCTGGTCGCGCCGGTCACCAAGCACGCGGTGACGGTCTTCGAGACCGACGGCATCGCGGCGGCGGTACGGGAGGCGGCGACCATCGCGCTGACCCCGCATCGCGGGCCGGTGTTCCTGGACTTCCCGCTCGAGGTGATCTTCGGCGCGGGTACGGGGGAGGTGGCCGAGCCGGAGATCCCGGTCGTACAGCCCGACCCGGACGAGGTCGTCCGAGCCGCCGCGCTGATCGCGGCGGCCCGGCGGCCGGTCATCGTGGCCGGCTCCGATGTGTACGGCGGCGGCGCGGTCGCCGCGCTGCGCGAGGCGGCCGAGGCGCTGCGGGTACCGGTGTTCACCAACGGGATGGGGCGTGGCGCGCTGCCGCCCGGGCACCCGCTCGCGTTCGCCAAGGCGCGCCGGGTCGCGCTGTCCGAAGCGGACGTGATCGTGGTCGTCGGTACCCCGCTGGACTTCCGGCTCGGCTTCGGCGACTTCGGGGACGCGCAGGTGGTACACATCGTGGACGCACCGTCCCAGAAAGCCGGCCACCTGACGCCCGCCGCTTCCCCCGCCGGGGACCTTCGGCTGATCCTCACCGGGCTCGCCGACTTCGCCGGTGACCGGGAGGACCACACCGGGTGGGTGGACACGCTGCGGGCGGCCGAGGACAAGGCGCGGGTCCGGGACCTGGAGGCGATGGCGGCCGACACCGACCCCATCAAGCCCGCCCGGGTGTACGGCGAGCTGCGCCGGGTGCTCGCCCCGGACGCGGTCACGATCGGCGACGGCGGGGACTTCGTCTCGTACGCCGGGCGGTACCTGGAGCCGGCGCAGCCGGGAACCTGGCTGGACCCGGGGCCGTACGGCTGCCTGGGCACCGGCATGGGGTACGCGATGGGCGCCCGGGTCACCTACCCCGACCGGCAGGTCTGCGTGCTGATGGGCGACGGGGCGGCCGGGTTCTCGCTGATGGACGCGGAGTCCCTTGCGCGGCAGCGGCTCCCGGTGGTCATCGTGGTCGGCAACAACGGGATCTGGGGGCTGGAGAAGCACCCGATGAACGCGATGTACGGGTACGACGTCGCGGCGGACCTGCAGCCGGAGCTGCGGTACGACGAGGTGGTGCGGGCGCTGGGCGGAGCGGGCGAGACGGTACGCCGGGCGGGCGAACTGGGTCCCGCGCTGCGACGCGCCTTCGAGGCCGGCGTGCCGTACCTGGTCAACGTGCTGACCGACCCCGCCGACGCGTACCCCCGCTCGTCGAACCTGGCCTGAGGCCGGCGGGCCTAGTCGTCGTCCTCCGGGTGCTCGCGCTTGCGCAGCTCCTCCTCGCGCTTGCGCAGGTCGGCCTCCCAGAGGCGGAGCATCTCCTCGTCCTCCCGCTCCTTGCGGGAGGTGATCCGGCCCAGGAACTCGGGGTCGTCGTCCGGGGCGACGCCGCGCCCTGGACTGGAGTACAGGATGGGATCGGCCGGGGCACCGGCGGTGACCCGTTCCGGGCGGCCGGCGACGAACCACGCGATCGGGCCGACCGGGGAGAACAGCAGGATGAGGAACACCCAGGCGATGCGCGGCAGCGCGCGGATCTGGTGCTCGTCAACCGAAAGGCAGTCGATCAGCGCGACGACCATCAACGCGAGATCGAGGAGCGCGAACAAAGGGAAAAGGCGACCCATGACATCAAGGTAATACGGCGAGTGCCGTCCCGAACACCGCCAAGGTCGTCACCGCCAGCGCGACCAGCGCGAGATCGCGTCCGACCGGGTGTTCCCGGGCGTGTCGGAGCGCGGTGACGCGGCGGCGGGCCACGGCGAGGACGAGAAGCCACACCGGCGCGGCCAGCGCCACGCCCGGACCCGCCAGCCGGAGGAACAGCAGCGTGACCACCGTGGCCGCGAGGACGGTGCGCCCCCAGGCCAGCCAGGTCCGCTCCCGCGCCGCCCCGGGGGCCGCGCCCGGTGCCGCATCGGGTGGCCGCCCGGCCGTCACCCGCGCACCGGGAGGACGCTCGCGATCACGAGCAGCAGCGCGCCCAGCCCCACCACCACCGCCAGTACCCCCGGAAAGCGCGACGCCGGCAGCGGCCGGCCCAGCCGCATCGCCCGCTCGGTGCGCGCCCAGTGGTCCACCGCGCGCAGCGCGACCACCGCCCCGAGCAGCATCAGCGTGACGGCGAGCACCTCGCGCAGGTGCGGTATCCGCAACGGCGGCAGGAAACCGGCCACCGCCAGGCCACCGCCGACCAGGGCCAGGGCGGTGCGGATCCAGGCGAGGAAGGTGCGCTCGTTGGCCAGCGAGAACCGGTAGTCCGGCTGGGTGCCCTCGGCCTGCGATCCGTCGGCGTCGAACCACCGCCGCAGCGCACCGATCACGACGGGCATTCGGCTGGGCCTCGTGCCGCTCACCACACCGGTTCCCTACGTCTTCACGCCGCGGGAGGAGACGGCGGCTCGGGAGCCGGACCGGTGAAGTCCCGGGCGCGCCGCAGCCCGTAGGCGTCGCCCCCGAACACCCGGGCGTCCACGTCCGTCCGGGGTACCGGGGTCGCGCCGTCGCCGGTGGGCCGTACCTCGGCGCCCACCTCGGCCCGGATCCTGGGCAGCGCCTGCGGGTGGTGCTCGCGCAGCCACTCGACGAGCCGCTCCCGTACCAGGCACCGCAGGTCCCAGACGGTGGGTGCGTTGGCGGCGCTGACCAGGGCGCGTACCCGGATGTTGCCCTGCACCGCGTCGGTCACCTGGAGCACGCTGATCCGCCCGTCCCACATCGCCGTGTGGGTCAGGACCGCCCGCAGTTCGTCGCGCAGCTGGTCGACCGGTGCGCCCCAGTCGAGGTCGAACTCGACGGAGCCGAGCAGCGAAGATCCGGTGCGGGTCCAGTTCTCGAACGGGTGCGTGGTGAACCACGACGTGGGCAGGATCAGCCGGCGGTCGTCCCAGATGTGCAGGACGATGTAGGTCAGGGTGATGTCCTCGATCCGCCCCCACTCGCCGTCGATCACCACCACGTCGTCGAGCCGCAGCGACTTGCCGAAGGCGAGCTGCAACCCGGCGAACACGTTGCTGAGCAGCGTGTTCGCGGCGAAGGCGGCGATCGCGGCGGCGACACCGGCCGAGGCGAGCAGGCTCGTGCCGATGAGCCGCGCCTGGCTGAAGGTCATGAGCATCGCGCCGGCCGCGAGCACGGTGACCGCCACGGCGGTGAACCGCCGGACCACCTGCACCTGCGTGTGTACCGTCCGGGCCTGGACGTTGTCCTCGACGTCGGTGCGGAACCGGATCAGGGCCAGGTCTTCGAGGACGAACAGCAGCCCGGTGGCCAGCCATGCGGTGGCCCCGATCCCGATCAGGTCGAGCACGTGGATCACCGGCCCGCGCCAGCCTCCGGTGAGGCCGGAGCCGCGCAGCCCGATGTCGAACGCGTACACGACGACCACGAGCTGCATGGGCCGGTGGCAGCGGTCGGTCAGCTCGCGCACCAGCCGGTACCGGCGGCCGATCCGCAGCAGGATGAGGTGCGCCACCTGCACCACGACGAGGCCGGCGACGCAGGCGCCCGCCACGATCGCGAGCCGGATCAGGTTGTCGGCCACCGCCTGACCGTACCCCCGGCCGATGGCGTGAGCCCCGTCACCCGGGGGTGGCGACGGCGCAAAGCTACCAGCGGGTAGCCTTGCGCGTGGTCAACCCGACAGGCCCGCCGAGTTGACCCGTCCGGCCGCAACCGGAAGGCTCCGCTTACCGCCCGCTAATCAGGAGGTCGTCGAAGCGCCATGAACATCGTGGTCCTCGTCAAGCAGGTGCCGGATTCCGGAGCCGAGCGCGCCCTGCGCCCGGACGACCGGACCGTCGACCGCGGTTCGGCCAACAACGTGATCAACGAGATGGACGAGTACGCCATCGAGGAGGCGCTCAAGCTCCAGGAGGCGCACGGCGGCGAGGTCACCGTCCTCAGCATGGGGCCGGAACAGGCGACCGAGTCGATCCGCAAGGCCCTCCAGATGGGCCCGGACGGGGCCGTCCACGTGCTGGACGACGCGCTGCACGGCTCCTGCGCGCTGGCCACCTCGAAGGTGCTCGCCGCGGCGCTGCGCACGCTCAGCCCCGACCTCATCCTGGCCGGCGCGGAGTCGACCGACGGCCGGGTACAGGTGATGCCGCACATGATCGCCGAGCGGCTGGGCATCGCCGCCCTCACCGGGGCGCGCAAGCTCACCGTCGCGGACGGCGCGCTCACCGTGGAGCGGCAGACCGAGGAGGGGTACGAGGTGGTCACCGCCGCGACACCGGCCGTCGTCTCGGTGTGGGACACCATCAACGAGCCGCGGTACCCGTCCCTGAAGGGCATCATGGCGGCCAAGAAGAAGCCCGTCCGTACGCTGTCCCTCGCCGACCTCGGCATCCCCGCCGACGAGGTGGGCTTCGCCGGAGCGACCAGTACGGTCGTCGAGGCGGCCAGGCGCCCGCCCCGTCAGGCCGGTACCAAGATCACCGACGACGGCGAGGCCGGCGTCCGGCTCGTCGAGTTCCTGGCCACCGAGAAGTTTGTGTGAGGTTGGAGATGGCAGAGGTACTGGTCGTCGTCGAGCACTCCGGTGGCGCGGTCAAGAAGGTGACGCTGGAGATGCTCACCCTCGCCCGTACCCTCGGCGAGCCGGCCGCCGTCGTGCTCGGCGGGCCGGGCAGCGCGGCCCCGCTGACCGACCGGCTCGGCGAGTACGGCGCCACCAAGCTGTACGCCGCCGAGTCCGACGAGCTGACCGGCTACCTGGTCGCGCCCAAGGCCACCGTGCTGGCCGAGCTGGTCCGCACGGTCTCGCCGGCCGCGGTCCTGCTCGGCTCCACCCAGGAGGGCAAGGAGATCGCCGGGCGGCTCGCGGTCAAGCTGGACAACGGGCTGCTGACGGACGTGTCCGACCTGGCCGCCGACGGTACCGCGACGCAGGTCGTCTTCGCCGGCTCCACGATCGTCAAGTCCCGGGTCACCAGGGGGCTGCCGCTGGTGACGGTACGGCCGAACTCGGTCACCCCGGCCCCGGCGCCGGGCAGCCCGGCGGTGTCCACTGTGGACGTCGCGCTGACCGATGCCGACAGGCTGGTCCGGGTCGTCGACCGGGTGGCCGAGCAGAAGGGCTCGCGCCCGGAACTGACCGAGGCGTCGGTCGTCGTGTCCGGCGGGCGCGGCCTGGGCAGCGCCGAGAACTTCAAGCTCGTCGAGGAGCTGGCGGACCTGCTCGGTGGCGCGGTGGGCGCGTCCCGCGCGGCGACCGACTCCGGCTTCTACCCGCACCAGTTCCAGGTCGGCCAGACCGGCAAGACGGTCTCCCCGCAGCTCTACATCGCGCTGGGCATCTCCGGCGCGATCCAGCACCGGGCCGGGATGCAGACCTCGAAGACGATCGTCGCGGTGAACAAGGACGCCGAGGCGCCGATCTTCGAGATGGCCGACTTCGCGGTGGTGGGCGACCTGTTCAAGGTGGTACCGCAGGCGGCCGAGGAGATCCGCAAGCGGGCCTGACCGTCTACTGGAGGTGGAAGCGCTCGTCGACGGCGAGCGCGGCGAGCTGCAGTACCGTCAGCGGCAGCGCGGCGAGCGCCCGCCCGCCGTCGAGGAGCTGGGCCGCCTGGCCCACGAACACCACGGTGCCGTCGGGGTACTTGTAGGCGGCCCACTGGTCCATCCGCCGGTCCTGGTCCGTCGGCTGGGTCACCACGCCGACCTGCTCCGTGCCGACCACCTGCACCTGGCACTTCCCGGCCATGCCCCAGAACAGCTGGGCGAGCGCGCACGGGCCTCCGGTCATCCGGTTGGCAAGCGTGTACACGTCGGCGACGAGCTGACCGGTACCGCCGCCCTTGCCGACCTGGGCGCTCGCCAGGTACTCCCACACGTCGACCCCGTTCACCCGGTCGGCGAACTGCGCCTGGTGGTACTTCTCCGCGACGGCGTACCCGGCCGGTACTACCGTGAGAAGCGCCTCCAGCAGGTGTGTGCCCTGCTCGTACCGGACCCCGGCGGTGGCCGTGCGGTCCTGCTGTGGCGTACCGTCCGGTCCGGTGGGGAACGGCTCGGCCGTGCCCGATGGGGTGACCACCGGCGGAGTCATCGCCGGGTGTGGCGGCCCTCCGGCGTCGTTGAGCGTGGCCCCCGGCCCGGCCGCCCCGGGCAGGACCGCGGCGGTGACCGCGATCGTGGCGGCGAGCGCCGCGCAGCCGGCGCCTGACCAGCCGACCCGGCGGCGGGTCCGGGCCTGCCGCGCCGTCCGCACCATGACCGCCGAGCTCATCGACGGCGGGGCGGCGCTCTCCGCCATCGCGTCCCGCAGCGCTTCGCGGAGCATCTGCTCGGTCATCGAGATCCCCTCTCAGTCCACGGTGCCGATCGGCGTCAGCACGCCGCGCAGGGCTTGCAGGCCCTTGGGGCCTGGCTCTTCACGGTAGTCAGTGAACGTAAGAAGCCAGAATAATCTTGAAGACGTTTGCGCTGGTCAGCGCACGTCTACCGCAACCAGCACGGTCGAACACCCGTCGTGGTGCGACCGTGCGCGGTGCACGGCGACCCCGACCGGGGCGACCGGAACGCACCGCAGTATGTCCGCCAATCTTACGGCCGATGCGCTGGGCGGCCGGCTGAGCGTGACCGCCAGCATGGTTCAGGCGCACGCCCGATGGCTAACCGACCCGTACGTGTCGGTGGAGCTGGTCGGGCTGGAACACGACTGGATGCCCGTGTCCGGCGCGGTCGAGTTGACCCCGGAGGGGGCGGCCGATCTCGGCCGGCTGCTGTCCGAGTTGGCGGGCACGGCCGAGACGGAACGCGCCGCTGCGGTCGCGGCGTACCTGGCCACGCTAGGCGAGGGGGTGCGGTCATGAGTCGGGCGGACAACGCGACCCGCGTCGCGCTCTAGTTGCTCACCGGGCTGACCGTGGCCGGGCTCGCTGGGGTGGCCGGGGCCATCTCCTTTTCTCACATGGCCGCGCTGGCACAGGAGCACGGTCAGACGGGCTGGAAGGCCAGCGCGTTCCCGGTGTCCGTGGACGGGCCGGAGTTGGTCGCGTCGCTGTACCTGGTGGCGCAGCACCGGGCCGGGCGCCGCGTCGGCGTGCTGCCGTGGGCGGCGCTGCTGGTGGGCACGGCGGCCAGCCTCGCCGCTAACGTCGCGGTCGGCGGTCATGACGTGGTGGGCCGGGCGCTGGCCGGGTGGCCGGCGATCTCGCTACTGGTGTCGATCAAACTGCTGTTCTCAATGTTTGATCATGGCGGTGAAGATCGACAGATCGTCCGGGACGATCAGCGGACGGTCCCGGACGGGACGGCCGTCCCCGGGTCGGTACGCGGGACCGTCCCGGCCGACCCTGCGCCGTCCGGGACGCCCGGCGGACTGGGGACGGACGGGACTCGGCCGTCCGCGACCGACCGAGAACCGGCACCCGGTGCCCCGGGTGTCCGGCCCGAATCGGCGGCGACCGGGCGCCGGGCCGCCGCGCTGGACATCCGCGACGTGGCCGACCTGATCCCGGCGGCGCGGGCCGCCCGCGCCGCGCTTACCGCGTCCGGGCGGCGGCTGTCGCGGGGCGCGCTGGCCGACCGGATGCGTGACGACGGACACGGGGTGTCGAACGCTCGGGCATCGCTGCTGGTGAAGATCCTCAAAGCCGAGGACACCGTGACACCGATCGGCCCGGCAACGTCCGCGCCGGACGGCGACGACCCGGGCGAGTCCCCGGACGTTGCCGCGTGACCCGGGGGGGCGGGGTGCTGACGGAGTGCCGATCAAGCTCTGTCAGCACTCCCCGCCCGCTGTCAGCGCCCGGGGTATGAACCGGCTGTCCCGTCGCAGTGCAGTTGCCCGCTCGCGAGGCTGCGACGCCACCCTATTTGGCGGCGGTTGAGGAGCCCCCACGCCGAAGCGGGATGGACACCACCTGCCGTACCGCGGCGTGGCCTTGCTGACTTGCCACAAGCGCAGCACTGCTAGGTACCTGCTTGGTAGCGGCGTAACTAAAAATGGTCTTTCGGTTACACCTTGCTTCCGCCTGCGACCAGACAATGGCATCGTCCACCATCCGTGGCATTTGCTAGATTGAGCCACAGCTGCGACTCCGCTCACAACGCCCGTCGCTGGCCGGCCGGTCCTTCGATGGTGTGATCTTGGGTTGTATTTGGGACATTGATGGGCCCGGAGGTGGTGTCCTTTGATGCTGGAGCCGGGCTAGTCTCGCGGCGGCATGCCGAGAAGATAGGAGTCAAGTGGGATGCCCCTGTTCGCCGATGCCTCGCAGGGTGAGAAGATCATCTACGACTTCGCCTTGTATCTGAGGGAGATGCATCGCAAGAGAGGGCGGCCGCCATACAGGGAACTCGCTCAGAAAACCGGCCGGGCCGAGAACACGATCGGTAACGCGTTTAATGGTAGTCATCTGCCGCGCTGGGAAACGGTAAGAGCGATCGTCGAAGCGCTTGATGGCGATGTAGCCGAGGCTCAGGAGAAATGGGCGGATACTGATAAGCGCCTTAACCAGATCAAGGGCCAGCGGCAGAGCGGGGCCGGCAACGGCGATGCCCTGGATTCGCTCGTCCGTTCGCCCGACCCGCCTCAAGGCGACGCCTCGTTAGCGGCCATTCCGCCTGGTACGCGTGTACAAATACATGTGATATCTGCCCGCCGTCTCCTCCACTATTGGCGGACTTGCTCGGGCACGAGAAGACGTTCGGTCGTCACCTTAGGGCTAGCGATCGTCATCGGGTCGCTCGCGACGATGGGCCTTTGGCATTTCCTTCGCCATGAAAGTTCGAAAGCGGCCGCGCTGCCGGCATCTTCATCCTTTTCGCCACAACCAGCAAGTCGAGGACAGCATGGCATGTCAAGCAGTGTCGCCTCTTCTGGCTGCCGAGAAGTGTATCAGTACCGGGTAACCGAATTCAGCTACGTCACTGATGACAAAGGCCAGAGCTTCGATGAACTCTTCGAGGGAGACCTGTTCTTTCGTAATCCATCAGCCGACAGTCGGCCACTCGCAGGCAGGTATTATGGTACTGCCAACAGGCGAGGCATTGTCGGATATGTCCGCATGGCACACCTAAAGTACGAGCGCACAATTCAAATGTGCTAGGACCTGTTCCGGCTGGCGGTGCGTCGTGCTCTGAAGTGGCTGCCGGCAACAGCGGGGCCCAGTCATGCAAGATCGGCGGATTGAAAATTAAGGAACGTCTCCGGCGTCTCAGTTGGGGCACATCCGGGTTCGGCAGAACGCGTCAGGCTGACGGCGCTCGTCGCAGAGGAGCGCCCACTTAACATTACCGAATGCGATAGGTGTAACTTCGATGCAAATGCGTATTGTGCGTGGGGCGTGCTGGATAGCTGTGCCTCTCTATTTTGTCACGGCCTGTACCGGTATTCCTGAAGACGTCAGGGTGTCAAGTGATGATGGTCAGATCAAGCACGCGGCCATCGAAGCATTCCTAGCCGATTATCGAACTCGGCCGGCCGTACTGACGCCGTTTGACGAATTCAGCAGCGTTGATACAGGCGACACCAAGATGGATTCGATATCAGTGACACGAGATCGCGACGACCGATCGTTGGCGATCGTTCAAGCCGACGCCGTCATGCCGCTCACACAAGCGCCAACGCCGGAGGCGGCCAACATCTTGCGCGTTTTCCCCTCCAATGGGCTTACGATTGCCGTTCATAGACACGTTACCGGCCGAGTCCGGAAGATCAACGGCAAATGGTCGTTCGAACCAGGGTCCCTGCTGATTGCTGATCGAGACACATCGTTGCCCGATCGGGACCGGCAGCAAGCACGCGACGTTGCGGTCAGGGCGACGCGTGCGTTGTTGACCGCTACCGCCGACTTCGCCGCCTACAACAGTGCACAAGATAACTTCTACGCCACCCGCACGGGCACAGCGGGGCTAGTCCATGCCCCAGGCTCGCACTCGTTTGCTCCCTACGTTCCGCACCGCGACCCTCCACCCACCCTCGTCCCGGAAACTAGAACTCAGTATCCCGATGTCGGAACGCCCCCTGGGCCAGGT
>JBKPCQ010000307.1:0-8359 GCA_046727455.1 Actinomycetota bacterium | reverse complement strand
GTACCGGCGCCCCGCCACCAGCCCGGCGGCTCCGACGCGGACCGTGCGTCGGGCGGGGGTGCGAAGTCCGCTCCGCCCACCCCGGCCCGGCCGGGCCCGGCCGGCGCGCCGTCCGGTGCGGCCTCGCCAGCCGCCGACCTGGCCGAGCTGTGCCGCGCCTACATCGCGGCGCAGGCCAAGCACGAGGCGCCCGACGCACGGATCCGGGAACCGCTGGCCGCCGCGGCCGGCGATCCCCACAAGATCCCCGTCTTCTGCGCCCGGATCCTGCACACCAGCCCGCCGCCGGCCGGGGACAACCACCCGGACGGCGGAGCCGCCCACCCGTCCACGAAGGGGTCTTCTGGCCCCCCTTGAGCACATCTCCCGGAACCGGTCCCGGTACGCCCCCCACCCCACCCAGCCGGGACCGGCCCCGCAAGGGGCGGTACCGCCGGCCATCCAGCGGTACCGCCCCGTCGCGGTTCTTTAGTCCTCAAGTACCTGTCGCGGCACCAGACAGACCCGTATGCTCGACGGGTCCGGTGGGAGCGGGGGCGCTCCGGACTTTCGTATGGCGGCTTCAGAGGGCGGGCTATGGAGCTTTCCGACGGCGCATCCACCGACATCGACGTCACCCGGCCCAGCGCGGCCCGGGTCTACGACTACTTCCTCGGCGGCGCGCACAACTTCGAGGTCGACCGCCAGCTCGCCGAGCAGATCGCCCGGCTGACCCCGAACCTCGCCGAGACCATGCGGGCCAACCGCCGCTTCCTGCGGCGGGCGGTGCGCTTCCTCGTCGCCGAGGGCATCGACCAGTTCCTCGACATCGGCTCCGGGATCCCGACCGTGGGCAACGTGCACGAGGTGGCCCAGGACGCGAACCCGGCGGCCCGCGTGGTGTACGTGGACATCGACCCGGTCGCGGTCGCGCACAGCCGGGCGATTCTCGCCGGCAACGAGCGGGCCGGCGTGCTGCGGGCCGATATCCGCGAACCCGAGCGGATCCTCGCCGAGGCGGTCGCGCTGGGGCTGGTCGACCTCAACCGCCGGCTCGCCGTGGTGCTGGCCGGCGTGCTGCACTTCATCCCCGACGCCGACGACCCGGCGGGTATCGCCGCCCGGCTGCGCGCGCCGCTGGCCCCCGGCAGCTTCCTGCTCGTCTCGCACGCCACGCAGGACGGTCAACCGCCGGAGGTGCTGGAGGCGCAGCGCCTGTCCGCGCGTACCGCCACCGAGATCATGCTGCGGACCCGCGCGGAGATCGCCGGCTTCTTCGGCGACTTCACGCTCGCCCCGCCGGGCGTGGTGTTCCTGCCGGAGTGGCGCCCGGAGCCGGGTGGCGAGGTGGACGCTCATCCCGAACGGATCGGCGCCTACGGCGGCGTGGCGCGGCGGTGACCGGGGCGCGGGAGATCCGGGAGAGCGCGGCCAGCTACGCCCGCGCGTGGGCGGCCGCTGCCCGCGGCGCCAACGGGTACCTGCCGTTGTGCGCGGAGGACACCGACGAGCTGCTGTACGGGCTGACCCTGCGCCTCGGCGACGCCCTCCACGCCGAGGAGTTCACGCTCAAGAGCGCGTACGACGTCGGGGTCGCGCTGGTCGACGCCCACCTCACCGACCCGAGCCTGCTCGACCGCACCCTGCGGCTGCTCGGTACCGACTTCCTGCGGTACTTCGCGCCGCCGGAGCGGGACCCGGCCGACCGGCTGGCCCGGATCCAGGGTGGCCTCGCGGCCGGGTACGTCGCCGCGCTGCGCCAGCGTACGCTCGCCGAGCAGGAGCGGCTGAGCATGGCCGTGCTGGACGCGCGCAAGCAGGTCGAGCAGGCGTTGCGGGCCAGCGAGAAGCGGTTCCGGGCGGTGTTCACCGAGGCGGTGATCGGGATCGGCATCGCCACCGTCGACGGCCGGATCCTGGAGGTCAACCAGGCGTTCTGCGACATGTTCGGGTACACGGCCGACGAGTTGCGCCAGATCAACGTCAGCGACCTGGTGATGCACCCGCAGGACCTGCCCGGCATGTGGGAGCTGTACGCCGACATGGTCAACGGGGTGCGTGACCACGTCCGGGTGGAGAAGCGGTACTTCCGCAAGGACGGCGCGGTGATCCGGACCGACATGACCGCTTCGCTCATCCGGGACGAGGCCGGGGCCCCGCAGTTCACCGTCGCGATGCTCGTCGACATCACCGAGCGGTACGCGCTCGCCGACCGGCTGCGCTTCCAGGCCGAGCACGACCCGCTGACCGGGCTGCCGAACCGCGCGCTGTTCTTCGAGCGGCTCACCGACGTCCTGCGCGCGGCCGGGCCGGACACCCGGGTCGGGCTGTGCTACCTCGACCTCGACGGCTTCAAGATGGTCAACGACAGCCTCGGGCACGGGGTCGGCGACGATCTGCTGGTGATCGTCGCGGAGCGGCTGGCCAAGTGCGTGGCCCGCTGGGACCATCTGGTGGCCCGGACCGGCGGGGACGAGTTCGTCGTCCTCGTCGAGGACCCGGCGCGGCCCGAGGACGTGATCGCCGTGGCCGAGGCCATCCTCGCCACGCTGGCCGAGCCGGTCCAGCTCGGCGGGATCCCGCTCGTCGTCACCGCGAGCGTCGGGGTGCTCGACGAGCCGGCCGCGACCAGTACCGTGGCCGAGCTGATGAAGGCCGCCGACGTCACGCTGTACTGGGCCAAGTCCGACGGCCGGGCGCGCTGGGCGAGGTTCGACCCGGAGCGCCACGAGCGGGAGCGGAACCGGTACGCGCTGGCCTCGGCGATGCCCGCCGCGCTGGCCCGGGGCGAGTTCATCGTCGAGTACCAGCCGATGGTCCGGCTGGGCGACGGCGGGCTGGCCGGGGTCGAGGCGCTGGTCCGGTGGCGCCATCCACGGCTGGGTACCTTGCTGCCCAAGGGGTTCGTGGACCTGGCCGAGGAGACCGGACTGATCGTCCCGCTGGGCCGGTGGGTGCTCACCGAGGCGTGCGCGCAGGCTGCCGCGTGGAACCGCCGGTACCCCGGCGCGCACCTGGTGCTGAGCGTGAACCTCGCCGCCCGGCAGGTCAGCGATCCGTCCATCGTGGACGACGTGGCCCGGATCCTGGAGCACACCGGCCTGCCGCCGGAGCTGCTCCAGCTCGAACTGACCGAGAGCGCGGTGATGGACTCCGGCGACCGGCCGCTACCGGCGCTGCGCCGCCTGGCCGGGCTGGGCGTCCGGATCGCCATCGACGACTTCGGCACCGGGTACTCCAACCTGGCCTACCTGCGCACGCTGCCGATCCAGAACGTCAAGCTGGCCGGTCCGTTCCTCGCCGGGCTGCGTGACCACCGGCCGGCCGAGCGGGACGAGCGGATTCTCGACGCGCTGGTCCGGCTGGCGCACGCGCTCGGGCTCACCATCACCGCCGAGGCGGTGGAGACCGGCCACCAGGCCGCCCTGCTCCGGGTGCTGGGCTGCGACAACGCGCAGGGCTGGTACTACGCCCCGGCCGGGCCGGCGGCCCGCCTCCTGGAGATGCTGGCCGAGCGCAACCCCCGCGCCGATTCCGCCTGACGCGCCGCGATCTCGGTAGGCGGGAGGATCGGCAACCGACTCGGCATGGTGTTCTCCGCCACAGACACGCCGGCCGGGCAGGACGGACGCCGTATGGATCATGGCGCCGATCTCCGTCTACAGTGGTCGATACATAGCGGAGGGTGTCACCAGTACGGTATAGATACCTCAGCCATACGCTCTGTCGACTGGTACGGGTTTCGGGTGGGGAGGCCGGGTGACGTACGCGAACTACAGCGTGCCCTCGCAGCGACGTCGGTGGACCGAACCGGAGGCCACCTACGGGCAGCCGCCGCCACCCCCACCTCCGCCGCCCACGTACGGCGGCAACGGCGGCACCGAGTGGACCGACCCCGGGCCCGAACAGCACGACCGGGTCGCGGCCGAGATCCGCAACCTCGTGGTGGACCGGCTCTCCCAGATGAACGCGCAGCACGCGCTCAACGCCTGGGAGCACCGGCGCAAGACGCCGATCGGCCCGCACGCGCTGGCGTTCTTCTACCTGGAGCAGATCGAGCCGGGCAACCCGCCGAGGTACGCCACGCCGATGGCCGCCCGGCTGTTCCTCGACGGCGAGGACGTGTCGTTCCTGCCCGAGCTGCTGTACAAGATGGTCGGCATCGGCCGGCGCCGACTGGCCCGGGGCGACGACTTCGACCCGCTGGCAGTGATGGCCCGCAGGCAGGACGAGATGTCCTCGCGGGCGCAGTACATCGGCGTCGGCATCTCCTCGCTGGAGACCCCGACCCTGAGCTGGGCCGAGATCCAGCAGAACGCGTTCGGGCCGCTGGACATCCCGGGCCGGGGGGTCGCGGTGCTGACCGACGGGACCCGGCTGCTCCTGGAGCGCGGCGACCGCTCCCACGGACCGACCCACGTCCGCTCGTCCCACCAGCTCGACCTGGTACCGGGGATCCCGTCGCGGCGGTGGACCTGGCTGCGCGATACGGTCGAGCCGAACAGCGCCGAGTACTGGCTCCAGGAGCTGCACCAGGCGGTCCTGGAGGGGCAGCGGCGGATGGAGGAGCGCTCCCGGCACCGACGGCGCTGAACGGTTCTTGACCGGAGGGGCTACCGTTGCCGGACAGGTCTTCGAGTACGGGAGCCGCTCATGGGGGCCGTATGGCACTGCTGACCGCACCCAGGTCCAGTGTGCAGCGGGAGGTCGGGATCCGGCCGGCTGGCCGGATCGCGGCACGGGCGCGCAGCACACCCGGCCGGCTGACCGCGCTGATGCTGCTGCTCGTCGTGCTCGGGCTGCTCGCCGGTACCGCCGCGGTGATCGGGATCATGCAGCGCTCGGCGCTGGTCGGCGGGGTCCGCCACGGCAGCGGCCCGCTGACCGTCGAGGCCCAGCAGCTCTACCGCTCGCTGTCCGACGCCGACGCGACCGCGGCCATCGCGTTCCTGTCCGGCGGCGTCGAGCCGCAGCCGCTTCGCGAGCGGTACCAGGACGACATCGCCGCGGCGAGCGCCGCGCTGACCGCGGTGGCCGCCGGTGCCGACACCGACAAGGCCCCGATCGGCCAGCTCTCCGCACAGCTCCCCGTGTACACCGGCCTGGTGGACACCGCCCGCACCTACAACCGGCTGGGCATCCCATTGGGCGCCGCGTACCTGCGGGAGGCGTCCGGGCTGATGCGCACCCAGCTTCTGCCGGCCGCCCAGGGCCTCTACAAGTCCGAGCGGGGGCGGCTGACCAGCGACGTGTCAGGCGGCTCCGCCTTCCCCTGGCTGGCCGTCCCGCTGCTCCTGATCACGATCGGCGGGCTGCTCCTGGCCTCCCGGTACCTGAGCCGCCGCACCCACCGCCTGCTCAACGTCGGCCTCGTGGTGGCCACGGGGGCGGTGCTGGTGATGCTCCTGTGGACCCTGTCGTCCTGGGCCATCGTGCAGAGCCACCTGGACCAGGCCGGGCAGACCGGGTCCAACCAGGTCGACAAGCTGGCGACCGCCCGGATCGCCGCGCTGACCGCCCGGGCCGACGAGGCGCTGACCCTGGTGGCCCGGGGCGGCGGGGCCGAGTTCGACAAGGACTTCGACCGGCAGATGACCACGTTGCTCGGCGGCCCGTACCCGGGCATCTCGGGCGGTCTGCTCGGCCAGGCCGCCGACCAGGCCGCCGCCGGCCCGGCCTGGCAGGCGCTGTCCGCCGCGCACTCCGACGCCCGCACCTGGCGCGACGCCCACCTTGACCTGCGCGGCAAGGACAACGGTGGCGACTACCCGGCCGCGGTGAAGCTGGCGATCAACGGTGGCAGCGGCAGCGCCAGCGACTCGTTCAACAAGCTCGACGCCGACCTGGCGAAGGGGATCGACCAGGCCAGCACCGCGTTCGACCGGCAGGCATCGGCCGCGGCCGGCGGCTTCGCGCTGGCCGCCCCCGGCCTGGTCGTGCTGACCCTGCTCCTGCTGGCCGGGGTGGTCGCCGGCATCCAGCAGCGGATCGCGGAGTACCGATGACGCGCCAGCACGCCCGGATGTTCGCGGGTCTCGCCCTGTTCGCCCTGGTGGCCGGCTGCGCAGCCGGCGGCCGGCCCGCCCCGGGCGCGTCGAGGTACCCGGCCGCCCGGCCGGTCGGGGTCCAGGACCCGGCCGTGATCCCCAGCTCCAGCGCCGGCCCGGCGCCGACCTGCAACCCCCGGGCCAGCCTGCGTCCGCCGGCGAACCTTCCGGCACCCGGCCAGATGCCGGCCAACTCGACGATGCTCAAGATCCAGGAGAGTGGCCACCTCCGGGTCGGCGTCGACCAGAACACCTTCCTGTTCGGCTACCGCAACCCGGCCACCGGCCAGATCGAGGGCTTCGACATCGACGTGGCCAGGGAGGTCGCCCGGGCGATCTTCGGCAGCCCGGACCGGGTCCAGCTCATCGCGATCACCTCGGCCCAACGCATCCCGTACATCAAGGACGACAAGGTCGACATCGTCGCGGACACGATGACCATCAACTGCGAGCGGTTGCAGCAGGTCAGCTTCTCCAGCGTGTACTACGACGCCGGGCAGCGGGTGCTGGTGAGCAGGTCGTCGCCCGTGAAGAGCATGGACGACCTGGCCGGCATGCGGGTCTGCGCGGCGGCCGGGAGTACCTCGATCCGGAACATCGCCAACTACAAGAGCAAGCCGATCCCGGTCTCGGTGCAGGACTGGACCGACTGCGTGGTGCTGCTCCAGCAGGGACAGGTCGACGCGATCTCCACCGACGACACGATCCTCGCCGGCATGGCCCAGCAGGACCCGAACCTGCAGCTCGTCGGGCCGGCGTTCACCAAGGAGCCGTACGGGCTGGCGATCTCCAAGAACGCCCCGGACCTCGTCCGCTTCGTCAACGGCGTGCTCGACCGGATGCGCCGCGACGGCACCCTGAGCCGGATCAACGCGACCTGGCTCAAGGGCAACGCACCACCGGTACCGTCCGCCGAGTACCAGGACTAGCCGTGGCGGCACCGATGAGCCGGGAGGCCGTGGACGAGACCCTGGCCGGGCTCGGCGCCGCCCACGACCGGATCGCCGCGGCGATGTTCGCCATCGACAGCCATCCGGGCCTGGCGTTCCTGCGCGGCGGTGGGCTCGGCGGGCAGACCGAGACCCGCTGGGCCACCCTGCGCCCCGAGGTCGACCTGCTGTGGGCGCACTTCGCCGTCCTCGGCGACCTCCTCGAACGGGCCCGGGGCATCCGCAACCAGCGGCGCCCGGACGACGCCGACTGGGACGCGCTGCGGCTGATCTGCGGCGAGCCGGTCGTCGGTCTGGACGCGGCCGGGATGCCGGTGGAGGCCACGCCGGTGACCCGGCTGCGGCTGTGGGACCTCGCCGCCCAGCTCGAACGGCGCTGCGCCTCGGTCGCCGGGCACCTGTCCGACGTGGACAGCGCCTGGTCGGCGGTTGCCGGGCGGTACGCGCCGCTGACCCAGGAGGTGGACGCGCTGGTCGCGCAGGCCGGCTCGGTCGGCCTGGCGGAGCAGGCCCAGCCGCTGTCGGCGGCGCTCGCCGAGGCGGCGAGGACCGACCTCGGCGATCCGCTGTCCGCCGCGCCCGGTGGCCGGTTGACCGCCGGTACCCTGGCGCGGCTCGACCAGCTCGCCACCCGGATGGCCACCCTGCGCGACCGGGTCGGCGCGCTGGTCGGCGTCCGCGACGGGTACCCGCGCCGGGTGGCCGAGCTGCGCGCGCTCGTGGAGCAGGTGGGCGCGGCCGAGCAGCGGCTCGCCGAGGCGTACGCCCGGGTCGTGGACCGGATCGCCGACACCGGGCTGCCGCCGGCCCCGCACGCCGCGGCGGTGCTCCAGGCCCGGCTGGGCGAGCTGGACCCGCTGTACCGGGAGGCCCGCTGGAAGCTGCTCGCCGACGACGCGGCGGCGGTGGAACGGGCCGCGACGCGGGCCCGGCAGCGCGCCGACGAGCTGCGCGAGGCGGCCGACGGGCTGCTCGCCCGGCGGGACGAGCTGCGCGGCCGGCTGGAGGCGTACCGGGCGAAGGCGGCCCGGCTCGGATACGCCGAGCACGAGGAGCTGACCGCCCTGCATACCCGGGCCCGGGATCTGCTCTGGACGGCGCCGTGCGACCTGCGCGCGGCCACCCGGGCGGTGTTCGCATTCCAGCAGGCACTCGCCGCGCTGCCCCGGCAGAATGGCGACGGAGGAGACCGTGATGACCGCTAACCCCGCCTGCCGGCGCCCTGGCTGCGGCGGCCACTACGACCAGGACGGGTACTGCGACGAGTGCGGCCACAAGGCACCCGCCGGCCTCCTGGCCGGGGCGGCGGCCGGTACCCCGTCGGTCGGCGCGCCCTCGGTGCCCACCGCCGGCCTCGCCGCGCCGACCGGGGCGGGCCTGGCC
>JBKPCQ010000306.1:0-12139 GCA_046727455.1 Actinomycetota bacterium | reverse complement strand
CAGGACAGGGTGTGCCACCCCGGCGATGCGCAACCGGACTGGGCCGCTCAGCCTTCCCGCGCCCTGGTGCGGCTGTTCGGCGCCGACGCCGCCCGGCTGAGGCTCCAGTTCATGAGGTACGGCGGCCGTTGCGACTGGCTGGTGGGCGGGAGCCCGAGCGAGGTGCCTGATCGCTACGCGCAGGTGTCGGCTCTGAGCTACGTCCGTCCCCACTGCCCGCCGACGCTGCTCATGCATGGAACCCAGGACGAGATGGCGCCGGTCAGCGCCGTGCGGCAACTGCAGCGTCGGCTCGACGAAGCGGGAGTTGCCGTGACGGCGGTGTACCTTCCGCATGCCGATCACATGTTCGACGTGGTCATGACGAGGTGGTCACCGGCCGCCCGGGTCGCCCTCCACGTGCTTGAGCGGTTCCTCGCCGTGATCAGCGTCACCGACGACTACTCGGCCGACGCTCCGGTCGGCGCTGTGGCAGAGTCCCGCTGAGTGGTGGGCTTTGCGGTGGATCCGGCGCCCGTGCGCCGCTGTCGGCGCGACACGCCCTCGCCTGAACGGACGATTTTGTTTCCCGGGTCCCACCTGCCGTGCGGACCGTCCTCAATGGACTAAACCGTTGCGGCGCAACGTTTCCGCCCGTTGCGCACTGCTGTTCCGCTGGTCGTCGTGGTTCGTCTACTGTGGAGCGCTCGTCGTTTTTTACGTCGAATCGGTAGCGGCTGAGAGGTTTGCGGTGCACAGTGATGTCATGAGTAACAGCGGACCTGGTACGCGGCACGTCCCGTGGCCGCGCCTGGTCCGCGTCAGGACCGACGACGACCGGGGCGCCGACAGGCGCGCCGGGACGGGCGATCGGTGAGGGGTTCCCAGAGGAGGGACATGATGGCCGTAGCGAAGAAGGCCACGACCACTCCGGCCGCGAAGCGCGCGGCTGCGAAGAAGACGGTGGCGGCCGAGCCGACCCCCGCGAAGAAGACCGCGACCGGGCGGACGAGCACTGCCCGGAAGACGACGGGCACCGCCGCCAAGAGAACCACCGGCGTCGCGAAGAAGGCCACGGCGGCCAAGAAGGCGGCCCCGGCGAAGAAGGCCACCGCCGCGAAGAAGGCCACGGCGGCCAAGAAGGCGGCCCCGGCCAAGAAGGCCACCACCGCGCGCAAGACCGCCGCCAAGAAGACGACCGCGGCGACCAGGTCGGCGGCGAAGAAGACCACGTCGGCGGCGAAGAAGACCACCGCAGCCAAGAAGACGGCGGCCGCCAAGAAGACCACGGGAACCGCGAAGAAGACCACCGCCGCGAAGAAGACCACCGCCGCGAAGAAGGCGACGACGGCGAGGAAGACCACGGCCGCGAAGACGACGGCCGCGAAGACGACGGCCGCGAAGAAGACGACCGCGGCCCGCAAGGCTCCCGCGAAGCGGACGTCGACGACGGCCAGCACGGCGGCCAGCCGGTAACCCGTACAGCCGTTGGCGGCCCGGCGGGGCGCTGGTATGACTGACGCGTGGTGATCCGACGTGTCATAGCGCCCCGCATCGACTTCAGTACCCTGCGCCGTGAGCTGGAACTGCCTGAGCGCTTCCCGCCCGCGGTGCAGGCCGAAGCGGAAGCGGTGGCGGCCGGGCCGCCACCGCTCGCCGGCGCGGACCGTACCGACCACACCGACCTGCCGCTCGTCACCGTCGATCCACCCACGTCGATGGATCTGGACCAGGCGATGAACCTTTCGCGGCGGGCCGGCGGCGGGTACCGGGTCAGGTACGCGATCGCCGACGTCGCCGCGTACGTGCGCCCCGACGGCCCGCTCGCGGCGGAGACCTGGCACCGCGGCGAGACGGTGTACCTCCCCGACGGCAACGTCCCGCTACATCCGCCCGTGCTCTCCGAGGGCGCCGCAAGCCTGCTCCCCGACCAGATCCGCGCCGCCGTCGTGTGGACCATCGACCTCGACGCGCACGGTGGGACCGAGAACACGACGGTCGAACGCGCCGTCGTGCGCAGCCGCGCCAAGCTGAACTACGCCGGCGTCCAGGCCGGCGCCGACCGCGGCACACTCGCCGAGCCGATCGCGCTGTTGCCGGAAATCGGCGCGCTGCTCATCGAGCGCGGACTGGCCCGCGGCGCGGTGAACCTGCCCATCCCCGAGCAGGAGATCGAGCCCGACAACGGCGGCTGGCGACTGGTCCTGCGCGCCCCGTACCCGGTCGAGAACTTCAACGCCCAGATCTCCCTCCTCACCGGCATGGCGGCCGGCCGCGTCATGCTCGACGGCGCGGTGGGCCTGCTGCGCACGATGCCGCCGCCCCCGCCCGCCGCGCTCGTCAACCTGCGCACCGCCGCCAGCGCGCTCGGCATCGCGTGGCCCGACGGGGCGAGCGTGGGACGGGTCGTCGCGTCCGTCGATCCCGCCGATCCGCGCGGCGCGGCGTTCCTCGACCACGCGGCCGAGCTGATGCGCGGGGCCGGCTACGCGGCGTTCGACGGTTCGGTGCCGGCTCAGCCGGAGCAGGCCGCTGTCGCCGCGCCGTACGCCCACGTGACCGCGCCGCTGCGTCGCCTGGCCGACCGGTACGCCACGGAGGTGTGCCTCGCGCTGGTCGCCGGTACCCCGGTGCCGGACTGGGCGAGCGCGGCGCTGCCGAAGCTGCCGGACGCGATGGCCGGGAGCGGCCGCCGCGCCGGGAGCGCGTCGCGCGCCGCGGTGGACCTGACCGAGGCGGTACTGCTGGAGCACCGGGTCGGCGAGGAGTTCGGCGCCGCGGTACTCGACGTCGAAGAGCACGGCGCCGTCGTGGCCCTGGACGATCCGGCGGTACGGGCCCGCTGTGCGGGCGATGGTTTCGCCGCCGGTACCCGGATCCGCGCGCGGTTGACCGTCGCCGACCCGAAGCAGCGGCGTGTGCTGTTCGAGAAAGTCTGAAAGGATGGCCGGGTGCCTCTGGATCTGAGCGCCCTGCCCGACGTCAGCCAGCTCTCGGTCGGGATCCTCGGCGGCACCGGAGACCAGGGTCGGGGGCTCGCCTATCGGCTCGGTCGCGCCGGGCACGAGGTCCGCATCGGTTCCCGCTCCGCCGCGCGCGGCGAGGCGGCGGCACGCGAACTGGCCGCCCTTCCCCGCTGCGTCGGCACCGTCAGCGGCGGCACCAACGCATACGCCGCAGGTGCCGACCTCGTCATCATCGCGGTGCCCTGGGAGGGCCACGCGGCAACGGTGGCCGCGCTCGCGCAGCCGCTGGCCGGCAAGGTGGTCGTCGACTGTGTCAACCCGCTCGGCTTCGACAAGCACGGCCCGTACCCGCTGCCGGTACCGGAGGGAAGCGCCGCGCAGCAGGCGGCGGGGCTGCTTCCGGAATCCCGGGTCTGCGCGGCCTTCCACCACGTCAGCTCGGCGCTGCTGGTAGACCCCGAAGTCGACCGGATCGACCTCGACGTGCTCGTGCTCGGCGAGGACCGCGAGGCTGTCGCCCAGGTGCAGGCGCTCGTCGGCCGCATCCACGACATGCGCGGCGTGTACGCCGGGCGGCTGCGCAACGCCGGCCAGGTGGAGGCGCTGACCGCCAACCTCATCGCCATCAACCGGCGGTACAAGGCGCACAGCGGGATCCGGGTGACGGACGTCTGAGTGGTCAGCCACTCCCCGTCACAGGCTGCGGGTTGGCGATGACGCCGGCCAAGCGACGTCGTCAATCGCGAGCCACGGCGCGACGGCCACCGCCGTGGGCGTAAGCCCGGCGAACGCCTTGACCTCGCGGTGGAGGTGGGACTGGTCGACGTAGCCGCTCTCGGTGGCAACGCTGGCGGCGGCGTGACCCGCCGCGAGAAGGTGGGCGGCGTGGTCGAACCGCACCAGACGAGCGGCGCGTTTGGGTGTGATGCCGAGCTGGGACCGGAAGCGGGACCACAGGCGCTTGCGGCTCCAGCCGACCTCGTCGGCCAGCCCGTCGACCCGCGCCCGCCCCCGGCTGGTGAGCGTGCGCCGCCAGGTGTAGGCGATCTCCGGATCGACCGGTGGGCGGGTGCCCAGCCGTCGGCCGAGGATTTCGGTCGCGATCGTGAACCGTTCGTCCCACGACGCGGCGGCGCGCAGCCTGTCCTCGGCTCGCCCGGCGTCGCGGCCCCAGACCTCCTCGAGGGCTACCAGCGCCCCGCTGAGCTCGGTCGACGCGCCGAGCACCGCAGCCGCCGCGACCGGCTCCAGCCGGATCTGGAGGCACTCGACCCCCCGGCCCGCTGCCCGAAGATCGCCGGGGAGGAGCCCGACCACGACACTGCCGCGGACGCGCCGGCCATGGGTGTCGTAGACGGCGCCGTCCCCCTCGCTCAGGTCGACGAGCAGGGTGACAGATGGGTGCGCGACCATGGCGATGTCCGCGGGCGCGGGAACACGTTGACGGAACCCGGCCATGCTGATCCCCGGCAGCCGACGTGACGGGCGTGGGACTGCGACGTCCACGTCCGACCACGTCCAGTCCGGTGGCGTCCCGCTCGGTAGCACGTGACCAGCCTAGGACCTCAGGGATCAGGGGCGGGGTGTCGGGCCCGTTGCCGTGAAGCTCAGCAGCATTGTGCTGGTCGTCTCGGGCGCTTCCAGCATGGGTATGTGCCCGACGCCGGGCAGCAGCTCGACCCGCGCGTCCGGCACCGCGTCGTACTGGTGCGCCGACGACGGATCCCAGCGGGGGTCGGCAGCGCCGCAGATCACCAGCACCGGGACCTCGAGCGCGGCGAGACGCTCGGGCACGCTCCGCTCGGCGATGTACGCGGTGTTCCGGCGCAGCACGGTCCTCATTGTGCGGTACTTGATGCCCCGTACCCCGGCGACCATGTCCTCCGGGACGTCCACCGGGCGGGCGGCCGTCGCGCTTACCCCCTTGCGGATCCACGCGTCCGACCGTATCCACCAGACAAGCGGGCCGAACGGCGGACCCAGCAGGACCCGGAGGACGAGCGGCTGCGGAAGGAGCGCATCAAGACTCGGACCGGTGCTGATCAGCGCGAGCGACCCCACCAGGTCGGGGCGCTGTTCGGCAAGCGCGGTGCCGACGTAGCCGCCGCTGGAGTGCCCGGCCACGGCAACGCGACGAAGGCCGAGGTCGTCGAGCACCGCCGCCACCCGGTTCGCCTGGGCCGGCACGTCGTACGACGGCGCGGGCGGGGACTGGCCGCAGCCCGGGAGGTCAACCCGGATGAGATGATGCCCGGGCTGCCGACCATCAGTCTTGGACAAATGTCGTCGTGGTTTCTCTTCGGTCCGGACCGAAGGTTCACCGGCCTACGGTGGGGGCATGGACGTCTCCACCACCGCCCGGCTGATCGGCGAACCCGCTCGTGCTGCCATGCTCGACGCCCTGCTGTCCGGGGAGGCGCTCGCCGCCGGCGAGCTGGCCCGCGCGGCGCGGGTGAGGCCGGCGACGGCAAGCGGGCACCTGACCCGGCTGCGCGCGGCCGGCCTCGTGGACGTGGTCAGCGCCGGGCGGCACCGGTACTACCGGCTCGCCGCGCCCGAGGTCGCCGAGGCGCTGGAGGCGCTGTCACTGCTCGGCTCCGCGGCTCCGGTGCGCTCGTTGCGCGGGTCGCGCCGGGCGGCCGCCATGGCGCTCGCCCGAACCTGCTACGACCATCTGGCCGGCAAGGTCGGGGTGGCGGTGTGCGACGCGCTGGTGTCCCGAGGGGCGCTCGTCGCCGGAGGCGACGGCTACCTGCTGGCGCCGGCCGGCGGGGAGTTGCTGGACCGGCTCGGGGTGGTGGTGGAGCCCGGTCGGCGCCACTTCGCCCGGCCGTGCCTGGACTTCACCGAGCGCCGGCCGCACCTGGCGGGCGCGCTGGGCGCCGCCCTGTGCGGCCGGCTGATGGAGCTGCGCTGGCTGGTCCGGCGGGTGCCCGGCGAGCGGGCGTTGCGGCTGACCGACGAGGGCCGGACCGGCCTTGCCGAGACCTTCGGAATCTAGAACGTGTGCTCCCCGGCGGGGAACTCGCCGTCGCGGACCTCCTCGGCGAAGCGCCGTACCGCGTCGCTCAGCACCCCGGCCAGGTCGGCGTAGCGCTTGACGAACCGCGGCGCCTTGCCGGTACGCAGGCCGGCCATGTCCTGCCAGACGAGCACCTGCGCGTCGCAGTCCGGCCCGGCGCCGATGCCGATGGTCGGGATGGCGAGGTCGTGGGTGACCCGCTTGGCCACCTCGCCCGGCACCATCTCCAGTACCACCGCGAAGGCCCCGGCCCGCGCCACCGCGTGCGCGTCGGCGACCACGTCCTCGGCGGCGTCGCCGCGCCCCTGGACCCGGTACCCGCCGAGCACGTGCTCGCTCTGCGGGGTGAAGCCGACGTGGGCCATGACCGGGATCCCGGCCCGGGTCATCGCCTCGATCTGTGGCGCCACCCGCCGGCCGCCCTCCAGCTTGACCGCGTGCGCGCCGCCCTCCTTGAGGAACCGCACCCCGGTGCGCAGCGCCTGGGTCGGCCCCTCCTCGTAGGAGCCGAACGGCATGTCCGCCACCACGAGCGTCCGCCTGGTCGCGCGGGCCACCGCGCGCACGAGCGGCAGCAGCTCGTCGACGGTCACCGGAAGCGTGGTCTCGTACCCGAACACGTTGTTCGCGGCCGAGTCGCCGATCAGCAGCACCGGGATTCCGGCCGCGTCGAACAGTCCGGCGGTGTACTGGTCGTAGCTGGTGAGCATGGCCCACCGTTCGCCCCGCTGCTTGGCGAGGATCAGGTCGCGGGTGCGGACCCGCCTGGTGGCTGGGCCGCCGTACAGCGACGCCACCTCCGACTGGGACATCGATGTCTCCTTATTTCCTCGAGGCCGCGTCGCGCGGTCCCCGGGCCAGGTCTCGATGGTCCCACCCGGAAGCCGGGCAGGTCAGGGGCCAGTGGAGGATGTCACAGTGTTGATGGCGGGTACGGTCGCCGCCTCCGGTCGGGCGGTCTCCCGGAACCGGTTGGTGATGGGCAGCCGGCGGTCCCGGCCGAACGCCTTGATCGAAATCTTGGTACCCGGGGCGGCCTGCCGCCGCTTGTACTCGGCGAGGTCGACCATCCGCAGCACCCGGTCCACCGTCGCCGGGTCGTGCCCGGCCGCCACCAGCTCGTCCCGTCCCATGTCCCCGTCGATGTACCCGGCGAGGATCGCGTCCAGCACCGGGTAATCGGGCAGCGAGTCCGAGTCGAGCTGCCCCGGGCGCAACTCCGCGCTCGGCGGCTTGGCGATGGAGTTGTCCGGGATCGGCGGGATCTCGCCGTGCCGGACCGCCTCCTCGTCGCGCCAGCGGGCCAGCCGGTACACCAGCGTCTTGGGTACGTCCTTGAGCGGGTTGAACCCGCCGACCGAGTCGCCGTACAGCGTGGAGTACCCGACCGCCAGCTCGCTCTTGTTGCCGGTGGTGAGGACGAGGTGCCCCTCCTGGTTGGACAGCGCCATGAGGATGACCGCGCGTACCCGCGCCTGGAGGTTCTCCACGGCGAGGCCGGACAGCGACAGGTTGGCGAGGAACACGTCGACCATCGGCTGGATCGGCTGGATCCGGTAGTCCAGCCCGGTCCGCTTGGCGAGGTCGGCGGCGTCGTCCTTGGAGTGCTCGGAGGAGAACCCGCTCGGCATCGACACGCCGGTCACGCGCTCCGCCCCGACGGCGTCGCAGGCGATCGCGGCGACCACCGAGGAGTCGATACCGCCGGACAACGCGACGACGACCGACGGGAAGCCGTTCTTGCGCACGTAGTCACGCAGGCCGAGGACCAGCGCCTGCCAGATCTCCGCCTCGTCGGCCACCCGGTCGGCCAGGCCGCCGTCGGCGCGCGGGCCGGGCGGTGGCGGTACCGCCTCGGAAAGCTGGACCGGCTCGACCCGCATGGGATCGCGGATCTGGGGCGCGTCGGTGTCCATCTCGTCGTCCGCCTCGTCACCGGCCGGCAGCGACAGGTCGTGCACGAGCAGGTGCTCGCCGAACTGTGGTGCGCGGGCCAGCAGCGTGCCGTCCGCCGCGACCACCATCGAGTCGCCGTCGAACACCAGCTCGTCCTGGGCGCCGACCATGTTGACGTAGGCGACCGCGGCGCCGGCCTCCCGGGCGCGCCGGGCGACCAGCGGCAGGCGCACGTCGTCCTTGTTCCGCTCGTACGGCGAGGCGTTGATGTTCACCACCAGGCCGACCCCGGCGTCCCGGGCCACCGCGAACGGCCCGCCGGCCTGCCAGATGTCCTCGCACACGGTCAGCGCCACGTCGACCCCGCCGATCCGCACGACGCGCAGGATGTCGCCGGGTACGAAGTACCGGTCCTCGTCGAAGACGCCGTAGTTGGGCAGGTGGTGCTTGAAGTAGGTGGCGACGATCCGGCCGCCGTGCAGCAGCGCCAGCGCGTCGCGGGGGCCGCGGTCCGGCGCCGCGTCGGCGTCGACCCGCGCCGGGCCGTCGGCGTCGAGGAAGCCGACGACGACCGCGATGCCGCCCAGGCCGTCGCGGTCCAGGTCGGCGGCCAGGGTCCGCAGGGCTTCGCGGGAGGCGCCCACGAACGACTCGCGGAAAACCAGATCCTCCACGGGGTACCCGGTGAGCATCATCTCCGGGAAGGCCACCATATGGGCCCCGGCCCCGGCGGCGCGGCGGGTCCAGTCCCGGACCGTGGCCGCGTTGCCGGGCAGGTCCCCGACCGTGGAGTCCACCTGGGCGAGAGCGATGCGCAGCGTCGGCATGCTTCCATTCTCGCTCGGCGGGGCCGCGCGCTCGCGCCGCTCCCGGCTGGTCCGCGAGCCCGGCCCGGAGGAGACCGTGCCGCGCGCCTACCTCCTGGCCGCCAAGCCGGCCTAGAACACGGTGTACCCGCCGTCGATGACGAGCACGCTGCCGGTCATGAACGCGGACGCGTCGCTCGCGAGGTAGACCACGCTCGGCGCGATCTCCTCCGGCGTGGCGTACCGGCGCATCGGCGCGTCCTCGACCCAGTACCGGCGGAACTCCGGCCGGTCCACCGGCGCCATCTCGGTGTTCACGTACCCTGGCGCGATCGCGTTGACCCGGATCCCCAGCGGCGCCCACTCGGCGGCCAGCGACTTCGTGAGGTGGTGTACCGCCGCCTTCGACGCGTTGTACGCCGGCTGCCACTGCGGCCGGTTCACGATCCGCCCGGACATCGACCCGACGTTGACGATGCAGCCGCCGCCGTTCGCGGCCAGCTGCCGCCCGAACGCCTGGCAGCAGTTCCAGACGCCGGTGAGGTTCACGTCGATCACCTCCCGCCACTCGGCGTCGGTGACCTCCAGGGCCGGCCGGTGGATGCAGGTACCGGCGTTGTTGACGAGGACGTCGACCCGGCCGAGCGCCGCGACGACCTCCTCGACGACGCGGTCCACGTCGGGACGGTGCGCGACGTCGGCCCGGAACGCCGCCGCCCGCACGCCGAGGTCGGCCAGTTCCCGGACCGCGCGATCGCTGCGGGCGGTGTCCCGGGCGACGATCGCCACGCTCGCGCCGGCCTCGCCGAGCGCCTGCGCGAACGCCCGCCCCAGTCCCCGGTTCCCGCCCGTCACCACGGCCACCCGACCGGCGAGGCCGAACGAATCAAGCACTGACATCGTTCAGGTCTACCGCATTCGCCCGATGACTGCGGCGCCGCCCGCCAAACCTTCGACTGGTCGGGCCGCGTCCACCGGCTGGTGCCACAGTGGCGTAACGTCGCGGTAACAGGCTCGGGAGAAACTGTGCCGTGGCGAGGGGTGACGAGGTGGATCGTCAGCAGGAGTTCGTGCTGCGTACGCTGGAGGAACGCGACATCCGGTTCGTCCGGCTGTGGTTCACGGACGTCCTTGGCACATTGAAGTCCGTCAGTGTAGCGCCGGCCGAGCTGGAGGCCGCGTTCGAGGAGGGCATCGGGTTCGACGGCTCGGTGATCGAGGGGTTCGCCCGGGTGCATGAGTCGGATATGGTCGCGATGCCGGATCCGACCACGTTCCAGGTGTTCCCCTTCGAGGGCGGCGTCAGCGGCGAGAGCGCCCGGATGTTCTGCGACATCCTCCAGCCCGACGGCTCGGCGTCCTGGGCCGACCCGCGCCACGTGCTGCGCCGGGCGCTGTCCCGGGCGGCGGAGAAGGGCTTCACCTTCTACACCCACCCGGAGATCGAGTTCTTCCTGCTGGAGAGCGCGCCGGCCGACGGCTCGCCGCCGGTACCGGTCGACGCGGGCGGGTACTTCGACCACACCACGCACGCGGTCGCCCGGGATTTCCGCCGCCAGGCCGTGCTGGCGCTGGAGCGCATCGGCATCTCGGTCGAGTTCAGCCACCACGAGGTCGCCCCCGGCCAGCAGGAGATCGACCTGCGGTACGCCGACGCGCTGGCCACGGCGGACAACGTGATGACCTTCCGGCACGTGGTCAAGGAGGTGGCGCTGACCCAGGGGGTACAGGCCAGCTTCATGCCCAAGCCGTTCACCGACCAGCCCGGCTCGGGGATGCACACCCACCTGTCGCTGTTCGAGGGGGAGCGCAACGCCTTCCACGACCCCGGCGACCCGATGAAGCTGTCCAAGGTGGGCCGCGCGTTCATCGCCGGGCTGCTGCACCACGCCCGGGAGTACACGGCGGTCACCAACCAGTGGGTCAACTCCTACAAGCGGCTGTTCCCGCAGGCCCTGCTGGACCGGATCACCGAGGCACCGGCCTACGTGTGCTGGGGCCACCTCAACCGCTCGGCGCTGGTGCGGGTACCGGCGTTCGGCAAGACCAACTCCGCGCGCGTCGAGGTGCGCTCGCTGGACTCCGCCTGCAACCCGTACCTGGCCTTCGCGGTGCTGCTCGGAGCCGGTCTCAAGGGCATCGAGGAGGGGTACGAGCTGCCGCCCGGCGCGGAGGACGACGTGTGGGCGCTGTCGGCGGCCGAGCGCAAGGCGATGGGGTACGCGGCGCTGCCGGAGAACCTGTCCGAGGCGATCGACGTGATGTCCGGCTCGGAGCTGGTCGCGGAGACCCTCGGGGAGCACGTCTTCGAGTTCTTCCTGCGCAACAAGCGCGCCGAGTGGCAGGAGTACCGGCGCGAGGTCACCCCCTACGAGCGCCAGCGCTACCTCGGCATCATGTGAGAACTGTCATACCCCGGGCGTAGCTTGCCGGGCATGAACCGCACCGACCGGCTCTACGCCCTTGTGGAGGAGCTGCGCGCGGCGAGTCCGCGGCCGCGCAGCGCGCGGTGGCTCGCCGGCCGCTTCGAGGTGTCCGGCCGCACCGTCGAGCGCGACATCGGCGCGTTGCAGCAGGCCGGCGTGCCGATCTACGCGGAGCCCGGCCGGACCGGCGGGTACGTGCTGGACCGGGCGCGCACGCTACCGCCGCTCAACGTCTCGCCGGCCGAGGCGGTGGCGATCGCGGTGGCGCTGGAGGGACTGCACGGCACGCCGTTCGCGGAGGCGGCCCGGTCGGCGCTGCGCAAGCTGGTCGCGGTGATGCCGCCGGCCGACGCCGCGGCGGCCAAGGAGCTGGCCGGGCGGGTGGTGCTGCTTGGCGATCCTTCCGCGCCGCGGGTACCCACGGCCGTCGCCCGCGCGCTGACCGCGCACCAGGTCTTGCGGTTCGGGTACCGTGACCGGCACGGCGCGGCGACCATCCGGCTGATCGAGCCGCTGGGCTATGTCGGTGGCCGCGAACACTGGTACCTGATCGGCTGGTGCCGCATGCGCAAGGCGATCCGCTGCTTCCGGCTGGACCGCATCGTCGACCCGGTGGCCACCGACGAGGTCGTCAAGCCCCGGCCGGTGGACTTCACCGCCCTGCAGATCCCCCACCAGCTGCGCGCGCCCACCCTGGTCTAACCGTCAATGGTTGCGGAGGAAGGTCGCGACGGTCGTGGACATCGTGTCGTCGAGGAGCGCCGTGCCGTGGCTGCCGCCGACCTCGATGTCGAGCTTCTTGTCCGTGGACGCGCAGGCGGCGTAGAGCGCCTGGGCATCGGCCCCGAACGGGGTGTCGTCCTTGGCCGCGGCGAAGAACACCGGCACCGTCAGCAGCGGCATCGCGGCCATCGCGTCCACGCTGCCGAAGACCTGCGGCGCCGACAGGCTCACCCCGCCGGCCACCGGCGGCTGCGCCTGTGGCGCGGCGGCGAGCACCGCGTTGCCACCCATCGACGCCCCGATGAGGAAGACCTTCAGCAC
>JBKPCQ010000305.1:0-5429 GCA_046727455.1 Actinomycetota bacterium | reverse complement strand
GCGCAGCGTCGTCACGGTGAGCTGCTCGATCGCCTGCAGGAAGTTGGCGATCTCGTAGGTCGCCCGGACCGGGTCCTGGACCCGGAAGTAGAGCACCGTGTCGATGGATACGACCAGGTTGTCCGAGGTGATCACCGGCTGGGGCGGGAAGCTGACCACCTGCTCCCGCATGTCCACCTTGGTGCGTACCGAGTCGAGGAACGGCATCAGCAGGTTCAGGCCGGGCGTCAGGGTGCGGTGGTACTTGCCCAGCCGCTCCACCACGTCCATCCGCTGCTGCGGTACGACCCGTACCGACCGGATCAGCGTGACCGCGACGAATATCGCGATGACGATGACGATGACGAGCAGTCCTAGTTCCAGCGGTCCCACCGCTTACTCCCTCCACACAAGGGCGGTCGCGCCCTTGATCTCAATCACCCGTACCCGCTCGCCGGGCTCGATGACCTGGGTCGCGTCGTACGGCCGGGCACTCCACAGCTCGCCGTCGATCTTGACCATCCCGTGATCGGTGTCGATCCGTTCGAGGACCAGCGCCGGGGAGCCCTCGATGGCCGCCAGGCCGATCGGGGTCCCGTCAGCGTTGTGGTGGACATGCCGCTGGATCACCGGCCGCACGCCGGCCAGCGCCCCCGCCGAGACCGCCGCGAACACCAGGCCCTGTACCCACAGCGGCAGGGCGAGAGCCGCGGCAGCGGCCGCCGCCAGTGCCCCGGCGGCCAGCATGAGCAGAACGAACGTGGAGGTGAACATCTCCGCTACCGCGAGCGCCACCCCGATGACAAGCCACAACCAGGCCACATGACGATCGTGTCACGCCGGCGCACGTATCGCGTAACCCGGGACGGCCCCAGTCGTCACCGGGATAGGGTTCGGCACGACAGCCAACGGAAGGACGCGCATGCTGCCCGAGACCGTCCGCCGGATCGAGGAGATCGTCGCGGGTACCCAGGCGTCCGGGCGGGTACCGTCGCTCGTCGCGGCCGTGGTGCGGGACGGCGCGCTGGCACACTTCGCCGGCGCCGGTGCGGTGCCGCCACCCGATCCGGACGTCCAGTACCGGATCGGGTCGATCTCCAAGACCTTCACCGCCGCGCTGATCCTGCAACTGCGCGACGAGGACCGGCTGTCCCTCGACGACCCGCTGTACCGGCACCTGCCCGGTACCCCCGCCGCCGGGATCACCATCCGGCAGCTCCTCGCCCACGTGAGCGGCCTGCAGCGGGAGCCGGACGGCGACTGGTGGGAGCGCTCGGCGGGCGGCTCCGTCGACGCGCTCCTCGCCGAACTGACCCCCGACAAGGCCGCACTCCGGCCTTACCAGACGTACCACTACTCCAACCTCGCGTACGGGCTGCTCGGCGCGGTCGCCGAGCGGATCACCGGGGAGGCCTGGGCCAGCCAGGTCGACAAGCGGCTGCTGGCGCCCCTGGAGATGGCCCGCACCACCTACCACCCGACCGAGCCGTTCGCCCGCGGGTACGTGGTGCACCCCTGGCGCCGCACGCTGCGCGAGGAGCCGCGGCACGACGCGGGCGCGATGGCGCCGGCCGGCCAGCTCTGGTCCACCGCCGCCGACCTGGCGAAGTGGGCGGCCTTCCTGACCGACCCGAGCCCGTCCGTCCTCGCGCCGGGGAGCGTGGCCCAGATGTGCGCGCTGGTGGCCATGGGCGACCTGGAGAGCTGGACCGCCGGGCACGGTCTCGGGGTCCAGCTCTGGCGGCGGGGCGAGCGGGTCTACGCCGGCCACACCGGCTCGATGCCGGGCTACCTGGCGGTGCTGGCGGTGCACCGGCCGACGAGGACCGGCGTGGTCGCCTTCGCCAACGCGTACACCATCGCGGGCGGCTCGATCGGCAACCTCGGCCTCGCGCTGCTGGGTGCGGTACTGGACCGGGAGCCGGCGCGGATCACGCCGTGGCGCCCGGGGGTCGAGCTACCGGCCGACGTGGCGCCGCTGACCGGCCGGTGGTGGTGGATGGGCAAGGAGCTCGAGGCCGGCTGGGACGGCGAGCTGTGGATGGCCCCGCTCGCCAACCCGCGCGACGTGTGGCGGTTCACCCCGGACGGCCCGGACCGGTGGCGCTGCCACTCCGGCATGAACGACGGCGAGGTGCTGGCCGTGCGGCGCGCCCCGGACGGCGGCGTCGCCGCCCTCGACATCGCCACGTTCGTCTTCACCCGGGATCCGGACTCGTCGTGACGAAGTCGATCAGCCGTTCCATCGAGTTGACCAGTGGGGTCTCCACGTCCTTGTAGGTCCGCACGGTGGCGAGGATCCGCCGCCACAGCTCCGCGGGCGAGGCGTAGCCCAGGGCCGCGCAGACGCCCTCCTTCCAGGGCTTTCCTGGCGGTACCACCGGCCAGGCGCGGATGCCCAGCCGCTGCGGCTTGACCGCCTGCCAGATGTCGACGTACGGATGGCCGGTCACCAGCACGTCGGGCGAGGTGACGGCCGCGACGATGCGGCTTTCCTTGGTACCGGCGACCAGGTGGTCGACCAGCACGCCGAGCCGGCGCCCCGGGCCGGGCCCGAACGCGCGTACCGCCTCCGCCAGCGCGTCGATCCCGTCCAGCGGCTCCACGACGACGCCCTCGACCCGCAGGTCGTCGCCCCAGATCCGCTCGACCAGCGCGGCGTCGTGGACACCCTCGACCCAGATCCGGCTGGCCCGGGCCACCCGGGCGGGCTGGGCCGGTGCCGCGATCGAGCCGCTCGCGGTGCGCCGGCGCCCGGCACGCGGCGCCGCGAGGACCGGCCGGCGCAGCGTGACCGGCTTCCCGTCGAGCAGGAACCCCGCCGGGGCGAGGGGGAAGTTGCGCCGCTTGCCGAACCGGTCCTCCAGCACGACCGCGCCGGACTCGAAGCCGACGACCGCGCCGCAGAACCCGGAGTCCGCGTCCTCGACCACGAGGTCCGGCTCGGCGTCGACCTCCGGTACCACCCTGCGGCGGCGCCGGTCGCCCGCCAGCACGTCCTCCCCGTACACGGGTCCTGACTGTAGTGCGGACCGGTGGTCACGGCACGTACCCTTGCCTGCATGTCTCCAGCAGCGCGGGCGGCGACCCTGACGGCGCGCCGCAGCACCCGATTGGTGACCTGGGTCCGCTCGTGGCGTGCCGGCCTCGTCCCCTACGACGAGGTACCGGCCGAGGTCGCCGAGGACGAGGAGCACCTGGCCGCGGACGCGCCGGGCACCTGGACCGAGGTGCCGCTGGGCGAGGTGCTGCCGCTGTTCGCCAAGCTGCACCCCGACGAGATCCGGGTGGTGCTGCCGGTCCCGGGCGACCCGCGCGGCCTGCCCGGGCCGGGCGGGTTCACCGGCGCCGCCCTGCTCGCCCAGGAGGCGGTGCGCGCCGGCGGCTTCGGGCTCGTGCCCGAGGTGCGCCAGCACACCTCGGGGTCGGGTGACGTGTTCGAGACGGTGCTGTGGCGCTACTTCGAGCTGCCGGCCGCGCCGGCCGACCCCGGGCCGGGCCCGGCCGAGGCCGAGGGCGAGCTGAACGCCGCGCTCGCCGAGGCGACCGCCCAGCTCGCCCGGCTCGACGTGGCCCAGTGGCGGCCCGAGCTGGCCGGTGCGCTGGCCACGCTGCGCAAGCCGGACTTCGCGGGCGACCTGCCGCCCGGGTACGACGCGAGAGCGCGGCGCCTGTACGCCCGCGCGGCGGTCCTCGACGGGGTACTTGCCCTGGCCGGGCAGAGCGCCCCGGGCGGCGCGCTGACCGGGTACGAGGCCCGGCAGCGCGACGAGGCCCTGCGCCCGCTGACCACCGCCTGCCGCCGGGCGCTGGCCGCGGCCTGCAACGCGCCGCTGATCTGAGGGCCGGTCAGACCTCCTCGATGAGGTCGGCGACCGAGTCGACGACGCGGGACGGCCGGTACGGGAAGCGGTCGACGTCGGCGCGGGTGCTGATCCCGCTCAGCACGAGGATCGTCTCCAGACCGGCCTCCAGGCCGCAGAGGACGTCGGTGTCCATCCGGTCGCCGATCATGGCGGTGGTCTCCGAGTGCGCGCCGATGGTGTTCAGCGCGGAGCGCATCATCATCGGGTTGGGCTTGCCGACGAAGTACGGCTGGACGCCGGTCGCCTTCGAGATCATCGCGGCCACGGAGCCGGCGGCCGGCAGGATGCCCTCGTTGGACGGGCCGACCGGGTCGGGGTTGGTGCAGATGAACCGCGCACCGCCGTGGATCAGCCGGACCGCCGTGGTGATGGCCTCGAAGCTGTAGGTGCGGGTCTCGCCGAGCACGACGTACTCGGGGTCGAGGTTGGTGAGGATGTACCCGGCGTTGTGCAGGGCCGTGGTGAGGCCCGCCTCGCCGATGACGTACGCGGTGCCGCCCGGCCGCTGGTCGTCGAGGAACTGCGCGGTGGCCAGCGCCGAGGTCCAGATCGCGGTCTCCGGTACCTCGATGCCGATGCGCAGCAGCCGGGCCTGCAGGTCGCGGGCGGTGTAGATCGAGTTGTTGGTCAGGATCAGGAACGGCTTGCCGGACGTGCGTAACCGGTCGACGAACCCGGGAGCGCCGGGCACCGGCTCGCCTTCGTGGACGAGTACCCCGTCCATGTCGGTCAGCCAGGACTCGACGGGCTTGCGTTCGGTCATGCCCCAACTCTGTCAGGCGGAGGTTTCCGGCCGGGGTCGGGTGGCGGTACAGCAACCCTCGTCACAGAAGTCCCAGGTGGGAATAGCCCCCAACGCCGCCCGGACCGTCGCCGGGTCGAGCCGCTCCCGCACCAGCTCCCGGATCATCGTGACGAAGCGTGGATCGTCCCCGGGGGTACCGGCCCGGACGAAGTCCAGACCGAGCTGCTTCGCGACCCCGGCGGCCTCGTTGTCCAGGTCCCAGAGCACCTCGATGTGATCGGAGACGAAGCCGATCGGGCTGACCACCACGCCGGTGGTCCCGGCCGCGGCCAGCGCTCGCAGGTGGTCGGTCACGTCCGGTTCCAGCCACGGTACCCGCGGCGGGCCGGACCGGCTCTGCCAGACCAGATCCCAGGGCAGGTCCGGGGCGGCTCCGGTCGCCACCAGTGTGGCCACCTCCCGTAGCTGGGCCTCGTACCGGCCGCCGTGCGGACCGGAGCTGGCGGCCATCGCGGTCGGGATGGAGTGCGCGGTGAACACCAGCCGGGTCGTGGCGCGCCGCTGCGCCGGCAGCGTGGCGAGCGCGGCCCGTACCGCGTCGACGTGCGGCGCGACGTGCCCGGGGTGGTCGTGGTAGTGGCGGAGCTTGTGGATGACCGGGGCACCCGGGGACCCCACCGCGGCCCGGGCCCGCCCGATGTCGTCGAGGTACTGCCGGCACGACGAGTACGAGCCGTACGGGCTGGTGACGAACGCGAGCGCCCGCTGGACCCCGGCGTCGCGCATCTCCCGGACGGTGTCGGCGAGCAGCGGGTACCAGTTGCGGTTGCCCCAGTAGA
>JBKPCQ010000304.1:0-9387 GCA_046727455.1 Actinomycetota bacterium | reverse complement strand
GCTGGAGGTTCGCCCCGGAGCCGCCCGGGACGTCGCGCCGGGCGCCGGGGCCAGCACAGGAACGGATGGCGCCATGCATCTACCAACGTTTCTCCATGGGCTCCGTCGCGTCCGGACCGGAGCCCCGAGCCGTACCGTCAGGGCGCTGGGCGCGCCCGTCGCGCTGGTGTCGGTCGTGGCGCTCCTCGGCCTGACACCGTCGGCCGGCGTGCAGTCGCATCCCGGCGCGGTCCCGCTGTACCTCGACCCGGGCGCCTCGGCCGCCTCGCGGGCGGAGGACCTGCTGCACCGCATGACCCTGGCCGAGAAGATCGGCCAGATGGATCAGATCGTCGTCGGCCGGCTGCGGGACACCGCGAACCCGCCCGACGGCAACTGCACCAACGCCGGTGGCAACACCGATCCCTTGCAGGTCAACTGCCTGGACGCGGTACTGGTCAAGAACTTCACCGGCTCGATCCTCGCCGGCGGTACCGACAACCCGGCCCTCAACACGGGACAGGGCTGGGCGGACTGGCACAACACGATCCAGCACTACGCGATCGAGCACTCCCGGCTGCGCATCCCGGTGATCTTCGGGGTGGACGCGGTGCACGGCTTCGGCCACCCGTTCGAGGCACCGCTGTTCCCGCAGTCGATCGGGATGGGCGCGACCTGGGATCCCACGGCGGCCCAGGCGGGCGGCGCGGTCACCGCGCAGGCCCTGCAAGCCACCGGCTGGACCTGGGACTTCGCGCCGGTACAGGATCTGTCGCGGGACCAGCGGTGGGGCCGCACGTACGAGACGTGGGCCGAGGAGCCGGTGCTGAGCGCGGCTCTGGGCGCCGGCTTCGTGCAGGGTCTCCAGGGTGGGGACAAGCACTCGCTGCAGAGCGCCGCGACGGTGAAGCACTTCGCCGGGTACTCGGAGTCGGTCAACGGGCACGACCGGGTCGAGGCCCAGCTGCCCATCCGGTACCTGCAGGACATGTTCCTCCCGTCCTACGCCGGGGGGATCCGGGGCGGGGCGGCGACCGTGATGGTCGACTCCGGCTCGGTCGACAACATCCCGGCGACCGCGTCGCACTTCCTGCTCACCACCGAGCTGCGCGACCGGCTCGGGTTCGACGGCGTGGTGATCAGCGACTACGGTGACGTGCCGGCGCTGACCAACGCGTACCACATCGCCGCGGACTTCCCCGGGGCCATCGCGAAGGCGGTCAACGCGGGCATCGACATGTCGATGACGCCGATGGACTACGCCGGTTGGCAGGCCGGCCTGGCGCAGGACGTCCAGCAGGGGCTGGTCTCCGAGGCGCGGATCGACCAGTCGGTGCGCCGGATCCTGCGGCTGAAGTTCGCGCTCGGGCTATTCGAGAACCCGTACGTCGACGCGAGCAAGGCGAACGCGGCCGTCACCGCCGGGCGGGACGCCACGCTCAAGGCCGCCCAGGAGTCGATGACGCTGCTGCGCAACCAGAACAACGCCCTCCCGCTGCAGGCCGGTGCCCATCTGGTCGTCACCGGGCCGAGCGCCGACTCGATGACCAACCAGCTCGGTGGCTGGAGCGTGAGCTGGCAGGGCGTCTTCGGCGCCGGGCACGTCTGCTGCATGGGGCCGCCGGACCAGATCCCGCCGGGTACGACCGTGCTGAAGGGCCTGCAGGCGGCGGACCCGAACGTGGTCTACGCACCGAACCAGGCCGACGCGGTCGCGGCGGCGGCCAACGCCGACGCGGTGGTCGTTGCGGTCGGTGAGAAGGCCTACGCCGAGGGCCTCGGCGACAACCCACAGCCGGCGCTGCCACCGGACCAGCAGGCGCTGATCAGTGCGCTGCTGGCCACCGGCAAGCCGGTGATCGTCGTGGTCATCGCCGGTCGCCCGGTCGGGCTGGGGCCGGCCGAGAGCGCCGCCGGCATCCTCATGGCCTACCAGGGGAGTACCGAGGCCGGCGCGGCCGTCGCCGACGTCCTCTTCGGCCGGGTCAACCCCTCCGGGAAGCTCGCGATCAGCTGGCCCACCGACGCCTCCGCGCCGGGTGGCGACTTCTGCGGCGGCTGCCCCTCGCCGCTCGGCGACCAGCCGAAGTTCTTCGACCAGCTGCCGGACACCGGCTTCGGCCAGGGGCACAACTACAACCCGCTGTACAAGTTCGGGTTCGGCCTGAGCTACACGACGTTCCAGACCAGCGGGCTGTCCGTGACGGCGAACGTGGGGCACAACAGCAACGTCACCGCACGGTTCACCGTGACCAACACCGGTACCCGGGCCGGCACCGACATCGTGCCGGTGTACGTGCACCAGCCGGTCAGCGCGGTAGTGGTGCCGCCGCAACGGCTGGCCGGGTTCGCGCGCGTCGCGCTGGACCCGGGGCAGTCGAAGGTCGTCGAGGTGACCTTCCCCGCGTCAGTGCTGGCGGTCACGCCCGGCGACATCGACGCGACCGCGCCGCCGCAGGTACCGACCGGGTCCTACGAGGCTCAGGTCGAGTCCCTGTCGGCGCCGTTCACCGTCCACTGAAAGGACCCGGTGGGGCCCGGCCGCCGGGCCCCACCGGCGCACTACGGGTGGGACATCACGAAGCCGAAGCCGCTGGCGTCCCCACCCGCGGCGGGGACCTGGGCGGCGCCGGGCCGGGTGCTGACGGAGGTGAGGTTCCCGGCGCCCGGCGGCGGGCTGGGCACCCGGGTCCACGACACGCCGTCCCACTGCAGGGTGAGCGTGCGGACGGTCGGGTCGGCCGACGTCGTGGCCGAGCCGACCGCCCAGACGTCGCTTGCCGCCCGCGCCGAGACGGCGCTGAGGCTGTCCACCGCGGCCGGGTTGGCCGGGTTGGGATCCGGTACCGCGACCCGCGACCAGCTCCCCGTCCAGTGCTCGACGAGCGAGTTCGCGCCGATCCGGCCGACCGCCCAGACGTTGTTCGACGCCAGCGCGGACACCCCGGTGAACTTCGACTTGACGGCCAGGCTCGGGCTGGCCACCGCGAGGGAGCTGCCGTTCCAGTGCAGCGCCACACAGCGAACTGATCGCGAGTTCCCGGCAGATCCCGCAGTTTCGCTCCGGGATCTGCCGCGAGACAGCGATCTTCCACCGGACCGGCGAGTCAGGGGCGCTCGCTGGTCGGTAGGGCGGGCAGCGGTTGCTCGTGCAGCCACGCCCGGAACAGCTTGTCCACGGGGCGCGTCGCGTACCGGCGCGCCATCGCCTCGAACTCCTCCGTGGTCACCGCGCGGTTCCGGTAGGTTGCCGTCCAGTCCCGCAGCAGGGCGAAGAACGCCGGGCCGCCCAGGGTCAGCCGGAGCGCGTGCAGGGTGAGCGCGCCGCGCTCGTACACCCGGTCGTCGAACATCCGCCGCACGCCCGGGTCGGCGACCCGCAGGTCCCGCGGCAGCGCGGCGACCCGCGTCCACGACCGGGCCGCGTGGACGCTCGCCGCGTCACCGCCGGACGCCTCGGACCACAGCCACTCGGCGTACTTCGCGAAGCCCTCGTTGAGCCAGATGTGCCGCCACTCCGCGACGGTCAGGCTGTTGCCGAACCACTGGTGGGCCAGTTCGTGAGCGACGAGCCGTTCACTTCCGCGGTGCCCGTCGACGTGGTTGGCACCGAAGATGGACAGGCCATGGGCTTCGAGCGGTACCTCCAGCTCGTCGTCGACGACGACGACGCGGTAGTCGGGGAACGGGTAGGGGCCGAACAGGCGCGCGAACGCCGCGACCATGCCGGGTTGGCGCGCGAAGTCGTGGCGGAACCGGTCCAGCAGGCGGCGCGGTACCGCGGCCCGCTGCGGCGTCGGGTCGGTCGCGAGGTCCGCCAGCAGGTACCGTCCAATGAGGACGGTCGCGAGGTACGTCGGCATCGGGACGGGTTGGTTGTACACCCACGTGGTGGTGCCGCCGTCGACCCGGCGCGACACCAGGCTGCCGTTCGCGACCACCGTGTACCGCGACGGTGCGGTCATCGCGATCCGGTACGTCGCCTTGTCGTCGGGGCGGTCGTTGCACGGAAACCACGACGGTGCGCCGATCGGCTGGCTCGCCACGAACGCGCCGTCGGTCAGCTCCTCCCAACCCAGGTCGCCCCAGTGGCTGGGGACCGGCTGCGGCGTGCCGGCGTACCGCACCGTCACCACGAACGGATGCCCGGCGGGCAACGGCCCGGGCGGCCGGATCCGCAGCTTGCCGTCGCGGTACGCGTGGCGGGCCGCTGCGCCGTCCACCTGTACCCGCTCGACGCGCAGCCGACCGAAGTCCAGCCGCACCTCGGCGAGCGCCCGGTTCGCCACGGCCGAGACCGTCGCCCCGCCGGACAGCCGGACGGCCTGCGGGCGGTACGCCAGCGCGAGGTCGTAGTGGGTGACCCGGTAACCGTCGTCACCGTGCGTGGAAAGGTACCGCGTCACCGCCACGCGGCGATCGGGTTGCCGAGCCACCGGCCACCGGCGGGTACCAGCTCGCCGCGCATGACGAGCGACGCCGGCCCGACCGTCGCGTGCCCGCCCACCGTCACGCCGGGCAGCACGATGCCGTGCGGCCCGAGGGTGGCGCCGGCCTCCAGGGTCACCGTGTCCATCCGCATGATCCGGTCGTGGAACAGGTGGGTCTGCACGACACAGCCGCGGTTGACCGTGGCCGCGTCGCCCAGCCGGATCAGGTCGGCCTCGGGCAGCCAGTACGTCTCGCACCACACGCCCCGGCCGACGCGCGCGCCGAGGCTGCGCAGCCAGGCACCCATCAAGGGGGTACCGCCGACCGCGCCGGCCAGCCACGGCACGGCGAGCACCTCGACGAAGGTGTCGGCCAGCTCGTTGCGCCACACGAAGCCGCTCCACAGTGGACGCTCACCGGGCTGGAACGGCCCGACCAGCACTGCCTTGGCGTAGGCGGCGACCGCACAGGCGAGCACCCCGGCGACGAGCAGGACCAGCCCGCCCAGCGCGGCGGCGACACCGAACCCGAACGCGCCGGCCAGCGCCTCGAACCCGGCGAGCGTCAGCACGGCCAGCGCGACGGTGCACATGACCGGGACGACCCGGCACGCCTCGACCAGACCGCGGGCGATGACCAGCCGGCGGGGCGGGTTGAAGGTGCGCGCGTCGTCGGCGGTCTCCGCCGCCCGGGGCAGCTTCATCGGTGGCATGCCCAGCCAGGAGGTACCGGCCTTGGCGCGCTTCGGTGTCGCGGACAGCACCGCGACGAGACCCCGGTTGGGTACCTTGCGGCCGGGCGCGGTCATTCCGGAGTTGCCGAGGAACGCCCGCTTGCCGACCCGGGTGGAGGCCACCCGGAGCCAGCCGCCGCCCAGCTCGTACGAGCCCACCATGGTGTCGTCGGCGAGGAACGCGTTGTGCCCGACGGACGTCATCGCCGGCAGCGCGACCACCGTCGAGATCTCCACCCGCCGGCCCACCCGCATGCCGAGCGCGCGCATCCACACCGGGGTGAACAGGCTGGCGTACAACGGGAACAGCGCGACCCGGGCGACGTTCATCAGGCGCTCCGTGGTCCACGCCTGCCAGGCGATCCGCCCGTGCACGGGGTGATGGCCGGCGCGCAGCCCGATGCCGAGCAGCCGGACCCCGGCCAGCACGAGCAGCGCGTAGGTGACCAGCACGACCACCGTGGCGAGCGGTACCCCGGCGAGCGCCCGTGGCAGCGCGGCGGAAAGCGTCGGCGCGCCGTGCACGAACCGGCCGAGCAGCACCAGCCCGGGCAGTGCCGCGAGCACCGGGAGGAACCCGAGGACCAGCGAGGTGAGGCCGTAGACGAAGGTCCAGCGCCGGGTGCGCGGCGGGCGACGGTCCGGCCAGGGGTGCCCGGCCTTGCCGGTGCGCGTGGCCGGTACGCCGGCGAAGCGCTGCCCGGCCGGTACCGCACCGGTCACGCAGGACCCGGGGGCGATCTCGGCCCGCTTGCCGACCCGGACACCGGGCAGCAGCGTGCTGCGCGCGCCGACGGTCGCGCCGGCTCCGATCCGGATCCGTCCGATGTGGACGGTGTCCCCGTCGACCCAGTGACCGGACAGGTCGACCTCGGGCTCGACGGCGCTGCCGCGACCGAGCCGCAGCATCCCGGTGACCGGCGGCAGCGAGTGCAGGTCGACCCCTGGCGCGAGCTTCGCGCCGAGGGCCCGCGCGTACCACGACAGCCACCCGCCGGCCACGTTGGTCGCGCCGCTGAGGGCGGCCAGCTTCTCGGCCGTCCACAGTCGCAGGTGGACGGTGCCGCCGCGCGGGTAGCTGCCGGGCCGGATGCCGTGCAGCAGCAGCCGGGCGCCACCGGCGGCGAGGGCGACGCGCCCGGGTGGGCTGAAGAACAGCAACCAGCCGGCGAGCACCCACCACCACGACACGGTGGGCGCCCACGGGTAGCCGCCGAGCACGTTGTTGACGGCGGCCAGCACGACCAGCCACCGCATGCCCACGAGGGTGTAGAGCACGACGAGCAGCAGGCTCTGGTCGACGCCGGTCTGCGCCGGTACCGGCGCCACGGTCCGCGCGGCCGCCACGCGGGGGCCGGTCGCGTCGAGCAGCGCCGCCAGGGCCCGTACCGTCCGGTGCTGGTACAGGTCGGCGACTGACACGCCGGGGTACTCCTGGCGCAGCAGCGAGACGAGACGGGCGGCCCCGAGGCTGGTGCCGCCGCTGGCGAAGAAGTCGTCGCCGGCGCTCGACGGTGCGGCGCCGAGCACGTCGCCCCACCGCTGCGCGATCCACGCCTCGGTCCCGGCGAGGTCGGCGGTGGGGCCGGCGGCGAGGGGCAGCGGCCAGGGGAGCGCGGCCCGGTCGACCTTTCCGGAGGTACGCGTGGGAAGCGTGGCCACCGTGGCGAGCAGCGGCACCAGCGCGGCGGGCAGGACGGCCCGCAGCCGGACGACGGCGTCGGCCGAGTCGAACGTGTCGGTCGGCACGACGTACCCGACCAGGATCTGGTTGCCGCCCCGCGTCGTGCGTACCGCCGCTGCCGCCCCGGCGACCCCGGGCAGCGCGTGCAGCGCGGCGTCGACCTCGCCCAGCTCGATCCGCCGGCCGCCGAGCTTGACCTGCTCGTCCGCGCGGCCGACGAACACCAGCCCGGCCGGCTCGGCGCGGACCAGGTCGCCGCTGCGGTACGCGCGGTACCAGCCCGTCGCGGGCAGCGGCGCGAACTTCTCCGCGTCCCTGGCTCCGTCGAGGTACCGGGCCACGCCGACCCCGCCGATGACCAGCTCGCCGACCTCGCCCATCGGTACCACCTCGCCGTGGGAGTCCACCACGGCGAGGTCCCAGCCGTCCAACGGCAGGCCGATGCGGACCGGTCCGTCGCCGGTGAGCTGCGCGGCGCAGGCGACCACGGTGGCCTCGGTCGGCCCGTAGGTGTTCCACACCTCGCGGCCCTCGACGGCCAGCCGCTCGGCCAGCTCCGGCGGGCACGCCTCGCCGCCGAAGATGAGCAGCCGTACCTCGTCCAGCGCCTCGGCCGGCCAGAGCGCGGCCAGGGTCGGCACCGTCGACACCACGGTGATCCGCTGGGCGACGAGCCAAGGGCCGAGGTCCATGCCGGTGCGGACGAGCGAGCGCGGGGCCGGTACCAGGCAGGCGCCGTGCCGCCACGCCAGCCACATCTCCTCGCACGAGGCGTCGAACGCCACGGAGAGCCCGGCCAGCACCCGGTCGCCCGGTCCCAGCGGCTCGTCGGCGAGGAACAGCCGGGCCTCGGCGTCGACGAACGCGGCGGCCGAGCGGTGGCTGACCGCGACGCCCTTCGGCCGTCCGGTGGAGCCGGAGGTGAAGATGATCCAGGCGTCCGCGTCGAGGGTCGGCGCCCACTCCTGCGCGATCGGGGTGCCGCGCACCGCCAGCGCGCCGCCCGGACCGAGCACGCCGCACACGTCGGCCTCGGCGAAGACGAGCTCGGCGCGCTCGTCGGGATCGTCGGCGTCGACCGGGACGTACGCCGCGCCGGCCGCCAGTACCGCGAGGATCGCCACGTAGAGGTCGACGGTGCCGGACGGGACCCGTACCCCGACCCGGTCGCCCACGCCGATCCCGGCCGCGACCAACCGGCCGCGCAGCCGGTCGACCTCGGCGCGCAGGGCGCGGTACGTCACCACCCGGTGCCCGTCGTCGATCGCGGGCGCGCCCGGGTGCCGGGCGACCGTGCGGTCCAGGATGTCGAGCAGGGTCCGCGCCGGGGCGGGCGGGCGGGACCGGAACACCGCGCGGACAGCCGGAAGCGCCGCGACGGCGCGCGGTTCAGCGATGATGGTCAACAGATCCTCCTGCCGAGCCGCAGGGTTCGTAACACTGAGTCGTAAGCGGCGCGGCCGACCAGCCAGCTTACCGTATCCGGACCGCGTTCACCCGGCTCGTGTGGTACGGCGAACAGCGGTGTGGCACTGCGTCGGTAGCGTGGCTACCCGTGGACCGGAGCAACCTCCTCAGGCCGCTGCTGATCGGCGTCGTGCCGCTGCTGCTGTACCTCGGCGTGTGCGCGGTCGTCGCGGCGCGTGGCAACCGCCCGGTGCAGCCGGGGCCGCCGACGATGGACCTCGGACCCGAGCCGCCGGCGGTCGTCAACCTGCTGGTGCACCGGGGCGACCTCACCGAGGACGCGGCCGAGGCCACACTGCTCGACCTCGCCGCCCGGCGCATCCTGGAGCTGCGCGGCCTCGGGCCGGACCCGCGACAGACCACCGTGCACGTGCGGGTACCGGCACCGCGGGACCTGCTGCCGTACGAGCGCATGGTGTTCGACCGCGTCACCGGGCGCGCGGTCGACGGCGTGGTACCGCTGACCGCGCTCGCGTTCGCCGACCGGTCCGAGGCGCGCCGGTGGATGCGGGCGCTGCGCGCCGCCGTGGCGACCGACGCGAAGCAGCGCGGCCTGACCGGGTACCGGATGAGCGGCGGTGCCGGCCTGGGGCTGATCTTCGGCTCGCTGCCGGCGCTGTTCTTCTGCTGCTTCGGCGTGACGACGTTCGGGCTGCGGGTGGACCCGACCGGGCAGCGGGAGGAGCCGACGCTCGTGCCGCGCCTGTTCGGCGGCGCGTGTGTCGCGTCCGTGCTCTTCTTCGTGGTGATCTTCCTCGCCCCGTTGCTGTCCCGATGGGGCGGGATCTCGCCGTACGGGCGGCGGTGCGCGGCGTACTGGCTCGGGGTACGCGAGTGGCTGCTGGCGCACCCGAGCTTCGCCGACCTGCCGCCGGCCGCCGTGGCGGTGTGGGACCGGTACCTCGCGTACGGGGCGGCGCTGGGTACGACGACGGTCGCCAGCCGGGTGATCGACCTGGGCCTGGCCGAGCGGCACTGGCCGTGGTCGTCGTACGGCGGCCGGTGGCGGCGGGTGCACGTGCGCACCCTGCGCGGCTGGTCGCGGGTGCGCAGCCGGCCCGGCGTGCTGCTGGTGGCGGCCGGCGTGCTGCTC
>JBKPCQ010000303.1:0-7613 GCA_046727455.1 Actinomycetota bacterium | reverse complement strand
CTGGCGTACGTGTCGCGGGCTCTCGGTCAACTTGCGCCGTACCAGTGCGAGTTCCTCTTGGAGGAACGCGACCTGAGTGGAGAGATCGTTGGCCTCCTTCTCCCACCGTGCGGCGCGCGTCTCCGCGTCGTCGCTACGTGCCACGTCCCACCTCCCCGGGGGCTAAACGTCGTGCTCTAACACTAGCCGGTACAGGCCGGGAAGTGCGTCTGCTGACACGGCTTGACTTCCCCCACTGCCATGCATCCGTCACCTGCTCGGGTACCGTCGAAACATGTCGGTCGGGACGGACGGACTGCATGTGTGGGTCGACCAGGACCTGTGCACCGGAGACGGCCTGTGCGTACAGTACGCGCCGGAGGTCTTCGAGTTCGACATCGACGGCCTGGCCTACGTCAAGGACGACTCGGGGGAGCTGAAGCTGGTCGCGGGCAGCCGGGTCGAGATACCCACCCACCTGCGGCTCCCGGTGATCGACGCGGCCAAGGAGTGTCCGGGCGACTGCATCCACGTGCTGCGCGCGGCCGACCAGGTCGAGGTCGCCGGCCCGGACGCTGAGTGACTTTGATCATCGGGCGGAACCATCGGCGGAACGCCCCAGCCAAGAAGCGACCAACCGGGCGAACTCCTCAAGCCGGCTGATCTGCCCCGCGCCGCAGCGCGTACGCCTCGGCGCCCTTGCTGGGCTTGCGCCGGCGGGGCGGGGCCACCACCCCGGGCGCGAGCCGGCGGGCGCTGACCAGGAACGCGGTGTGCGCGATCATCCGGTGGTCGGGGCGGACCGCCAGGCCGTCGGCGTGCCAGTCCCGGACGAGCGACTCCCAGGCCCGCGGCTCGGTGAAGCCGCCCCGCCCGCGCAGCGCCTCCACCAGGTCGGAGAGCTGGGGCGTGGTGGCCACATACCCGACGAAGACCCCACCGGGTACCAGTGCCCGCTCGACGACGTCGAGCACCTCCCACGGCGTGAGCAGGTCCAGGATGATCCGGTCGAACCCGGTGTCCGGGCAGTCCGCCACGTCGCCGACCCGCAGCGCCCAGTTGGGCTGGGGGCCGCCGAAGAACGCCTCGACGTTGCGCCGGGCGATCTCCGCGAAGTCCGGGCGCAGCTCGTAGGAGACCACCCGGCCGCCGGCGCCGACCGCGCGCAGCAGGGAGCAGGTCAGCGCGCCGGACCCGGCCCCGGCCTCCAGGACCCGGGCACCCGGGAACACGTCGCCCATCGCCACGATCTGCGCCGCGTCCTTCGGGTAGATGACCTGTGCCCCCCGAGGCATGGACAGGACGTAGTCGGACAGCAGGGGGCGCAGCGCGAGGTACGCGGTACCGCCGCTGGAAACCACGACGCTGCCCTCCGGCCGGCCGATCAGCTCGTCGTGCGCGAGGCTGCCCCGGTGGGTGTGGAACTCCTTGCCGGGCTCCAGTACCAGGGTGTGCATCCGGCCCTTCGGATCGGTGAGCTGGACCCGCTCGCCCGGCTGGAACGGCCCGCGCCGGACCGTGGCGGAGGGTGCGGTCACCGGGTGGGCCCCCTGGATTCGAGTACCTGGACGACGTCGGCGACCCGGAGGACGCCGAGCACATCCTCGCCCATGGTCACCACGTACTCGCTGCCCGGGTTCGCCCGCACCGCCTCCACCAGCGCGTGGCCGCTCAGCTCGGCCGGCAGGATCCGGCCCGGATCCAGGCTGCGGGCCACCGCGTCCAGCGCGATCCACGGCCGGCGCTCGGCCGGCACCTGGGCCGCGGCCGCCTCGTCGACCAGACCGACGAGCTGGCCGGCCGAGTTCACCACCGCCAGTACCGGCTCGCGGCCGGTGTCCCCGCGGACCGCCTCGGCGTACTGGCGCTGCGCCTCCGCCAGCGGCGTACCGGACGCCACCCCGAACAGCGGCCGGGCGAGCTGCCCGGCGTTGAGCAGCGGTACCCGTGGTCCCTGCCGCCCGGCCCGGATCGCCTGGCCGGCACCGGTCCACAGGGTCAGCGCCACCAGCACCGTCAGCAGCGCGCCGAACAGCGTGATGATCCCCCTGGACACCAACAGGAGGACCAGCGCCACGCTGGCGACGGCGACGACGCGGCCCACCCAGCCGGCCACCCGGTCGCCAAGGTGGCGGTCCCGGCTGACCGCCCAGATGCCGGCGCGCAGCGCCCGCCCACCGTCGAGGGGGAGCCCGGGCAGTGCGTTGAACGCGGCCACCACCAGGTTGCTCAGGGCGAGCTGGAACGCCAGCTCCTCCACGAGGGTACGGTCGGGCAGCACGGCGGCGCCGAACGCGGCGACGGTGCCGAGCACCAGCGACACCGCCGGGCCGGCGAGCGAGACGAGCAGCTCGACCAGCGGCGTGGGCGCATCCCGGTCCAGCTCGGTGTACCCGCCGAGCAGCTCCAGCGTGATCCCGCGGACGCCCATCCCGAACCGGCGCGCGGTCAGCGCGTGTCCCAGCTCGTGCAGCAGGACCGACAGAAGCAGGCAGAGCACCAGCCCGGCACCGACCAGGTAGGCCACGGGAACCGGCAGCTCGGGCCGGCGGACCGCCAGGTAGCCCTGGTAGGTGATCGTGATCAGCAGGGCCAGGACCAGCCATGACGCGGTGAGGAACACCGGTACCCCCGCCACCCGGCCCAACGGGATACCCCAGCTCCGCCTCGGCCCTTCGGGCGGGTTGCGCTGCTCCTCCATCATGCCGATGCTACGGACTGTGCGCGCGCCGTGAAATTCCCGTCGTACCTCTGCCCTAACCTGTCTGGCATGAGCGAGCTGACGGTGGAAGTGGTCACCGACGAGCAGGCGCCGCCGCGCCCGTCGCTCTCGCCGTCCCGCGCCGCCGATTTCAAGACCTGCCCGCTGCTGTACCGGTTCCGCACCATCGACCGGCTGCCCGAGCAGCCCAGCCCCGACCAGGCCCGGGGCACGCTGGTGCACGCGGTGCTGGAGCGGCTGTTCGACCTGCCCGCGCACCAGCGCACCGTCGAGCAGGCGGCGGAGCTGATCGAACCGCAGTGGCAGCGGCTGGTCGAGGAGCAGGACGGGCTGCTCGGCATGTTCGCCGACGGCGGCACGCCGGAGGAGTTCCTCAGCTCGGCGCGCGGCCTGCTGGACGGCTACTTCGCCGTCGAGGACCCGCGCCGGCTCGACCCGGCCGAGCGCGAGTACCTGGTGACGACCGAGGTGGACGAGGGCCGGCTGGTGCTGCGCGGCTACATCGACCGGCTCGACGTCGCCCCGTCCGGCGACCTGCGGGTCGTCGACTACAAGACCGGCGGCGCGCCCCGGGAGGCGTTCGAGGCGCGGGCGCTGTTCCAGCTCAAGTTCTACGCGCTGGTGCTCTGGCGCACCCGTGGCGTGGTACCGCGCGTCCTGCGCCTGCTCTACCTCAGGGACGCCGAGATCTGCGACTACGCGCCCGACACCGAGGAGCTGGCCCGGTTCGAGCGCACGCTGGTCGCCCTGTGGGCGGCGATCGAACGGGCCACCGCGGCGCGCGAGTTCCGGCCCAAGCCGAGCCGGCTCTGCGGCTGGTGCGCGCACCAGGCCCGGTGCCCCGCCTTCGACGGCACGCCGCCACCGTTTCCCGAGCGGCCGCCGCCGCCGGAGCCGGAGGGACCGACCGCCGACGAGTAGCCGCTCAGTCGTACCGGGCCGTCTCGTAGTGCCAGGTCAGGAACCCGACGAGCAGGTCGTGCAGGTGGTTGGCGTGGCGGCGCAGCACCGGTACCCGCAGCGCGAGTACCGCCGCGCGCGCCCGCCGGTACTCCCCCACCTCGTCGTGCCACATGCGGGCGGCCAGGTCCAGGGCGGACCGGGCGGACAGGCCGCGCTCCTGCCCCAGCACCGTCGGCAGGCTCAGCACCGGCCGGCCCGAGGCCGCCTCGGCGGGGTACGACCGGATGTCGTTCTGCCACATGATCAGGTTGCCGACGTGGCCGACCAGAGCCGCGACCTCGGGCAGCGCCACCTCCTGCGGGGCCGGCGGCCGGCCGCCGTAGATCTCGGTCAGCGTCACGAACGCCGGCAGGGCGCCGGTGTACGGCCGCATCCCCAGGTAGTCCCGGGCGCTCACGGCGGTCCGCGGGCGGCGCGCGGCCAGCTCCCACAGCAGGCCGAAGAACGTCGCCTGGAAGCCGAGTACGAGGCGGCGGTACTGCTCGTGGGTGGCGCGCTCGCGGGTCCGGGGCACCAGGTCCGCGGCGGCGACCGCGACCGGGTCGGTGGCGGCGGTCGCCGGGTCCTCCAGAACCTGGCTGAGGACGGCCAGCCGTCGCGACAGGGCACCCGACTCGCCGGGGTGCTCGCGCCGGTCGCAGTACCGGTCGTCGAGAACCGCGAACCACACGTACCAGCGGCAGATGTCGGTCAGCCGGACCAGCCCGAAGTCCGGATGGCAGCGCCCGGCGAGCTGCCCGAAACGCTGGCGGGCCAGGCCGGCCACCTCGGCGGCGCCGATCAGCCCGATCCGCCCGGCCCAGTGCAGCGCGCGGCGCTCCGCCTCGTCCGTGTACCGGTTGAGGCGGCTGGGAAACGGCGACCGCACCTCCGGCACCGTGCCTACCGCGCTCTTCATCGCCCCACGCTCAGTGACTGTGCCGCCCGTCCGGACCGGGACTATACCGACAAGCGGCGCCTCGGCCGTAACGGCGCGCTGATCACCGCCGGGCGACGAGCGAGGTGAGGAAGGCCAGATCGACCTCGGCGAGGCTGGCGACGAGCGTCACGCCGGCCAGGTGGGACAGGTCGACCTCGGCCGGTACCGCCAGCACGGCCGCCCCCGCGGCGAGCGCGCTGGCCACCCCGTTGGGCGAGTCCTCGACCGCCACGCACTGCCGGACGTCGACGCCGAGCAGGGCGGCCGCGGTCATGTAGGGCATCGGATGCGGCTTGGTCTCGTCGACCTCATCACCGGCCACCACGGCGCCGAAGTAGCCCCGGCCGATCGTCCGCAGGGCCACGTCGACCAGGTGCCGGCGGGTAGCCGTGACCAGCGCCATCGGTACCGCGGCCGCGTGCAGCCCGGCGAGCAGCTCGGCGGCGCCCGGCCGCCACACGAGGCCGGCGGCGAACAGCTCCAGCATCCGCTGTTCGAGCCAGGCCACGCTCGCGGCCGGATCGCGCCACGGCTGCCCGATGTCGTCGTGCAGGATCGACATCGACTCGGCCATGCTCGTGCCGACCATACGGGCCCGGGCCAGGCCGGACAGCACGCCGCCGTACCGGTCGGCCAGCTCGGTCAGCCCGACGTCCCACACCTTCTCGCTGTCGACCAGCGTGCCATCCATGTCGAACAGCACCCCGGCCAGGCCCCGCATGCTCACGATCTCCCACGGTACTGTCCAACCTACCCGTCCCCCGATGCGCGGTGGCCCCATCGGTCATAGGGTCGTGGTACGACGGTGAGGAGGGTCGATGCGGTCGGTGCTCAAGGGCTTTCGGGACTTCGTCATGCGCGGCAACGTGATCGACCTCGCGGTCGGCATCGTGATCGGAGCCGTGTTCACGGCGCTGATAACGCAGTTCAGCAACTCGTTCGTCAACCCGATCATCAAGCGGCTCAGCGGTGGCCGGGAGCTCGCCGGCAAGATCGACATCGGCAGGGGGCAGGCCCTCGACTGGGGCGCCTTCCTCAACGCGGTCGTCATCTTCCTGATCACCGCGGCGGTCCTGTACTTCTTCTTCGTCCTGCCGATGAACAAGCTGGAGGAGCGCCGCCGCCGTGGCGAGGTACCGCCACCCGAGGCGCCGTCCGAGGAGGTCCAGCTCCTCACTCAAATCCGCGACGCGCTGGTCCAGGGTGCGCCGGACCGGCGGGCCGGCGGGGACATCCCGGTATACCCCTCGGACGCCCCGCGCGAGCTGAAGTCCCGGTAACCTCCGGGACGTGGTCGACCGGGGTGGGCTGCTGGTCGGGCAGCTCGAGTTCGCTCTCGTGTGCAACTGGCACTGTCTGGTCTGCGCTATCGGCCGATCAGCGGCACCACGGGAAAGGTGTGGTCCTGCCAGATCAGGCGGGAGGTCTCCTCCGGGTAGGCGGTGACGACCGAGGGGGTATCGAAGATCTGGGTAAGGCGTTTCTCGGTGTCGTAGGCAGGCCAGCCGGGGTCGCCGTGGGCGGCGAACGTTGTCCATGCGGTGCGCATCTCCGCGGACAGCGTTTCCGCTTCGGGGGATGGGCTTTCGCCGATGAGCAGGGCGGGCTGGCCGCTGTCCAGGTTGCCGAACACGAGTGGTACGTCGAGACCGTGGCAGGCGCCGAGGACGCCGCCCATGCCCGGGGCTGGCCAGGTCAGCTCGTAGACGTGGACCCGGCCGCCGCCGGCGGTCTGTGCCCGGGCGAGGTGCAGGGTGGGCATGCGGAACAGCCAGTCCGAATGGACCAGTTCGTACAGTTCGTCAGGGCCCGCGTCCGGAAACGCGTCCCGGTAGCGGCGCTCCCCGTCCGGGCCGGGGGCGAAGACCCGCAGGGCGGCGGCCGCCTGCTCCTGCGTCACCTCGCCGAGCAGGCCGCCGAGGGCGGTGAACAGCCGCTGCTCGTCGCGTGTGTGGCCGACCAGCAGGTCGATGTCCCGGCCGGCGCCGTCGGCGACTGCCCGCCATGGCACGACCGGCAAGACGTCACCGTCGACGACCGGGGCGAACAGGATCGACCGGTGCGCCACCTGGCCCCACCGCGGCGCCCGCTCGGTCATCGTGGCGACGACCGCGTCACCGGCGGCGACCAGCCGCGCCGGGTCCACGGTGGCCAGCTCCGCCACCGTGGGGCGCAGCCCCAGCTCGTCGGCGCAGGCGGTGGCGATGTCGGCGGCGAGCTCCGTCGAGAAGAACGGGCCCGGCACACTCTGTGCGACGGCCCGGCGGAACAGTCCGGCCGACCGCGGCATCGCCAGCAGAGCGGCGACTGAGCCGGCACCCGCCGACTCACCGAAGACGGTGACCCGGCCCGGGTCCCCGCCGAAGACCTGGATGTTGTCGTGCACCCACTCAAGCGCGGCGATCTGGTCGAGCAGGCCCCGGTTGGACGGCGCCCCCGCGATCTGCGCGAAGCCTTCGACACCGAGGCGGTAGTTGAACGTCACCACGACGACGCCGCCGTCCCGCGCGAGGCGGCGACCGTCAAGTTCGGGACTGCTGGACATGCCGATCGTGTAGGCGCCGCCGTGGACCCAGACCATGACCGGGAGCTTCGCGCCCGGGTCGAGATCGGGCGACCAGACATTGACCATCAGCCACTCGTCGCCCGCAGCGCCCCCCGACACCTCGTCCCTGCCGAACACGGCGGGCTGAGGGGGCGGCGGGCCGTACGACACGGCCGCCCGTACCCCGTCCCAGCCTCGTACCGGCCGCGGTGCGGCAAAGCGGAGTTCGCCGACCGGCGCCTCGGCGAACGGGATGCCACGGAACACCGCCACGCCGGCCTCACGCCTGCCACGCAGCACCCCGGCCGCCGTACGGACTTCAGACATCGTCATGGTTCCCTTCAGGGTTCCCTCTGAGTGGATACGAAGGCACAGGGAGACCCTCCTGGCCCCGGGGCACTGCGGATTGTCCCGACCGGATCGAGATGCGTGCCAGCCATTTTCCTGAGGGTCGGCTCCACCCGAGCCCACAGCCCGTCCTGCTC
>JBKPCQ010000302.1:0-8069 GCA_046727455.1 Actinomycetota bacterium | reverse complement strand
GCTCCTCGTCATCGCCACCCGCTCGGGGCTCGGCCGGCTCCTGGCCCGCCTGACCCCGGGCCACAACCCGCCCCGCCCGTTCGAGTAGCGGTCACTCCGCCGGGTGGCGTACCGCCTCGACGGCCAGCTCCACCCGCGACTTCAGGCCGAGCTTGGCGAGGACGTGCGAGACGTGCGTCTGGACGGTCCGCCGGGACAGGTACATCTGCCGGGCGATGTCCGGGTTGGACAGGCCCTCGGCGACCAGGAGCGCGATCTTCGTCTCGGTGTCGGTCAACGCCGCCCAGCCGTACCTGGGGCGCTTGCCGATCCGGCGGTTGCCCCGGCCGATTCCGGCCTGGCGCAACCGGGCGGTGGCGCGGGCGACGTCCCAGGCCGCGTCGAGGCCGCTGTAGACGGTGAGCGCGCTGTCCAGCGCCTCGCGCGCCGCCCCCGGGGAGCCCCGCCGGGCCAGGACCTCCGCGGCCGCCTCGTACGCGTACCCCTCGGCCAGTAGCCGGCGCGCCTGCTGGAAATCCGCCGCCGCGGCGAGGAGCAGGTCCGCGTCGTCGTCGGCGAGGCCCCGGCACAGCAGGGCGGTGCCGGTGAGGCTGGCGCACGGTTCCCGCGCGGCCAGCTCCTCCGTGGTCCGGACAAGGTCGAGCAGGCGGTCCCGGTCGCCGGTCGCGACCGCGAGGCGGGCGAGGTCCGGGCAGATCTCGAAGCAGAGGCGGCGCGGGCTCAGGCCGGTGGGTCGGTCCCAGAGGTGGCAGAGCATCCGCAGTGCCGTCGGCGAGTTGCCGCGGGCCTCCTCGACGAGGGCCTGGGCCCAGACCGCGAGATACGCATAGGCCCGGCCGCCCACGCTGGTGTCCGGCTCGTCCGGCCCGGCCGGCCCCGGCGGGGGGCCGCCCCGGTGCACCGCGACGAGGCCCTTGAGCGCCGTCAGCCCGGCCCCGAAGTGGTACGGGTCGGGGATCTCCAGACCGGTCCGGATCTCGGCCAGCGCGTCGTCCCAGCGACCGTCGAGGAACCGTACCCGGGCGCGCAGCGAATGGTCGGTCGCCAGGTGTACCCCGGCCCCCCGCTGGCTGTGCCGGACGCCCTCGGCCAGCGCGTCGTCCGCCTCAGCGAGCCGGTCGAGCCCGATCAGGCACGCGGCGCGGACCGCGTACGGGTCGATGTCCAGCGCCGGCGGTTCGCCCGTGGACAGCCGGGTGATCGCCCGGTCGGAGAAGGCGAGTGCCGCCCGCAGCTCCCCCTGGAGGGACAGGCAGCCGGCGAGGACGTGGCAGCCGTACCCGACGGCGACCGGGTCTCCGGTGGCCTCGCCCGCGCTGACCGCCGTCTCCGCGGCGGCCCTGGCCGCGTCGAGCTGCTCCAGGATGAGGAAGCACACGGCGAGCACCCCGTGGAACCGGCCGGCCTCCGCCGGATCCAGATGCGGGGAGGCGAGCGAGTCCTCGATCATCGCCACGACCTCCCCGACGCGGCCCTGCCGGTACCGGGCCTGGGCGAGCAGCCAGCGCAGCGCGCCGTCGCGGGTGTGCGCCCGGTCGGCCACCAGCGCGGCTTGCGCGGCCTGCTCCGCTTCCTCCACCCGGCCGGCCCGCATCAGCGCGCGGACCAGATGGAAGCGCAGCGGCTGCGCCGGCTCGCCGTCGACCGTGCCGAGCGCGCGGCGCAGCAGCGGTACCGCCAGGTCCGGCGCCCGCGCGGTCAGGGCGTCCGCCGCGTCGAGCAGCCATGCGAGGGTGGACCGGTCCAGCAGCGAACCGGACAGCAGGTGCCCGGCGACCCGTTCGACCGGAGCCCCCGAAGCGGCCAGGATCCGGCCGGCGCGCAGGTGCAGTGCGGCCCGTACCGAGGACGGCAGGTGCTCGGCCAGCGACTCACGGATCAGCTCGTGCCGGAAGGTCAGCGTCCCCCTGTCGTCGGCGAGCAGGCCGGCCGCCATCCCCTCGTCGACGACCTCGGACAGCGCCGTCACCGGCGTATCGAGCACCAGGGACAGCTCGGTCACGTCGATCGTCTGGCCGAGTACCGCCACCATGCCGAGCGTCCGCCGCACCTGGCGGGGCAGGAACCCGAGCCGCTGCTGGATCGCCTCCACGAGCGACCGGGGCACGTGCCAACCGGTACCCCCGGCGATGTCGGCCACCCCACCCACCATGCGGATCGCGCCGTCGCGGGCCAGCGCGGCCAGCAACTCGCCGACGTACATGGGGTTGCCGCCGGCCCGCGTCACAAGCCGGAGCAGCGCGGACCCGGCGGGAGCGCCCAGCATGTCGGCGACCAGCCGGGCCACCGCCGGCTCGTCGAGCGGCTCCAGCGACAGCGTCCGGGCCCCGCGCGCCGCGAGGCCGTGGAGCAGCCCGGCGCTGGCCTCGTCGCGGCCGGTCGAGGACGTCGCGAGGACCAGCAGCAGCGGCTGCTGCGCCAGGTCCCGGCCGAGCCGGTCGAGCACCGCGGCGGTCGACGGATCGATCCACTGCACGTCGTCGATCACCAACGCGACCGGGCCCCGGGCGCACCACCGGTCGATCAGGTCGAGGGTCGCCTCGGCGACCGCGAACTCGCAGTCGGCGGCGACGGTACCGTGATCGAACGCGCGGACGTCCGGCAGCGGTACCGCGTCCTCCTCGTCCCCGTCGCCGGCACCGGTACCGAGGCAGGCGTGCAGGGTGGCGAACGGCAGCCGCCGCTCCAGAGCCTCCGCCCGGCCGTGCCGGACCCGCATGCGCTGCCGGGTGCACTCCGCGATCAGGGCGGAAAGGAGCACGGTCTTCCCGATCCCGGGTTCGCCTTCGACCAGCACGGCGGTACCGCGCCCAGCGGCGGCCTCCCGCACGAGCACGCCGAGCCGGTTCAGTTCCGCCGCCCGGCCGATGCAAGGTGACTCAGGCACGGATCGATTCTGGACGCGTTCCAGATGCGGATCAGTGCCAATATTCCGCGTTCGGGTCGGTTATGCGGAACACGCATAGCTGGCGCTCGCTCCGCTCACGCGGCACCGAGGCTCAGGCGACCGGGTCGAGCGCGCTGGTCAGCGCCGCTATGGCCGGCACCTCCTGCCAGGTGTCGAGCTTCCGGAGCTGATCGGTGACGATGACGCTACCGACCCGCCGACCGATCGCCAATGCCTCGAACCCGAGAACCCCGGCTTGTTCGAACTCCCCCGTCTCGGCGTGGGCCCGGGCCAGCCTCGCCAGGTGCGCCCCCTGCTCCCAGTCGCACAGCGTGGCCCGACCCGCCTCGTGGGCCCGGTACAGGTCGATCGTCTCCTGCCACCGGCCGAGCTCCAGCAGGCAGGCGGCCCGGTCGGCGTAGAGGTGGTGCTTGGTGAAGTAGTAGCCGACCCGGTACTCGTCGACCCGCTCCGTACGCATCTCCTCGCCCACCGTGAGCGCCTCGTCCAGCCTGGTCAGGCACGGCGTCTCGTTGCTGACCGCCGCGTGGCCGTGCGCCTCCGCCTGGAGGGCGATCGCGCGTACCTGGGCGGACAGGTCCGGCTCGCGCTGCGCGGCGCGGGCCAGCCCGACCACCCGGTCGCCGTCGCCCTCGGCTCCGGCGAAGTGGCCCAGCCGGACGTAGGTGTAGGCGACCAGTTGCCGGTCGTCGGCGGCCTGTGCCTGCTGTAGCGCCCGCTCCGTCCACCGCATGCCGCCCCGCAGGTCACCGACCTCCTGATGGAGCCAGCCGCAGAACTCGGCGTACAGCGCCGCCACGTCGAGCAGTTGCCGGCGCAGCTCGCCCGAGGTGGCCCGGCGCACCCGGTCGATCAGCCCGTACAGGTCACGGACGGTCCGGGCCAGGTGCCGGGAGCCGAGCCAGTTGTCCGAGTCGTTCAGCAGCCGCCGGATCACCAGGAGGCGGTGGATGACGTCCGGGTCGACCGGCCGGTTCTCCTCCATCGCGCCGAGCGTGTCGACCGGCAGGGCGGCGAGCACCGCGGAGGTACAGGCGGCGGCCAGGGTGTGCTGGTCGACCGCGTACGGCCCGGCGCCGGCGTCGACGCTGTCCAGCGGGAACGCGGCGTTGCGCGTGTCGTACGGGCCGAGGAGCTGGCGCACGTCGGCGACCGGTAGCGGGAACACCTCGGTGGACAGCCCGAGCAGGCTCGGGGGGATGCCGAGGATCCGCTGGAACACGCGCAGCAGGCGCAGGTCGAAGGCCAGGTTGCCGCCGGACTCGATCCGGGAGATGGCCGACTGCGAGAAGCCGGCCAGCCCGCCGAGCTGGGCCTGGTTGAGGCCGTGTGCGCGGCGGGTGACGGCGATGACGGCGCCCGGGTTGCCCTGCGCGACGGCATCGCGGATCTCCCGCGAGTTCCAGACCGAGGCGGGCAGGGACGCCAGGCCCTTCCCGGTCGGCGTGGCCACCTGCGCCCAGTTGGCCTCGTCGGCGCGACGAAGGTCCAACGCCACCATATTTCCAGCTTCCTGCGGGGGCTGAGCTGACTGAACCCAGCCTAGCCCCGGTCCCGGCCAGGTAAGCCGGGCCTGGTCGTCCGCCGTCCGGCCCATTCTGTTATCGGATCTATACCGTCGGATCGGCCAAGTGGCCGATCCGGGCCTACTCCATGGCGGTGTAAAAGCATTTGGTTGCCCACGATCGTGCCGTCCAGACCCCCCTCGTCCCTGGCGACCGATTCACGAATATGAACAGCAACAGGAGTACGCGTTGACCATTCGCCCCCACCGGCGCGTGCCGACCCTCGTGCTGAGCCTGGTCCTCCTCGCCGCCGGTGCGTTCGCCGGTGGCTGCGGGTCCTCCGACGCCGCCGGCGCCACCCGGCTCACGCTCGGCTTCAGCGCCTGGCCCGGCTGGCTGCCGTGGCAGGTAGCCCAGGCCGAAGGGTTGTTCGCCCACCACGGTCTCAACGTGGACCTGAAGTACTTCGACAACTACACCGACAGCCTGCTCGCCCTGGAGACCGGCGCACTCGACGCGAACAGCCAGACCATGGGCGACACGCTCTACTCGATCAGCGCCGGGGCGAAGCAGGAGATCGTCCTCGTCAACGACAACTCCACCGGGAACGACAAGATCATCGCGCGGGACGGCATCACCAGCGTCAGCGACCTCGTCGGCAAGCGGATCGCGGTGGAGCAGGGCACGGTCGACCACTACCTGCTGCTGCTCGCGCTGGCCGAGGTCGGGCTACACCAGAGCGACGTCGCGCTGGAACCGCTGCCCCGGGACGCCGCCGCGGCCGCGTTCGCCGCCGGCCGGGTCGACGCGGTGTGCGTGTCCGCCCCGTTCACCACGAAGGCGCTGCAGCGGCCGGGCAGCCACGCCATCTCCACGTCGGCGGAGTTCCCCGGCGCCATCCCGACCCACCTGGTCGTCCGGCCGGCGCTGGTGCGGGACCACCCCGAGGCGGTACAGGCGCTGGTCAACACATGGTTCGACACACTTAAATGGATCAAGGGTCACCGGGACGCCGCGATCGCCATCATGGCCCGGCAGGGCGGCGTGGGCGTCGACGACTACAAGACCTACGACGCCGGTACGACCATCTTCACGCGCCAGCAGAACCTCGACGCGTTCACCCCCGGCACCACTCCCCAGCATCTCAACTACGAGGCCGCGCTGACCGCGGACTTCGTCTTCGGTACCGGCATGGTCCAGCACCGCCCCGCGCTGGACGGCCTGCTGGACAACCGGTTCGTCAAGGCGGTACCGGAGTGAGGTCGCTCCCCGTCCCCCGAGGTGGTAGGTGACATGACAATGCCCATGCCCGCGGCCGGTACGATCCGAGGTCCGCAGGCCCGACCCCGACGGCGCAGCCTGCGCGCGGTGCTCGCGGTGTTCGTCCTGGTCGTGCTGCTCGTCCCCGTGGTCTACCTGTTCACCCGGGTCTGGACCGCGGTCGGGGACGCGGCGGCGACCACGGCCAGCGAACGCGCCGCCGTCGCCTACGGGCGCCCGCTCGACAAGCTGCTGGCGGCGCTGGTCGACACCCAGTACTCGGCGGCGCGCCGGGGCACGGTGGACTTCACCGCCGTACGGGGGGCGGTCGACGACGTCAACGCCCTCGACCGCCAGTCGACCGACCCGTTGGGGATCCGGCCCCGCTGGACCCAGCTCCGCCAGGAGGTCGACAACGCGCTCGACCGGAACCCGACCGGAGCCGACGCGCTGCACGCCTATGCCGCACCGATCGCGCTGGCCCAGGCGCTGCTCGCCCAGATCGCCGACTCGTCGGGGGTCACCCGCGACCCGGGCCAGGGGGCGTACCAGCTCACCCAGGTGGCCCTACGCAGCCTGCCCGCGGTACTCGTCAACGCCGGGCAGGTCAGCGCGCTCATCCGGTCCGGTACCGCCGACCCGCGGCTGACGATCGCCGAGGACCGGCTCGCCCAGGCGGCCACCGACGTCAGCATCGGGCTGCGCGGCGGTACCGACCCGAGCGCCAACTACGCCATCGACCTCAACCTGCTCGGCCCCCTCGACGAGTTCGTGGCGGCGGCGGACACGCTGAGCCAGACGGCCGCCGGGCCGGACGCGGCCAGTGGCGGCGCGGCCGACCGGATCGACACGGCGACCACGCTCGTCAAGACGAAGGCGCTCGGCCTGGAAAGCGCCGTCCTCAACGTCTTCGACAGCCAGCTCGCCGCGCAGGCCGACCGGTACACCGGGGAGCGGCGCCTCCTGGTGCTGGCCGCCCTGGTCGTCACGCTGGCCGCCGCCGTGCTGCTGTGGCTGCGGGTACCGGCACCGGCCGGGCCGCGCCCGCAGGGCGGCGCCGACGACAGCGCCGAGGGCCGGCACCGCCATTCCATCGAGGGCGGCGGCGACATCGGGCCGGAGGGGATGCCCCACATCCCCGACCTCGTCGACGCGCGCGACCTACTGCCCCCGCCGCTGGCGCAGGCGGGTCGCGGCCGGGGGCCGGACCTGGCGGGGCCGCGATGATCCTGGACAAGCTGCGGGTCCGGGGAAAGCTCAACCTGCTGCTGATGCTGCCCCTGGCCGCCGTCGTGCTCGTCACGGTGCCGTTCGTCGCGGGCCAGATCGACAACGCCACATCTTCGACGACCACGGCCGACGCCGCGCGTAACGCCCGGCAGCTCGGCGCGCTGGTGTGGGAACTGCAACGGGAGCGCCTGGTCACCGCCGACTACCTGGCCGACCCGAACGCGGACGACGCGGCCATGCTGCTCCAGCAGCAGGTCGTCACGGACACCGCGGAGAACGTGCGGATGTCGCTCGGCGGGGCCACGTCGGACGAGCTGACCAGCGCGCTGGTACGGCTGGGCTCGCTCGCCGAGCTGCGCCAGAACGCCCGGCACCGGGCCCTGGCGCAGGACAGTGTCGCCCGTGCGTACCACGCGATCGTCGAGGCGCTCATCGACGCGCTCCGGCTGGTGCCCCAGCGCACCAGTGACGCCGAGGGCACCCGGCAGCTCACCGCGCTCGACGCGCTGCTGCGCGCGAACGAGGAGAGCTCGCTGCGGAGCATGGCGCTCGTCGCCGCCGCGGTCAGTCCCCAGGTCGGCCAGGACCTGCTGGCCAACGCCTCGGCGCAGTCGCAGATGTTCACCGAGCGGTTCGTCCAGCAGGCCGACGCCGACCAGGCCTCGCTCGTCGTGCTGGTCGACCAGGGTGAGGCGGCGCACCGGGTCGACGCGCTGGCGCAGCACCTGCCGAACCGGAACGACCCGAACTCGGTCAGCGCGTTCGTCGACAGCGCGCGTGCCGCGGCCGAGGCACAGGCGAGCCTGCGCCGGCTGGTACAGGATCAGGTGACCAGCCAGATCGCCGACGCCGCCGGCGGCCGGGCGAGAACCGCCCGGGCCACGGCGTGGACCGTGGGTCTGGGCGCGGCGCTGCTGTTCGCACTGGTCATCAGCCTCGCGTTCATCGTCAGCCGGTCGATCGCCCAGCCGCTGCTGCGGCTGACCCGTGCCGCGACCACGGTGTCCGACCTGGCCAACGCCGAGCTGGTCCGGGTGACCGACGTCGAGGAGGTCGACGAGCAGCCGCCGAGGCTGGCCGCGATCGACGTGTCGTCCGGCGACGAGATCGGCGAGCTGGCCGTGGCGTTCAACCGGGTACAGGCGACCGCGGCGCTGCTGCTCGAA
>JBKPCQ010000301.1:0-10176 GCA_046727455.1 Actinomycetota bacterium | reverse complement strand
CCGGCCCGTCGGTCTGCGACCGCGACACGGCCCGCGCCTTGACCGGGCTGACCGGCACAGACGTGCGGGACGGCCCGCTCGGCCCGCCTCGCGTGGCGGCCGCCAACGCGGGCACACCGTCCACCATGGACACCGCGAGGGAGACCGTGAGAACACCGGCGATACCGGCGACAACCCGCCGCCGAACTGTCCGACCGACCGTTTCCGGCCGACGCCACCCATGGACGAACCGCACCGACACGTCATCCTCCCCGTCAGAATGACCAAGTGGTCAAGGCGCGCTGACGCTAACAAACGCCGGACGATCCCGCGACCCCCAGATGACCGTGACGGGTATCACCCGCCCCCATGCGGCGAGCGGTCGGCGTGGAGCTATCCGGACAGCCGCTCGGCAGCCAGCCTGAGCGCAGCCCCGGCGTTCTCGGTGAGCGGTTCGCCGTGACCGAAACAGGCGATCTCAGCGTCAAGGTGTGCCTGGCGTTTGCACGAGGTGACGGCCTGGACCGGGTCGACGTTGAACACGCCCAGGATGACCTCGCCATCCGGGCTGCGCGCGATGCTGTCCCCGGCGAACAGCACGCGCGGTTCGGGAAGGTAGAACGCGATACTTCCGGGAGTATGATCGGGCACGGCCACGGTGACAGCCTGTACGCCACTGCCGAGGTCGATCCGGTCTCCATCATCCAATTCGTGATCTACGCGTACAGGTGCGGGTGGATGGGCTGGCATCTGCGTACGGACCTGGTCAAGCAGGCGCCGTTCCCAGTCGGCAAGCACGGGCGGTAGGCCGGCTGCCTCGCCTCGGATCACCGGCGCGTCGGCGCGGTGCGCGTACACGACCGTTCCGCCCCAGGCAGCGGTATCGGCCGCTGAGCCGACATGGTCCCCGTGGGAGTGCGTCAGCAACACGCTTCGCAGCTCGGAACGCTGATAGCCGAGTCCTTCGATCGCCTCGGCTATCAGCGGTGCGGACCCGGGGACGCTCGTATCGATGAGCGTAAGACCAGCAGGGTCCTGCCACAGATAGGCGTGGCCGACGGGAAAGCTGAGCATGTGCAGCTGGGGAAGCAGCTCGATGAGCTTCATGGGGCAACGCTAGGTGGCGGCGATTGCCGGAAACAGTCGGCTACGCCCAGAGCGGATCCGCCGGCAGCGAACGCGCGCTACCGACCCGCGCCCAGGCCGGATGCCTGTTGGCTGGCGTCGATCGCGCGTTGGTATCGGCTGGTCAGCTTGCGCAGCGCGGCCACCAGCTCGGGCGAGTCCACGACGGTGAAGTCCGCGTCCAGCATTCCCAGGTAGAGGGCGAGCATCTCCGGGTGGTCCGAGCCCGGCTGGAACGCGCACCGGTCTTCGTCGAGGGACTGCACTTCCATGGGGATCGGTAGCCGATCCCGTACGTACGCCGCGGGCGCGTGCACGATCACCCGCGCCCGGTACCGCCAGGTCGCCTCGCCGACTCCGCGCGCCACTCGCGCGGCGATCTCCCGGTCGGGTGGTAGCGCACGGGGCTTGAAGCGCGGCCCCGTCGGTGTCCGCGGCTCGATCCGGTCGACCCGGAAGGTACGCCAGGCGTCCCGGTCGGTGTCCCAGGCCAGCAGGTACCAGCGCCGCCGGTCGTGCACCAGGCGGTACGGCTCCACCGAGCGTCGGTTTCCCGCGCCGGAATGCGTCCGGTAGTCGAAGCGGAGTCGTTCATGGTCCCGACACGCGCTGGCGATCACGGTCAGCACGTCTGGATCCACCCGTGGGCCGGGCGACGGCATCGGCAGCGTGTACGACTGGAAAGCGCTGATCCGGTGGCGCAGCCGCGTGGGAAGCACCTGCTGCAGCTTCGCCAGCGCACGCACCGAGGTCTCCTCGATTCCCGCGATCGAGCTGCTCGCGGCGGTACGCAGTCCGACCGCCACGGCTATCGCCTCCTCGTCGTCCAGGAGCAGCGGCGGCAGGGCACCGCCGGTGCCTAGCCGGTACCCGCCGGCCACACCCGGTCGCGCGTCGACCGGATAGCCGAGCCCGCGCAGCCGCTGCATGTCGGTGCGGATGGTACGGGTGGTGACGCCGAGCCGGCCGGCCAGTTCGGTACTGGTCCAGTCGCGCCGGGCCTGCAACAGGGACAGCAGGCGCAGCAGCCGCGCGGAGGTTTCCCACATTCTCTGATCCTGAGGCCAATCTAGGAACGATTCCTTCCCCTATTGTTCCTACTCTTCTCCGGGTGAGCACAAGCCGCTGGTTGAAAAGGAGAAGCGCGATGAGCGACGGCATCCAGCCCTTCCGCATCCAGATCCCCCAGGCCGACGTCGACTACCTGCTCGCCCGGCTCGCCCACGCCCGCTGGCCCGGCGAGTTGCCCGGCGTGGGGTGGACCCGTGGCGTACCGCTGGGCTACCTGACCGACCTCGCCGGGTACTGGCGTACGCGGTACGACTGGCGCGCCCAGGAGGCGCAGCTCAACCGGTACCCGCAGTTCACCACCGAGATCGACGGGCAGCGCATCCACTTCCTGCACGTCAGATCTGAGCAGGCCGACGCGAAGCCGCTAATGATCACGCACGGCTTCCCGAGCTCCGTCGTCGAGTTCCTGCACCTGATCGAGCCGCTGGTGAACCCGGCCGCGGGCCAGGCCTTCCACGTCGTCGCGCCGTCCCTGCCCGGGTACGCCTTCTCCACCCCGCTGGCCGCGACCGGCTGGACGATGGGTCGCACCGCACGCGCCTGGGTCGAGCTGATGCGCCGGCTCGGCTACCACCGGTACGGTCTGCACGGCGGCGACGTCGGCGCCGGCGTATCCGGCATGGTCGCCGGCCTCGACGGCGAGCACGTGATCGGCATACACATGGTGACCGATCCGCTGACCGCCGCGAACGTCGCTACCTTCCTGCCGGGGATGGCCGACCGGCTCGACGCCGACGACCCGGTCGACAAGCTGATCCTGGACCGGATGGACGCGTTCACGAAGGAGGGCTCCGGCTACCTGGCGATCCAGAACAGCCGGCCGCAGACCATCGGCTACGGCCTGGTCGACTCACCGTTGCTGCAGCTGGCGTGGATCGCCGAGAAGGTCCACGAATGGACCGACCTACCGGTCGACCGCGACCAGCTCCTGACCACGGTCAGCCTGTACTGGTTCACCGGCTGCGGCGCCACCGCCGCACACACCCTCTACGAGCAGGCGCACTCGTCCGACTGGGGCGCACCGCCGACCGTACCGCAGGGCTTCGCGGTCTTCGGCGCCGACGAAACGGTACGCAGGCTGGTCCCCGTACCCGCCGACGCGCACTGGACCGAGTTCCCGCGCGGCAAGCACTTCCCGGCGATGGAGGCCCCCGCCCAGTTGGCGGCGGATCTGCAAGCCTTCTTCGCGCCGCTGCCGTGACCGAGGTCCCGAGCCCAGCGTGGCGGGGCACGCCACCGCGCAAGGGCGAGGATGCACGAAGGGCCATCCACGCCCTCCGACCTCACTGCGCCCCGCGACCAGTTGCACCCCTCGCATGGTGGTGGGCCGCCATGCGAGGGGTGAGGTTCTGCCGCTGAGGGTCAGGCCGCGAGGTCCACGGGTTGTGCCGCTTTGGCCTGGCGGCGGCTGCGTAGCCGGTGGCCGAGCCAGACCAGGCCCAGGCCGGCGGCGAAGATGATCGCGTTGACGAGCGCGTACGGCCACGCGGACGCGTTGGAGTCCTTGGGGAAGGCCGCGGTGCTGCCGCCGACCCATTCCCGCAGCAGTTCCAAGGTTTGATAGGTGAAGACAAAGCCGTGCACGGCGATGTACGTGACGAACGCGGCGAGGCGGTTGCGGACGTCACGGTGTCCAGCGGTGGCAAGGTGACCGGTGCCGGGCTGAGCTGCCCGCCCACGTGCGACACGACCACCACGGCGGGACAGTCGGTGACCCTGACCGCCGTACCGTCCGCCGGGTTCGTGTTCACCACGTGGGGCGGCGCCTGCCCGGGTACCACCGCGACCTGCACCCTGACGATGACCGGTGACCTCGACGTGTCGGCCACCTTCGGCCCATCCACCCCGCCGGTCGTCCTGCCCGCGCCCGTCCTCGTCGGCCCGGCCGACGGCACCGTGTTCTTCACCTCCCGCGCGACACCACCGTCACCTGGCAGGCGGTCACCGGCGCCGCCCGGTACCGGATGGAGGCACAGATCAACCAGGGCGGAAGCTGGACCCCGGCGGCCGACACCACGGTCAACGCGACCGGTACGTCGTTCCGGTTCGGCGGTGACAGCCCGGGCCGGTGGCGGGTCACCGCTGTCGCACCGGACGGTACGCCGGGCACCCCGAGCGGCTGGTCGACGTTCCGCTACGACACCCGGATCCAGGCGTTCGTCGGTACCTGGACGAACGTCAACCCGCGGACCGACGGCGTCCTGGACCTGCAGACCATGGTCGTGGACCCGCCGACCTCACCCACCCTGACGCAGGTCCACCCCACCGACGACGGCGGCCACGCCATCGGACACGGCGACGCCACCCTCTCCGGCGGGGAACTCGACAACGGTCCGTCGGTCGGCTTCTTCGCCTCCGTCTACACGTACCGGATGACTCTGGTGAACGGTCAGATGGTGGTACGGGTGCACGTGGAGTTTCTCCGGGGCGGGACGCCACGCGACTTCACCGACACCCTCCGGAAGGGCTGACGACGGCGGTTCAGCGTTTGGCGCCCCGCTGCCCGGCTACCCGCGATGCGGGCGCGTATCGCGACCACCGGCATCCTTCTCCGGTCGGGCGATCGGGTGGCGGTCCTTCGGATCGTCGAAGAAGCCGCGGAGTTGGTCTGCGACGCGAAGCGGGTCGCCGGTGTTGTCCGGCGCGGTGTGGCCAACGCCGGGCAACTCGACGCGGGTCGCGTTGGGCAGCACCTGCTGCAGCGCGTCGAGACTGCGTGACAGGTAGCTGGCGCTGCGGCTGCCCCCCAGGAGCAGGACGGGCGTGACGAGTGTGGCGTAGTCGTCCAGGGTTCCTTCGCTCTCGACGACCAACTGCGCGTCGTAGCGCATCGTGGGTACCAGCGCCCGCAGGGCGACCCCGTCCGGGCCGGGGTGTCCGGTACCACGTGTGCGAGCCGCCTGGCGCAGTGGCCACAGCAGTACCCGGGCGATGGCGGCCCGCCGCGGCGACGGCCTGCCCGGTCCCGGCCCGGCGACGGTGTCCCGCCGTGGTCGCATGGCCGCGTTCAGCGCCGCGGTGAGGACCGGTCGGGGTGCCAGCCGCACCGGGAGGCTCGCGGTACGCGTTCCGCGCATGGCGGTGACGGCCGCGGCAGCGAGGTCCCCACGGGCGAGCTCCCGCTCGTAGCGGGGCAGCCAGCCCAGCGGTGTCGAGTGGTTGATCGAGAGCGGTGGCTCGTACACGGCCACACTGCGAAGGCCGGGCATGCTCCGCGCCGCGGCCAGCACGACGATGCCACCCGAACTGAGGCCGAACAGGTGTACCGCGCCCGCGTGCCGGACCAGGGCGGCAAGGTCGTCGCCTTCGGCGGCCAGCCCGTAGTGGTCGCCGGGTGGTCCGCTACGGCCCCGGCCACGCCGGTCCGGTACGTACACGGTGAACTGATCGGTCAGCGCCGTAGCGAGAAGGTGCAGGTTCTGCGCCGCCTGCCCGCCGCCATGGACGAGGACCACGCCGTGCCCTACGGTGCCGTAGCGCCGGTAACCGATCCGGGTCCCGTCCGGCGAGGTCACCTCGCCGGAAAGGTATGTCCCGGGCATCGAAGCACCCATCGAACGCACCCGCCCTCGTCGCCACGCGGCCGATGACCCGCGTGGCGTCAACTGTAGTTGACAAGCTCGGTACCGTCAACTCACGTTGACGGCGTTCTGCGCTCCCACCGTGTCGCGCGACGCGGCGACGAGCTAGGGTCGTGGGTGGCGTTTCGGGACGCACGCGGTCCGCGCGAAGGGCTGAGCCCACCCGGTCACCTTTGATCGTGGCGACTGTCGATTCCTCCTTTCGGCCCGATGACGCGGACCTCGGGCATCCGAGAGGAGGCCACGATGCTGGCCAAGCTAGCGTTCCGGGAGCGTCGCCCTGACGGTCACCAGTGCACCCACGCTGCTGCTCAGCTCTCCGGCGTACCGGGGGTGACCAGGCCGGTTTCGTAGGCGGTGACGACGGCCTGCACCCGGTCCCGCAGGTTCAGTTTGGCGAGGATCCGGGCTACGTGCGTCTTCACCGTCGCCTCGGCCAGGTGCAGCTCGGCGGCCAGTTCGGCGTTGCTGTGCCCGCGGGCGACCAGGCGTAGCACGTCCAGCTCGCGGGGGGTCAGCGTGGACAGGTCCCGGTGCGGCGGGGCCGGTTCGGCGGAGCGGCGGGCGAACCGCTCCACCAGGCGCCGGGTGATCGCGGGGGCCAGCAGCGCGTCGCCGGCCCGTACCGTCCGGACCGCCGCGAGCAACTGCTCAGGCGTGACGTCCTTGAGGAGGAATCCGCTGGCCCCGGCGGTGAGCGCCGCGTAAACGTAGTGGTCCAGATCGAACGTGGTCAGCATGATGACCCGGGGTGCCTCGGCGGTACCGGCGAGGATCCGCCGGGTGGCGGCCAGCCCGTCCAGGTCGGGCATCCGGATGTCCATCAGCACGACGTCCGGGCGGGTCCGGCGGACCGCGTCGATCGCTTCGGTGCCGGTGGCCGCCTCGGCCACCACCTCGATCCCGTCGGATGCGAGGATCATGCGGAACCCGGTTCGTACCAGCGCTTGGTCGTCGGCGACGACGACCCGCAGCGGCTCGCTCATGCGGTGTCCGCCGGGATCGTCGCGGTGATCCGGTACCCGCCGGTCGGGCGCGGCCCGGCGCGCAGTTTCCCGCCGTAGACCGCGACCCGCTCACGCAGCCCGACCAGGCCGCGACCGGTACCGGCGGGAGCCGGCCGGGCGTCCTGCCCGCCGGTGTCTGTCACGTCCACCCGCAGGTGGTCGGGGTGGTACTCGACGAGCACCGTGGCGGTCGCGCCGGTCGCGTGCTTGACGGTGTTGGTCAGCGCCTCCTGGATCACGCGGTACGCGGTCAGGTCAACCCCGGGCGGTACCGGCCGGGGTTCGCCGACGACCGTCAGCTGCACCGGTACGCCGGCTTCGCGGACCCGGTCGACCAGCGCCGCCAACCCATCCAGGCCGGGCTGCGGGGCCAGCTGGCCGGGGTCCTCACCGTCCACGGCGAGCAGGCCCATCACGTGCCGCAGCTCGGCCATGGCCGCGCGGCCGCCGGCCTCGACCGCGAGCAGTGCCGCGTATGCCTGGTCGGGCGCTGCGCCGAGGACCCGGCGGGCCGCGCCGGCCTGGATCACCATCACGCTCACGTTGTGGGTCACCACGTCGTGCAGCTCCCGGGCGATCCGGCGCCGCTCCTGGTCGGCCGCCAGGCGCAGCTCCTCGGCCCGCGTCCGTTGCAGCGTGACCAGCCGTGCCCGGCCCTCCTGCTCACGCCGCCGCCAGTCCCGCAGGGCGTTCCCGGCGACCACGATCGGGATCAGGATCAGGTACGGCACCAGCCGCGTGGGTACCGCCGGCACCGACGACATGGCGAACCCGCTGACCAGTATCGCGGCGATGCCGAGGCTGGCCAGAGTGGGAACCCGGTACGGGCTGTAGGCGGCGGCGGTGTACGCGGCCACCACGCAGGCGTAGAAGGCGGGCGCCCGGGTGACGTGGACAGCCGACAGCGTGATGCCCATGACCACCCACAGCACGGCCAGCGGGTACCGGCGGCGCAGCACCAGCGGCGCGGCGGCGACCAGGGCGAGGACCACGATGCTGGTCTGGTTGGCCGGCGGCGCGACGGCGATCATGGCCGGCGCGGCGTGCGCCGGCTCCGCGATGCGCATGACCCGGTGCGCCAGGTAGCTCACGCTGTACCGGGCGACCGCGACGGCGACCAGCATGACGGCCAGCGTCAGGCCGGCGTCGAAGAGCAGGTTGCGCCGGGTCGGCCGGGGCAGCGGGCCGGTGGGCCGGCGCAACCACCGGCCGGCCGCGCGGATCCGTTCCCCGATCGACGCGCTCGTCACCTGCCCATTCTGGCCGGCCGACCCGGGCTGCGGCATCAGCCTGCGGACTACGCCGCAGGGATGACCCCGGCCCGGCTCCGCCAGCCACGGTAGGGGAAATGCGTCCGCGGAGCGACGTGTACCGGCCGGCGCAGTCCCTACAGTCGAGCCGCATTCATCGGGTACGCGAGGGGATTGCCATGGACGAGCAGCTGATCGAGATACGCGACGCGTGCCGCCGGTACGACGGGGGCCGGCCGGCACTGGACGGGGTGTCGCTGACCGTCCGGGCCGGCGAGGCGGTGGCCGTGGTCGGGCCGTCCGGCAGCGGCAAGTCCACCCTGCTGAACCTGATCGCCGGGCTGGACCGCCCGGACGCCGGCACGGTGAGCGTCGGCGGTACCCGGGTGGACCGGCTCGGCGAGGCCGGCTCAGCCCGGTACCGTCGGGCCCGCATCGGCATGGTCTTCCAGTTCTTCAACCTGCTGGACGACCTGACCGTGCTGGACAACGTGCTGCTGCCCGCGCAGCTCGCCGGTACCGGCCGGACCGCCGCCCGGGCCCGGGCCGGCCAGCTGCTCGATGCGCTCGGCATCACGCGGCACGCGGTCGCGTATCCCGCCCGGCTGTCCGGCGGCGAGCGGCAGCGGGTCGCGATCGCGCGGGCGTTGATGAACCGCCCGACGCTGCTGCTCGCAGACGAGCCGACCGGCGCGCTGGACACCGCGTCCGGCGAGGACGTCGCCCGGCTGCTGCGCGACCTGCGCGCGGACGGGCAGACCATGGTGCTGGTCACGCACGACACGGCATTCGCCGGCAGGTGCGCGACCCGGACGGTACGGCTCGTCGACGGCCGGATCGTGGCGGACTCCGGCGCCCGGACCGCGGCGGACGGCGAAGCCGCGGACGCGGCGGACGACGAGGGCGCGGACGCCGCGCGGTCGGCGGGGCACCGGTGAGCGCCGGCCTGGGCCGGGTGGTCCGCTCCGGGGTGACCCGCCGCCGGCTGCCGACCATCGCCATCGCGCTGTCCGTGTTCATCGCCATCACCACCTGCGTCCTCGCCGGCTCGCTCCTGGTCGCGTCCAGCGCGCCGTTCGACCACGCCTTCGCCGATCAGCACGGCGCACACCTCACCGCCCAGTTCGATAGGGCCAAGGTGGACACCGCGGCGCTGTCCGCGTCCGCACGCGCCGCCGGGGTGACCGCCGCGGCCGGGCCGTTCCCCACCGTCACGATCGACGGCACCAGCGGGTCCGGGACGTTCAGCGGTGGCCGGGTACCGCCGCTGACCGTGGTCGGGCGGGCCGACCCGGGCGGGCCGGTCGACGCGCTCACGCTCACCGCCGGGCGCTGGGCGACCGGGCCGGGCGAGATCGTGGTGTCCAGCGACTATCTGGGAGCGCTCACCAGACCCGGCGCCATCCTTCAGGTGACCGGCGGCCCGGTGCTGACCGTCGTCGGGGTGGCCCGCTCGGTGAGCCAGACCGCGGACGCCTGGGTCACGCCCGCGCAGGCCGCCGCGCTGTCGCCCACCGGGTACCAGATGCTCTACCGGTTCGCCGACGCGGGCAGCGCGGCGAGCGTGGCCGCCGGCCAGACCGCCGTCGCCGCGACGGTACCCGCCGGTGCGCTGCTCGGCGCCCGGTCCTGGCTGGACACCCGGCGGGCCGCCGACGGGAACACCGGCACGTTCGTCCCGCTCCTGGTCGCGTTCGGCGCGCTCGGCCTGGTCATGTCCGGACTCATCGTCGGCAACGTGGTGGCCGGAACGGTGGGCGCGGCGACCCGGCGCATCGGCATCCTCAAGGCGCTCGGCTGTACCCCCGGCCAGGTCGTGCGGGCGTACACGGCGCAGGCCCTGGTGCCGGCCGCGGCCGGGGCCGCGCTGGGTCTGGTGGCGGGCAACCTGCTCGCGGTACCGCTGCTGTCGGCCGCCGACCAGGTCTACGGCGGCACGACCGCAGGCGTCGCGCCGTGGCTTTCCATCGCCGTCGTGGCCGGCGCGCTGGTCCTGGTCACGCTGGCCGCGGGCGGTACCGCGTGGCGGGCCGGCCGGCTGCGCGCGGTTGACGCCATCGCGGTGGGCCGGGTGCCCGGATCCGGCCGCGGCCGGTGGGCCGCCGGGCTGGCCAGCCGGATGCCGGTCCCCCGGCCGGTGGGGCTCGGCCTGGCCCAGCCGCC
>JBKPCQ010000300.1:0-9897 GCA_046727455.1 Actinomycetota bacterium | reverse complement strand
GGGTGGCGGCGCGGCCCGGGGTGGCGGCGCGGTTCAGCCCCGCGGGGTCGGGTCGGGAGCAGCCGCCGGTCGTCCTGCTCGTGGAGGGGCCGACCGACGTACTCGCGGTGGCCTGCCTGCGCAACTGGCTGCCTGGCCCGCCCTACGTGGCCGTCGCGCCCTGTGGCACGGCGCTGAGCGCGGAGCAGGTGAGGCTGCTGGCGAACGCGGTGGCACCAGGTACCCCGCTCGTCGTGGCGTTCGACGCCGACGCCGCGGGGGAGGATGCGGCGGACCGGGCCTACGGGCTGACCCGGACCTGGTCGGGCCCGGTCGACGCGATCGCCCTACCGCCCGGCACCGACCCGGCCACACTTGTCGCCCGGTACCGCCACGGCGTGGTGCCCCTCCTGGAGCGACTGCGCATCCCGCTCGCCGAGCTGGTCGCCGACCACCGGCTGAGCCGGTACCGGCTCGACGAGCCCGAGGGCCGGGTCAACGCGCTCCGCTCGGCCGCTCCGCTGGTGGCGGAGGTCGGTGAGCGGGACACCCGCCGGGCCGCGGCGCTCAGCGCATATCTGTGCGTCCGGCTGCGGCTGGATCCGCTGACCGTCTTCGAAGCCGCCTACCCAGCCCCGGATTCTCAGCGCTCGACCAGGTGTTCCCGGCCGGGTGGCGGCTCGTAGGGGACCGGCCAGAAGTCGTGGATCCGGGCGATGAGCCCGTCGTCGTCGAGGTCGAAGAAGCTGATCCCGGTCTGCTCCTCGCCGCCGTCCACCACGAACCGGATCCAGCTCGCCCCGCTCCGGCCGGCTCCCACGATCCGCAGCGGGGCGATCTCCCACTCGCCCGGGTACTCCGCGTTGAACCGGACGTATGCCTCCCGCCCGCGGACCCGCTCGCGGGTCTGCGGCAGCTCGTAGACGACGTCCGGGGCGAGCAGCGCGCCGAACCCGGCCCAGTCGCGGGCCGACACGGCTTTCCAGAAGGCGGCGATGACATCGGTGGCAGGCATGCCCGCAGTCTGCCGCGCGGGTACGACAGCCTTAACCATTTGGTTGAAGCCGAGCCGCTGGTAGGTGGCCGTTGCGGCTCGTCGACAGCCAGGTGACGACGACCGGCGCGATCCTGGCGATCTACGCAGCGGACCGGGATCCGAGCAATGCCCGTACGCCTTCCCGGTAGGTGTCCCGGTCGGGCGCCCCGGTCAGCATCCGCTGCAGCGCGTACCCGAGCACGAGGGAGAACAGCGCGGCCCCCACGGCGTAGGGGTCGGCGCCGGCCGGTAGCTCGCCGGCCTTGACCGCCCGCGAGGCCAGGTCCACGAAGTTGGCCCGCATGGCGCCGTAGATCCGCGTGACCACCGCGCCGACGGCCGGGTCGCGCAGGGCCTCGGCCCAGACCTGCACGGCCAGGCGCATCGTCCCGTCGGGACCGACGTTCGCGTCGACCAGTTCGAACGCCCGCTCCATGACCTCGCTCAACCCCGGCTCGGGGTGGGCGTCCAGGTCGGCGATAACGGTGCGTACCTCGGCGGCGTACCCGTCGGCGATGGCCGCGATGATCTCGTTCTTGCTCTTGAAGTAGCGGTACACCGCGCCGACGGACAGCCCGGCCTCGGCGATGACGTCCTGCATGGACGTGCTGTGGAAGCCGTTGCGCAGGAAGCAGCGCCGGGCGGCGTCGAGGATCTGCCGGCGCCGGGCGGCGAGGTGGGCAGCGGATACACGAGGCACCCCTTGAATCTAAAACGAACGCTCGTTCTTGACAAGTCTCCGCTTCCGGACGACGATGAAGCCGTGGCACGCACACCCAAGCCAGTCGCTCTCGCCGGCCTCGTCGCCATCGGCGTCGTCCTGGTGCAGGGCCTGCTGATCCTCTGGTACGCCTGGCCGGCCGGGAGAGCCGCGCCGCGCGACCTGCCGCTCGTGGTCGCCGGACCGGCGCCGGCCGCGAACGCCGTGGCCGAGCAGCTGCGCAACGAGCAGCCCGGTGCCTTCCAGGTCACCCTCGCGCCGGACGCCGCAGCGGCCGACCAGGCGCTGCGCGACCGCGAAGCCTACGGCGCCGTCGTCCTCGGCGCGGGCTCGCCCAGCCTCCATCTGGCGTCCGCCGCCAGCCCGACCGTTGCCGCCCTGCTCACCCAGGCCGCCCAGCGCCTAGGCAACGGGCAGCCGGTACCGGTCGTCGACGTGGTACCGACGCCACCCAAGGACCCGCGCGGTGCCGGCTTCGCCTCCGGGTTGCTGCCGCTGCTGCTCACGAGCGCGGCCGCCGGCGTGGCGCTGCTGTTCGTGGTACGGTCGCACGCCGCCCGGCTGGTCGGGATGCTCGCCTTCGGGGTGCTCGCCGGCCTCGTCGCCGCTGCCGTCCTGCACTGGGTCGGCGTGCTCACCGGCGGGTACCTCCGCGAAGCCGGTGTGATCGGCCTGCTCGCGCTGGCCATCAGCGCAACCGTCGCCGGCCTCGGTGCCGTGCTGGGCGGGCCCGGCGTCGGCCTCGGCGCCCTGCTGGGGTTCCTGCTGGGCAACCCGATCTCCGGGCTGGCCTCGGCACCCGAGCTGCTACCGAAGCCGTGGGGCGCGGTCGGCCAGTTCATGCCGCCGGGCGCGGGCGCGACGGCACTGCGGTCGGTGGCGTTCTTCGACAGCGCCCGTGTCACGAAGCCGCTGCTGGTGCTGGCCACGTGGGCCGCTGTCGGACTGCTGCTGACCGTGGTCGGCCACTACCGGGACCGGCCAGGGTCACACGCGGCCGGACAGCTCGGCGTATCCGCGGTGGACCGCGACGAGGGACGGCTCCGGGCCGAACGGTGACCTGGCCGCGACGGCGCGCTCCGGCGCGCCGTCCGCGTGCCCGTCCCGGATCAGCCAGTCCAGCTCGGTGAGCAGCCCGTGCTGCGCCCGTACGAACGCCTGGTCGACCGGTGCGCCGTGGCCGGGCACGACGACCGTCGCGGGGGACAGCAGGTGGGTCAGTGCGGCCAGGGTCTCCGGCCACTCCAGGGGGTACCCGTCGCCGAAGTCCGGCGGCCCGCTCTCCTCCACCAGGTCGCCCGCGACGACGACGTCCCCGTCCGGTACCGACACCACGAGGTCCCCGTCGGTGTGCCCACGACCGAGGTGCCGCAGGCGCACCGTGCGCCCACCGACGTCGAGGGTCGCCTCGGTGCGTACCAGCCGGTTGGGCGGCACGATCGTCACCTCGGCCAGGCCCTGGGCCAGCTCCGGATCGATGGGCAGCCAGTGCCGGTACCACTCGCGCTGCCAGTGCGTGCCGCGCTCCCGCAGGTGTGTCGCGGCGGCCTCGTGCGCCCAGATGTCCGCCCCGCCCCCGGCCAGGACCGCGTTGCCGAAGCTGTGGTCGAAATGGTGGTGGGTGTTGACGATGGTGAACGGGGCCGGCGTCACCCGGCGTACCGCGTCCGCCAGCTCGGCCGCCTGCGTCCCGGTCGAGAGGGTGTCCACGACCAGAGCCGCGCCGTCGCCGACGACCAGCGTGACGTTGACGTCGAGGACCGGGTACCGCAGGAGGTAGATCCGGTCGGCCACCTCGGTGAAGCCGGTCATGGCGACACCTTCGCCAGGAACTTCTCGCGGTCGACCAGAGTCCGCTCGACGGTGCCCCGGGCGGCCAGCCGCTCGCCGTCGTGCACGGTGACCGTGAACTCCAACCGCCGACCGTCCACACTGGACAGCCGGGCCTCGGCGGTGACCGTCCCGCCGACCGGGGTGGCGGCGAGGTGTTCCAGCTCCACGCGGGTGCCCACGGTGGTCGCGCCGGACGGCAGGTACCGGGCCGTCGCGCGTACCGTCGCCGCCTCGACCAGCGCCAGCACCCGGGGGGTACCGAGCACCGGCACGTCGCCCGAGCCCAGCGTCTGTGCGGTATCGGCGTCGGTGACCGTCAGCGCCACCGACGCGGCCAGCCCCGGTTGCAGCTCCATGCCCGAAGCCTACTGTTGTCGCATGAGCGGGGCGGGCAGCCTGGCCGGTGCGTACCGGATCGTCGCGCTGACCGGAGCGGGGATCTCCACGGACTCGGGGATCCCCGACTTCCGCGGACCCAACGGAGTGTGGACCCGCGATCCGGAGGCCGCGAAGCTGGTCACCCTCGACGCGTACGTGGCCGATCCCGAGGTCCGCCGCCGCGCCTGGCGCAACCGACGCGGACATCCGGCCTGGTCGGCGACGCCGAACGCGGCGCACCACGCGCTCGTCGCGCTGGAGCGGGCCGGCCGGCTGCACGCGATCGTCACCCAGAACATCGACGGTCTGCACCAGCGGGCCGGCTCCGACCCGGACCGGGTCATCGAGATCCACGGCACCCTGTACGGGGTGGAGTGCCTGTCCTGCGGCGACCGGACCACCATGGCTTCCGCGCTGGCCCGGGTGGAAGCCGGCGAGTCCGACCCGGACTGCCGGATCTGCGGCGGCATCCTCAAGTCGGCCACCATCTCGTTCGGCCAGCGGCTCAACCGCCGCACGCTGCACCGGGCGGTCGCCGCGGCGGAGGCCGCCGACCTGCTGCTCGCGGTGGGCACGTCGCTGTCGGTACAGCCGGCGGCTGGGCTGGTCGAGGTGGCGGCGCGGGCGGGTGCCCGGGTGGTGATCGTGAACGCCAGCCCGACGCCCTACGACGAACTGGCCGACGCCGTGCTCCGCGAGCCGATCGGTACCGTCCTGCCCGCGCTGGTCACGGCCGCCTGACGAGCGCCGCCTTGCTGGTCCGGCCCAAGTGCCGCGAGCCGCAGGGGGAACCCTGGTTCGAAGGCACCGGAGAGCACGGCCCGCGTCGAAGGCCGGCTGTACCCGCTCGCGCACCTCGTCCGGACCGGAGGCGAGGATCACCAGCGTGCCCTCGCGGGCCGGCACGTCGCTGCCGGCCACCGGGGCGTCCACGAACACCAGGTCGGTCGCCTCCGCGGGCTCAGCCCGGTGATCTCCTCAGCTCGGTGATCTCCCGGAGGAACCCGCGGGCGCGCAGGAAGTCGCCCAGCGACTCGCGGTGGGCGGCACAGGCCAGCCAGGTCTTACGCCGCTCGGGCGGGTGCAGCTTCGGGTTGTTCCAGGACAGCGCCCAGACCGCGGCGGTACGGCAACCCTTGGCGGAGCAGCGGAGGACGTCGTCGCTCAGGATTTCCCCCAGAAATGATTAAACGCCGGGCGGCCACGGGGGAAGCCGCCCGGCGTCGGTTGAGATGTTACCCGCCCACCCGGCCCGTGTGTCTACCCGTACCGCGTGCCGGATTCTCCGGACCCTCCGGTAACCCGCACCGGGGCGCCCGGGCGGCCTCGCCGAGCGGCCGGTCGGCGGAGCGTGCCAAGCTAGGACAGTCGTACCTTTCCGATGAGCCCCACTGGAGGACCGGTGGCCCAGCCGACCACGCCCGCGACCCCGACCGCCGGTGCTCGGGGCGGCGACGCGCCCGGCGGTACCGTGCCGCCCAGTACCCCGGCCCAGGACGCAACCCTGCTCGAACGCGCCCTGTTCGAGGTCAAGCGGGTCATCGTCGGCCAGGACCGGATGATCGAGCGGATGTTCGTGGCGCTGCTCGCCCGCGGGCACTGCCTGCTGGAGGGCGTCCCCGGCGTCGCCAAGACCCTCGCCGTGGAGACCCTGGCCCAGGTGGTCGGCGGCTCGTTCGCCCGGATCCAGTTCACCCCCGACCTGGTACCGGCCGACATCGTCGGTACCCGGATCTACCGGCAGGGCGCCGAGAAGTTCGATGTCGAGCTGGGTCCCGTCATGGTGAACTTCCTGCTCGCCGACGAGATCAACCGGGCACCGGCCAAGGTGCAGTCGGCACTGCTGGAGGTCATGGCCGAGCAGCAGGTCTCGATCGGCGGCCAGACCTACGAAGTACCAATGCCGTTCCTGGTCATGGCGACGCAGAACCCGATCGAGCAGGAGGGCGTGTACCCGCTTCCCGAGGCCCAGCGCGACCGGTTCCTCATGAAGATCAACGTCGGGTACCCGACGGACGCCGAGGAGCGCGAGATCGTGTACCGGATGGGCGTCGCCCCGCCCCAGCCCAACCAGGTCTTCCAGACCAGCGACCTGGTGACCCTGCAGGGCAGGGCCGACGAGGTGTTCGTGCACAACGCGCTGGTCGACTACGCGGTCCGGCTGGTGCTCGCCACCCGGTCCCCGGGCGACTACGGCATGCCGGACGTCGCGCAGCTCATCCAGTACGGCGCCAGCCCGCGCGCCTCGCTCGGCATCGTCCGGGCCGCCCGGGCGCTGTCCCTGCTCCGCGGCCGGGACTACGCGCTGCCGCAGGACGTGCAGGACATCGCGCCGGACATCCTGCGCCATCGGCTCGTCCTGTCCTACGACGCGCTGGCCGACGACATCCCGGCGGACCGGATCATCGACCGGGTGCTGGCGACGGTACCGCCGCCCACCGTCGCGCCCCGCCAGCAGGCGACCACCGGCTCGGCGCCGCCCCACCGCCCGCCCTCGTACGGCCAGCCCGCGCGCACCGCGGCTCCGACCTGGCCGGCCCCCGGCCGTCCGGCATGAGCGAAAAACGGGTCCCGGGGCTGAGCCGGCTGCGCCGCCGGTCGGGCCGGTCCGAGGGCGCCCCGGAGAAGCCGGGCCGGGCGGCGCTGCCGCTCGACGCCGGTCGCGCCGAACCGGTACTCGGCCGGCTCCAGCTCCTGGTCAACCGCAAGCTGGACGGCCTGCTCCAAGGCGATTACCTCGGCCTGCTGCCGGGGCCGGGCAGCGAGCCGGGCGAGTCGCGGGAGTACCGCGCCGGTGACGACGTGCGCCGGATGGACTGGCCGGTCACCGCCCGGACCACCGTCCCGCACGTCCGGCAGACCGTCGCCGACCGCGAGCTGGAGACCTGGATGGCGGTCGACCTGTCGGCGAGCCTGGACTTCGGTACCGCCACCTGCCTCAAGCGCGACCTCGCGATCGCGGCCGCCGCGGCAATCAGCCACCTCACCGTGCGCGGCGGGAACCGGATCGGCGCGGTCGTGGGCACCGGCGACCGGGTCACCCGGCTGCCCGCCCGGCCCGGCCGCAAGGACGCGCAGGGGCTGGTGCGGTCTATCGCGGGTACCGCCGTCCGGCCCGGCCGGGCCGACCTCGGCGCGCTGGTCGACGCGCTGGTCCGGCCGCCCCGGCGGCGCGGGCTGGCGGTGGTCATCTCGGACTTCCTCGTCCCGCCGGAGCAGTGGGAGCGCCCGCTGCGCAAGCTCGGGGTCCGGCACGACCTGCTGGCCATCGAGATCGTCGACCCGCGCGAGCTGGAGCTGGGCGACGCCGGGGTGATGGAGTTCGTGGATCCGGAGACCGGCCGGCTGCACGAGGTACATACGGGGGATCCGGCGCTGCGGGCGCGCTACGCGGCGGGCGCGGCGGCACAGCGCGCGGCCATCGCCGCCGCCGTCCGCGGCGCCAACGCGGCACACCTGCGCCTGCGTACCGACCGGGACTGGCTGCTGGACATCGTGCGCTTCGTCGCCGCGCAGCGGCACGCGCGGACCAGGGGGACCACGCGATGATCAGATTCCTCGAACCGATCTGGCTGGTGGCGGTCGTCCCGGTGCTCGCCCTGGCGGCCGTCTACGTCTGGCGCCAGTACCGGCGCCGCTCCTACGCCGTCCGGTTCACCAACGTCGACCTGCTCAAGACCGTGGCTCCCCGCGGCCTCGGGTACCGCCGCCACCTGGCGGCCGGCGCCTTCCTGCTCTGCCTGTTGACGCTCGCCTGCGCCATGGCCCGCCCGTCGATGGACGCCAAGCAGCCGCTGGAGCGGGCGACCGTGATGATCGCGATCGACGTGTCGCTGTCGATGCGCGCCGACGACGTCCAGCCGACCCGGATCCAGGCCGCCCAGGAGGCGGCCAAGGAGTTCGTCAAGACCCTGCCGGACACGTACAACGTCGGGCTGGTCTCCTTCTCCAAGGCGGCCAGCGTGCTGGTCTCGCCGGGCAAGGACAAGGCCGCGATTCTCCAGGCCGTCGACGGGCTCCAGCTCGCCGAGGCGACCGCCACCGGCGAGGCCGTGTTCACCTGCCTGAGCGCGATCCAGTCGGTGCCCGCCGACGGTACCGCGGGGCCGCCGCCCGCGCGGATCGTGCTGCTTTCCGACGGGTACCGGACGGCGGGGCGGCCGATCGAGGACGCCGCCTCGGCCGCGTCACAGGCGAACGTGCCGGTCTCCACGATCGCGTTCGGCACCGACACCGGCACGGTCAACATCCAGGGCCAGCTCCAGCGGGTACCGGTCGACAAGCCGTCGCTGCAGAAGCTCGCGGAGACCACCCGGGGGCACTACTACGAGGCGTCCAGCCTGACCCAGCTCAAGCAGGTGTACCAGGACATGGGCAGCTCGATCGGGTACAAGACGGTACCCCGCGAGATCACCCAGTGGTACGTCGGCATCGGGTTGCTGTTCGCGTTCGCGGCCGCCGGGATGAGCCTGCTGTGGACGTCCCGGCTGCCGTGACATCAGTGGGTCGGGCTGTTGACCAGGACGAAGATGACGGCGACCCAGATCGCGGCGAGCGTGAAGCCCAGCGGAACGGCGAAACGGCTCATGACGGCTCCCGAGGATGGCGGCGCTGGGGGTAGGGGAACGGGCTCGCATCGGGCCCGTCCCACGCCCGACCCGCACGCGGAGGCGTGCGCCGTCGAGGGGGAATCGGTCAGCGGGGCTGACGACCGGGCCCGGCCATATGACTAGGGGGATCGCTACTTCGCACAGCGATCACCTCCTCGGGCCGGCCGGACAGGAACCGCCGGCAATAGTACCCCCGTACCGGCCCCGGCCCATCACCGCCTAGGCTCTTCAGGATCGTCCGATCACACGAGAGGGCTGTCATGCCGCGTACCGTGCTCGTCACCGGAGGTAACCGGGGGATCGGCCTGGCGATCGCGCAGGCGTTCGCGAAGCAGGGCGACCGGGTGGCGGTGACGCACCGGGGCGCCGGTGCTCCCGAGGGCCTGTTCGCGGTCCGGTGCGACATCACCGACCCGGCCGCCGTCGACACCGCGTTCAGCACGATCGAGGCCGAGCTGGGCCCGGTCGAGGTACTGGTCGCCAACGCCGGGATCACCGACGACACGCTGCTGTTGCGGATGTCCGAGGAGCAGTGGGCCCGGGTCCTGGAGACCAACCTCACCGGCTCCTGGCGGGTCGCCAAGCGGGCGACGGCCAAGATGCTGCGCGCCCGCTGGGGCCGGATCATCTTCATCTCCTCGGTCGTCGGCCACCTCGGCGGTCCCGGCCAGGTCAACTACGCCGCGAGCAAGGCCGGGCTGGTCGGGTTGGCCCGCTCGATCACCCGCGAGCTGGGCACCCGCAACATCACCGCGAACGTGGTGGCACCCGGGTACGTCGAGACGGACCTGACGGCGGCGCTGTCCGACGAGGTCAAGACGCGGTACCTCCAGCAGATCCCGGCCGGCCGCTTCGCCACGCCGGAGGAGATCGCGGGCGCGGTCACCTGGCTCGCGAGCGACGCCTCCGGGTACGTGACCGGGGCGGTCATCCCGGTGGACGGCGGCGTCGGCATGGGCCACTGACCATGTCCTACGACGCGTTCCTCCTCCTGTCCTTCGGAGGTCCGGAGGGGCTGGACGACGTCCTGCCGTTCCTGCGCAACGTGACCCGCGGCCGGGGCGTACCCGACGAGCGGCTGGCCGAGGTCGCCGAGCACTACCGGCACTTCGGCGGGGTCTCGCCGCTGGGCGCGCAGTGCCGGGCGCTGCTGGCGGCGCTGCGGCGCGAGTTCGACCGGGCCGGCATCGACCTGCCGGTCTACTGGGGCAACCGCAACTGGTACCCGCTGCTCGCCGACACCGTCCGGGAGATGCGCGACGCCGGGGTCCAGCGGGCGCTCGCGTTCGTCACCAGCCCGTACGGCTCGTACTCGTCGTGCCGGCAGTACCTCGACGACA
>JBKPCQ010000299.1:0-19314 GCA_046727455.1 Actinomycetota bacterium | reverse complement strand
GAGCAGTGCCAGTGCCCGCGCGCAGAAGCCGGCCGCCGCCTCGGGCGCGCCGGCCAGTGCCCGCTGCACCGCCTCGGCGAGTACCCCGACCGCCACCGGGTCGCCGGGCGCGGCGGACTCGGCCACGTGCCAGGGCAGTTCGAGCACGTCGACCGCCTCGCCCCGGGCCCGCTCGTGGAGCAGCCAGGCGGCGACGAGCTGGTGCAGCCGGCGGCACTCGGCCGGCCCGATGTCGTCGTACAGGGCGTCGGCGACGATGTCGTGCGAGAACCGGTACCCGGCCGCCGGGTCGGACACCACCACGTGCGCGCGTACCAGGTCGTCGAACGCGGCGGCGACGTCCGCCTCGGGCAGCCCGGCGACGTCGGCGATGAGCCCGATCCGGCCGAGGTCGACGGTGCGCAGCACGGCGAGGGTACGGGCGACCGCGCGGGTCTGCTCGGTCAGGGGCAGGACCCGGCGCAGGACCGCGGTACGCCGGGTCAGCCGGACCGCGCCCGCCGCCACCGCCAGCCGGGCCTGCCCGCCGTCCACGACGACGAGCGCGGACTCGGCCAGCGAGCGGGCGATCTCGGCGGCGAAGAACGGGTTGCCGTCGGCCCGGCGGTGTACCTCCGCGGCCAGGTCGGCGTCGGGCGGCGCGCCGAGCACCGGGCCGATCACCCCGGCCAGCTCGGCCGGCGGCAGGGTACCCAGCTCGACCCGTACCACGTCGACCTCGTCGGCGAGCCGGTCGAGCAGTTCCTCGGCCGCCGGGTTCGGCGCCGCCAGGTGCGGCCGCAGCGCGACGACCAGCCCGATCGGCGCGGCGGCGAGCCGGCGCAGCACGACAGCCAGCAGGGCGAGCGAGTCGTCGTCCAGCTCGTGCAGGTCGTCCACGAGGACGCCGAGCGGGCCGGGGGTGGCGAGCGCGGTGAGCAAACGGGTGACGGCCGCGCAGGCCCGCCCGAACGCGAGGCCGGCGGAGTCCGGTACCGCCAGATCCAGCGCGGCCACCGCGTCCCGGCGCAGGCCCTCGGTGAAGGCGTTGTCCGTCGCCACGGCCCGCAGCGCGCTGGCGAGCGCGGCGTAGAGCACCCGGCGTTCGAGCCGGTCCGCGTCCACTCGCAGGGTCCGCCAGCCCTGGCCGGCCAGCCGCCCGGCGGCCTCGGCGAGCAGCCGGGACTTGCCGATCCCGGCCTCGCCGGACACCACGACACCGACCAGCCCGGCGGTGGGCACCCCTTCGACGGACGCGAGCAGCCGCCCGAGCTCCCCGGCCCGGCCGACGAACGGCGACCCGGCGATGCGCCACCTCCTGAGCAGACCGACCGGGGCCAATCTAGCCGTTAATCAGTTGGGGTCTCCGAACTGGACCCGCCGCCGCGGCCGGTGCTGCGATCGGGGAAACCGACATGAGTGAGGCCGCCATGGAGATCGAGGGAACCTGCCGACCGGAGTTCGCCCAGGTGCGCGAGGAGTTCGCCGGCAACTTCGCGGAACGGGGCGAGGTGGGCGCCTCGGTCTGCGTGACCGTCGACGGCGAGACCGTCGTCGACCTGTGGGGCGGCGTCGCCGACCCGACCACCGGCCGCGCCTGGACCGGCGACACGATCGGCCACGTCTGGTCGGCCACCAAGGGCGCGACCGCGCTGTGCGCGCACATCCTGGCGTCGCGCGGGCTGCTGGACCTCAACGCTCCGGTCGCCGCGTACTGGCCGGAGTTCGCCAAGAACGGCAAGGATGCGGTACTCGTCCGGCACCTGCTCAACCACCAGGCCGGCCTGCCCGCCGTGCGCGAGCCGCTGCCGCCCGGCGCGTTCTACGACTGGGCGTTGATGACCGACGCCCTCGCCCGTGAAGAGCCGTTCTGGCGGCCGGGCACCCGTAACGGGTACCACGCGCTGACCTTCGGGTACCTGGTCGGCGAGGTGGTCCGCCGGGTCAGCCGGCGCTCCCTCGGCACGTTCTTCCGGGACGAGGTGGCCGGGCCGCTCGGGCTGGAGTTCTGGCTGGGCCTGCCGGCGGAGCACGAGCACCGGGTCGCCCCGACGATCCCGGCCGACCCGCCGGGGCCGGGGGACGCGGTACCCAGCTTCTACGTCGCCGCGCTCACCGACCCGGCCTCGATCCCCGCGCTGGTGATCGCGAACAGCGGCGGGTACATGCTGGTGCCGGGCGAGTCGGACAGCCGGGCCGCACACGCCGCCGAGTTCGGCGCGGTCGGCGGCATCACCAACGCGCGTGGCCTGGCCGGCATGTACCGGCCGCTCGCGCTGGGCGGTGGGTCGCTGGTCGATCCCGACCAGATCGCGGTCATATCCGCGGTCAGCTCGGCCACGTCGGTCGACGCGGTGGTGCTGGTACCGACGCGGTTCTCGCTCGGCTTCGTGAAGACCGCGGACAACCGGCACCTGCCCCCGGGCGACCAGGACAGCCTGCTGATGAGCGAGGAGGCGTTCGGGCACATCGGGATGGGCGGTTCGCACGGGTTCGCCGACCCCCGGGCACGGATGTCGTTCGGGTACACGATGAACCGCCAGGGGGTCGGCGTGGCGATCAACGAGCGCGGCCAGTCGCTCATCGACGCGGTGTACCGGGCGCTCGGGTACCGCCGGATCCGGGACGACGGCCCCTGGCACCTGCTACCGTCCACCGCATGAGCGATCCTGAGCCGGCGGCGACCGACCCCGACGACGCGGCGGACGAGGCCGAGGACGCCGAGGAGGCTGCCCCCTTCGAGAACCGGGCCGCACGCCGCGCCCGGCTGAAGGGCAAGGGTACGGCGCAGGCGCAGCCGCACGGGGAAGGCCACGTCCAAGCCGGGCGCGGCCCCGCCCCGCACCCGCGCCAGTGGGCGAGCCGCCGCAGCGGTTGAGCCGGGCTGCCATGCCGCGATGGTGGACACCGCCGCCACCGCGCCGGTAGCTGCTCGCACCGCGCCGGTAGGTCCGCGCGGGCCGACCGCCCCCGGCACGCCGAACGGGCCGGGGGCGCTCTGACGGTAGAGTGCGTCGGTGACCCGCGCTGACTACGGGTTCGACGCGCCGCTGGTACCGGTCGCGCTCGGCGCCACCGCCGTCCTCTCGCTCACCGTCACCGTGGTGGTGGCGGTGCTGTTCGGCCCCTGGTGGGCGCTGATCCCGCTGGCGTACGCGCTGTTCTTCGCGGCGAGCTGCGCCAGCTACGTGTACACCACCCGGCGGGGCAAGTTCGCGGTCTGGCGGGGACTGCTGGGGCAGCTCGCCCTGAAGGGCGACGAGCGCCTGCTCGACCTCGGCTGCGGGCGGGGCGCCGTGCTGACCATGGCGGCCCGGCTGGTCCCGGCCGGCCGCGCGATCGGCGTCGACCTGTGGCGGTCGGTGGACCAGTCCGGCAACGACCCGGCGACCGCGCGCCGCAACGCGGATGCCGAGGGCGTCCCGGTCGACCTGCTGACCGGGGACATGCGGGCGCTCCCGGTGGGTACCGGCTCGCTCGACCTCGTGGTCAGCAGCCTCGCCATCCACAACGTGCCGGACCAGGCCGGGCGGCTGCGCGCGGTCGCCGAGGCGGCGCGTACCCTGCGGCCGGGCGGGCGGCTGGTGATCGCCGACTTCCGGTACGCCCGGGGATACGCCGCCGAACTGGAGCGGCTGGGCTGCACCGGAGTCACGGTACGGCCGCTGGGCTGGCGGTTCTGGTACGGCGGGCCGTGGGGCGCCACCAGGGTGGTGACGGGGACCCGGCCGTGAGCCTCGACGACCTCCCGGTGGCGCAGTTCGCGTTCCCCGGGCCGCTACGGGACCGGCTCGTGGCCGCGATCCTGTCCGGCGCGAAGACCTCGACGACCGGGCTGCTGCTGGAGTACCAGCGGAAGAACGCGCCGCTGCCCCGGGCCGGCGAGCGGTCGGCCGTGGTGGACTCGGCGGGCCGGCGGGTCGCGGCGATCGAGCTGACGGAGGTACGGGTGGTCCGGCTCGCCGACGTCGACCGGCGGCACGCGCTCGACGAGGGCGAGGGCTACGAGTCGGTGACGCAGTGGCGGGCCGGGCACGAGGACTTCTGGCACAGCGCGCAGATGCGGGCTCTCCTCGGCGATCCCGCGTTCACGGTCACGGACGACACGCTCGTGGTCGTGGAGCGGTTCCGGCTGGTGACCGGCTAGTGAGTCCGGCTAGTCCCGGATGTCGTACTTCAGGCCTGACCCGGTATTCAGCACGACCACCTCGTCGCTAGCGTCGAGCCAGCCCTCGGCGCGCAGCTTCCGGGCGGCGCTCAGGCAGGCCGCGCCCTCCGGGCACAGCATCAGCCCCTCGCGGATACCGAACGCGCGCAGGTCGGCGAGCAGCTCGTCGTCGTCGACGGCGACGGCGGTACCACCGGTGGTGCGCAACGCGTCGAGGGTCAGCTCGTCGCCCAGCGGCGCCGGTACCGTGAGGCCGAACGCGACGGTGTGCGCGCCGGTCCACGGCTCGGCCCGGCGGGCGCCGGCCCGGAACGCGCGCACGATCGGCGCGCATCCGCTGGCCTGCACGGCGACCAGGCGCGGGAAGCGGTCCGGTATCCAGCCCAGTTCGCGTAGCTCACCCAGCGCCTTGGCGATGCCGATCAGCCCGACGCCGCCGCCGGTCGGGTACAGGACGGCGTCCGGTACCCGCCAGCCGAGCTGCTCGACGATCTCGTAGCCCATCGTCTTCTTGCCCTCGACGCGGTACGGCTCCTTGAGGGTCGAGACGTCGAAGGCGCCATCGCTGACCCCGGCGAGGTGCCGGGCGGCGTCGCCGATGAGGCCGTCGACGACGTGCAGGTCGGCACCCGCGATCCGGCACTCCTGCCGGGTGACGGCCGGCGCGGCGGCCGGCATCGCGATCGTCGCGCGCATCCCGGCCCGCGCCGCGTAGGTCGCCCAGGCCGCGCCGGCGTTGCCGTTGGTGGGCATGGCGATGTGCGTGGCGCCCAGCTCCCGGGCGCGGGACACGCCGACCGCCGCGCCGCGCGCCTTGAACGAGCCGGTCGGGATCAGCCCCTCGTCCTTGACGAGCAGTCGCGGTACGCCGATGTGCGCGCCGTAGCGCGGCGCCGGCAGCAGCGGCGTCCAACCCTCGCCCAGCGTCGTGATGTACCTGTCGTCGGCGACCGGCAGCAGCTCCCGGTACCGCCAGAGGGTGGAGGGGCGCGCGGCCAGTGCGGCCGGGGTGACCGCGCGCCCCACGGCGGCCAGGTCGTAGCGGGCCAGCAGCGGTGAGCCGCACCGGCACAGGTTGCGCAGCCGGTCCGCGTCGTGGGTCGCCCCGCAGCGGAGGCACTCCAGATGGGTCAGGTACACCCCTCAACGATGCGCCGGGAACGAGACGACCTGCTGGAAGGTCGGCCGGTTCTGCCAGGTGATGACCGGATCGGTGATGCCGCCGAGCGGGAGCTGGACGATCGCGTCGGCGCACCACTGGTCACCGGCGGCGCAGAAGGAGTCACCGGGGTACACCGCCGTCGCGGCCTGCCCGGCCGCCTGGCCGAGCGCGCCGAGCAGCGCCTGCCGGCACGCGGCCAGGTCGCCGCCGCCGCAGTAGACGTGCGGCAGCGGCGCGGCGACCGGGTCGCCGAGCAGCGACCGCAGGTCCCTGTCGACGTAGCCCCACCCGCCGCTCTGGTACGCCGAGCCGTGGTGGCCGACACCGGACGGCGACTCGTCGACCGGGAGCGTGGCGACCAGAGCGCCGTAGAGCCCGGGGCCGAGGCCGCCCTGGAACTCGGCCGCGTAGAGCAGCGGCCACCAGGCGTCGAAGACCCGGATCGCATCGGCGTACTGGTACACGTGCGAGCCGGGGCTGGTCTCCCTGCGGTGCGCGCCGGACTGCCGCCATGCCTGCAGCTGCGACACCACGGCCGCGAGGCGCGGGTCGGTGATCGGCTGGCTGGTCAGCACCCGCAGCAGGTTCGGCAGCTCCCGCAGGGCGCGCAGGTCGACCGTTGCCGCCTCCTCGACGATCCGGACGACCCCGGCCCGGTCCAGCATCTGTCCACCGTGGACAGCCGCACCGACCGGGGCGTCGAGCAGGTCGGCCCGGAACACCGGCCCGAAGGAGAAGTTGCCGTCGGCCGCGCTGTACCCGGCCGCCTGCTTGTTGTTCCAGCTCACGTAGTAGTCCTGGTCGACGGAGTTGGGGTGCTGCGCGGGCGGGGTGTACGCGGCGGTGTTGGCGTCCGGGTCCCAGCCCTGCCACTCGAAGACCGGATCGGCCCGCACCGGCAGGTTGGGGTCGGCGTCCGCGGAGCGGACCGGGTTCAGGCCCGAGTTGTAGTACGCCGCCTCGGTGGAGTTGACGTAGAACCAGTTGAAGGCGTACCCGACGTTGCCGGCCGCCTCCTGGAAGCCGGCCGCGGTGGCCATCCGCGCCGGGTCGTCGAACATCGCGAAGCCGAGCGCGGAGTCCGCCTCGTGCCGGTACGTGGACCGGAGCGCGGTGTAGGCGACCGGCGCTCCGGCGACCGTGCTGCGCGCGGTGACGAGGCCGTACCTCGTGCGCAGCGTGATGAGCTTGTACGAGCCGGCCGGCGTGCCGTCGGCGACCGTGGGCGACCAGGCGTCGTCCTGTTCGAGGACCTCCATCGGCAGGCACTGGCCGTGGTAGAGGTAGTGGTCGGCGGCCAGGGTGGGCCGGGTACCGTCCACTGTGCACAGTGGCACCGCGAACGTGTCGGTGATGTCCTGCTCGGCCGACGTGGCGCTCCAGGCGTAGTCCTGGCCGCGGCCGATCTGCACGTACAGGTTCAGGCCGGCGAAGGCCACGCCGCGCGCGCTGATCCCCGGCCCCTGCAACTCCTCCAGCATCAGCAACTGCGGGGAGAAGTACCCGGTCTGCGGGCCGAAGACGGCGATCGGGTGCCCGCTCGCGGTGTTCCGCCCGGAGACCACCACCGCGTTGGACATGCCGTGGGGCACGGCCGGCTTGACGGCCGCCGAGCCGGAGCCGGTCGGGTCGTGCACGAGCGGCTCGGGGACGACGGTGCCGGGGTCGGGCAGCACGACCCCGGCGTCGGTACCGGGCGCGGTGCCGTACGGGAAGGTCTGTCCATCGTGGAGGGTGAGTACCGTCTCCGGGTCGTTCTGCTCGCGCAGCGCCGCCCAGACCCGGTCCCCCTCGGCCGGCCCGTACCGGGCGCGGGCGGCCAGGCGGACCAGCGCCGACTGCAGCTCCGCTCCCCCGCCGCCGCCGAACAGCCCGCCGATCACCCCGGCGATCGCGACGACGTCGGCCGGCACGAACGGCTGCGGCCCGCCCGCGTTGGTGATCGCGTCGAGGTGCCCGGTCAGCACGTACTCGCCCGGGCAGTAGCGCCCGGCCATGCAGGCGCCGATGTACGCGTTGACCCCGGCGAGGTACCCCTGCAGGTCGGTCCAGAGCTGGGGGCTGCGGGCGCGCAGCCGGTCGATCTGGGCCTGGAGGTCGGCCTCCCGGTACGGCGAGTTGCGCCAGACGCTCTGCTCCAGCGCGCGGTTGCCGGGTGCGCCACCCGCGAACGAGGAGAGCTGGCCCCGGCCGAGGTGGCGCATGAGATCCATGAGGAACAGCCGGTCCTGGGCCCCGGCGTAGCCGGCGCCGAACATCGTGCCGGCCCGGGTGCTGCCGTAGACGTGCGGCACGCCGGTAGCCCGGTCCCGCACGATCATCACGTCGGAGCGGGGCCGGTCGATCCGCTCGATCTGCAGCAGCGGCACCCCGAACGAGGAGTCGTTGTAGAAGGTGCCGAGCTGGCTCTCGGTCAGGCCGGGGTACCCGTCCCGCAGGCTGGCGTACTTGCCGAGCTGGTCGGCCGAGTGCGCCGGGCGGGTACCGAACACCCGGTGCGCCAGGATGTCGGCGAGGGTGGCGTTGCCGTTCTCCCCGGGCGGGAGGATGTCGTTGCACTGCCCTTGGCAGAAGTCCGGGGCGGTGCTGGCCGCGCCCGCCGGAGCGGGCAGCGCGAGCAGGATTCCGGCGGCGAGGACGGCCGCCGCTACTCCCGAGGTGACGCGTCGGTACATGAGCGGGCCCTCCTACGACCACTCCGGCTCGGCGGCTGCTGACGCCGCGCAGCGACCCGGAGCGGTCGCCCACCCGGGAAAGGCGCGCGGTGACCCGAGGCCGCCGAACGACGACCGTCGATATGTGACCCAGAACATTACCCGAGAGTTACTCGCGTTTCTAGCCCCAGCCTGTGCGGAGAATCCTGGACGCCTGCCACGGCGTACCTTGGTCGAGGCCGTTGATTTCGGTTCAGACAACCGCACATGCGGTACCCCACCGGCCGCCGTATACTGCTTCCACCTCACCCAATATCCACTCCCAATATCCACTCCCAGCATCCACCCCTGGGCCGACCGGGCGTCGCACCCCCTCGAGGGCGCCGATGGCCTTCACCATCGCGCCCTCCACCTGCCCGTGCCGGCCTCGTACGCCATCCCGGCGCACCAGGTGCACCGATGAACCGGTAGCAGGTGACCAAAGTCCCGCCATCACCATCACATCGGCCGGCGCAACTATCGGCCGGCATCGCCACAATGCAGGTCAGCGGACTTCGCCCAGGACAGGATCCAGCACGCCGGCGCGGAGGTAACCATCATGACTGAGACACAACCCGCCGCCCCCGAGGCACCCCCGCCCAGCGAGGAGCAGGCCCGCCACATGGCGAAGGTCGCGCCACCGACCGGAGCCGACTGGCGGCACGCCTTCCGGGATCAGGTCAAGGACCAACTCGGTATGCGCGGGATGATCAGCGAGTACCTGATTCCGGTGGAGACCAACACCTTCTGGTACTCCCTTGGCGGGGTGCTCGGGATCTCGCTGGTCTTGGAGATCCTCACCGGCATGGTGCTCACGCTGCGCTATATCCCGGACGCCGGCCGGGCCTACGCCATCACCAGGACCCTGCTGAATGAGGGCGGCTGGTCGTGGGTGCTCAACTTCCACTACTGGAACGCCTACGTCATCTTCGCCCTCGTCCTGATCCACATGATGCGGGTGTTCCTCAGCGCCGGCTACCGGGGCGCCAAGAAGGGGCTCTGGCTGATCGGGGTGGCCCTGGCCGGGACCGTGTTCCTGGTCAGCATCACCGGGGAGACGTTGCACTGGGACGAGCGCGGGTTCGCCGTACCGTGGCACACCTCGGAGATTCTGGAGGCCGTCGGGCTGGACGAGACACTCCATTACACGCACGAGGACCTGCTCAACATCCCGAAAGCCACCAACCTGCTCATCCCCTACTACGGGCTGCACGTGTCGATCCTGCCGACCCTGCTGCTCCTGCTGATCGCCATGCACTACTACCTGATCAAGGTGAAGGGCATCTCGCTACCGTTCTGGCACAAGGCCACCGGCCGGAGGGCGCCGTTCAGCACTCACATCCGGGCATGGTTGATCTACAGCCTGATCATCCTCGGCCCCATCGTGGTGATCTCGTTCCTCCACCGGGCCGCCGGTCCCGAACCGCAACTGCTGCCCACGTCGGAGTACTACGGGTCCAAGCACGGTCCGGGTGGGCTGGGCATCGTGCCGACCTTCCCGATCACCTGGACGCACGGCATGAACCGGTTCGTCAACATCGCCTTCGGGATGGAGCCGGACATCTGGGGGACGATCATCGGCATGGTGCTCATGACCGCCGCCCTGGTCGCCATCCCGTGGCTGGACCGCGGCGGGGACGTCGAGCCGCGCAGCTGGGGCGAGACGCTCAGCCTGCAACGGCGCGGCTGGGCCTACCTCGCCATGGTGGTGTTCTGGGCCATCCTGATCATCGGTACCGTGACCAACCTCGTCACCCCGGTCGGGTGACCCGAGCCGCGACGGCCCGCCCCGCACCATGAGGGCGGGCCGCAGATTGGGTGCGGCATGTTCGCCCGCGACCTGCACCTCCTGCTCACCATCGCGACCCTGGCGGCGATGCTCGCCGTCACCGTGGAGGCCGCGGTCCGCCTGGCCCGCGGCCGCCCTCCGGGCCGGTTCGCCGCCCGGAGCCTGGCCGTGGTGCTGATCCTGGTCGCGATGGCCGCCGCCGGTGGGCTGGCACTGCTCGTAGGCGGTCACCGGCCCCGCGAATGGTGGCACGCCATGTACGCCGGATTCGCCTTCGCCATGATCCCGCTGGCCGACTCCGTCACCCTGCGCGCCAGCCCACGATGGAAGGCTGTCGCCCGGCTCATCGGCGCCCTCATCGCCATCGAGGTGATCGTCCGGCTGTTCCAGACCGGCTGACAGGTTCCGGACCGGTCAGGGCACCGAGCGGATCTTCAGGACGAAGCCGCTGCCGAGGATGGTGACCAGGGCCATCACCGCGTACAGGGTCGGGTACCCGCCCAGGTGCACCACGATCGGGGCGGACAGCGCCGGCCCGAGCACCTGCGGCGCGGAGTTGGCGATGTTGACCACCCCGAGGTCCTTCGCCCGGTCGGTCGCTTTCGGCAGCACCTGCGTGATGAGGGCGGCGTCGACCGCAACGTACACCCCGTACCCGGCGCCGAGGACCGCCGCCGCGAGGATCGCGACCGGCCAGGTCGGCCAGGCGGCGAGCAGCAGGGCGGCGACCGCCATCACGAGGCCGGACCAGACCACGTACACCTTGCGCCGGCCGCTGCGGTCCGAGCGCCGCCCGGTGAAGACGGTGGTGGCGGCCAGCGCGGCCGTGTAGACGAGGATCAGGATCAGCAGGCCGGCCTGCGGGTCCGGGTAGTGCACCCGGTCGCCGAGGAAGTAGAGCAGGTACAGGGTGCCGAGGGCGTTGCCGAGCTGGACGAGGAACCGGGTGATCCAGGCCCACGCGAAGTCCGGGTACCGCCGTGGGCTCACCCACATCCCGGCGAGGATCCGCGCCGGGGCCCGGTACCCCCGGGGTAGCGGATCGTCCGGCGTACGCAGCGGGAACGGCAGCGCGAGCAGCACCACCGCGACGGCGACCGCGACGTACCCGGCCGGGTAGCCGGTGACGAGCGTGGTCACCAGGAGCACGCCGAGCACCAGCCCCAGCACCTGCGGGATGCCCACCCAGCCGGACACCGCGCCCCGCTGGCCGACCGGCACCCGGTCCGGCACCGCCGCGGTGAGCGTCGCGAGCATCGCGTTGAAACCGGTCTGCGCGGCCACCCAGCCGAGCGCCACCCCCGCTACCGTGTGCTGCCGGGCCAGGACGACCAGGGCGAGCGCGCCGAACAGCGCGCCGCCGACGGTCCAGACGTGCCGGCGGCCCAGCCGCCACGCCGTACGGTCGGACAGCGCCCCGGCGAGCGGGTTGACCACCACGGCGGCGGCCGCGCCGAGCCCGGTGACCAATCCGAGCATGGTCTCCTTGTGCGCCGGGTCGATCGCCTTGATCTGCTCGGGCAGCAGCTCCTGGATCGGCGTGAAGAAGCCCATCCACACGCCGAGGTTGGCGAGCACGAGCAGGGCGATCCAGCGGCCGCGTACGGGGACGACCGGCTCGGCCAGAGCCGCCGGCGCCGTCGTGGTCACCGTGCCCCGCTCATTGCGCCGACCGCGCGATGAGGTCGCGGTACCAGGCGTAGCCGGCCCGGGGGGTACGCGCCTGGGTCGCGAAGTCCACGTGCACCAGCCCGAACCGCTGGGTGTACCCCTCGGCCCATTCCCAGTTGTCCATGAGCGACCAGTAGCAGTACGCGCGTACGTCGACGCCCGCGTCCAGCGCCGCCCGCACGGCGCGCAGGTGCCCGTCGAGGTACGCGATCCGCTCGGGGTCCTCGACCGACTCGCCGTAGGAGCAGCCGTTCTCGGTGATCCAGATCGGCGGCAGCGCGCCCCGGTACCGCTCGTGCAGCAGCAGGAGCAGCTCGCGCAGGCCGTCGGGCACGACCGGCCAGCCGAACCCGGTGCGCGGGAATCCGGCCAGCTCGCGCAGCTCGAACGGTACCGGGCTGCCCGGGAAGGCGCCGGGCTCCGCCCAGCCGATCCCGGTGGGGTTGTAGTAGTTGACGCCCAGCAGGTCCAGCGGCGCCGCGATGACCGCGAGGTCGTCGCCCCGAACCACCGCCCCGGCGTCGCCGAGCAGCTCGAACCCGTCCGGGTACCGGCCCAGCAGCAACGGGTCGGTGAACAGCCGGTTGTGCAGGGCGTCGTACACGGACGCGGCGGCCCGGTCGGCATCGGTCGCGCTGTCCCGCGTCCCGTCCGGCCCGACCGGCCACACCGGCGTGTAGTTGTTCGCGATGCCGACCCGGGCGCCGGGGCGGCGCCGGACCGCGGCCGCCGCGAGGCCGTGGCCGAGCAGCTGGTGGTGGGCGACCGGGAGCAGATCGGCGGTACCCGCCCGGCCGGGCGCGTGGATACCCAGCACGTGCCCGAGCGCGAGGTGCATGAACGGCTCGTTGAGGGTCAGCCAGCAGGTCACCCGGTCGCCCAGCGCGTCGGACACCAGCCCGGCGTACTCGCCGAAGCGCGCGGCGGTGTCCCGGTTGACCCAGCCCCCGGCGTCCTGCAACTCCAGCGGGAGGTCCCAGTGGAACAGCGTGACGGCCGGCTCGATGCCGTTGTCCAGCAGCGCGTCGACCAGCCGGTCGTAGAACGCGACACCCTTCGGGTTGGCCGGTCCGGCACCGGTCGGCTGGACGCGCGGCCAGGCCACGGAGAACCGGTACACCCGCAGGCCCAGGCCGGCCATGAGCGCCACGTCCTCGGCGTACCGGTGGTAGTGGTCGCAGGCGACGTCGCCGGTGCTGCCGTCGCTGATCCGGCCCGGCTCGTGGCTGAACGCATCCCAGATGGACAGTCCCCGGCCGTCCTCGACCGGGGCACCCTCGATCTGGTACGCCGCCGTGGCGACGCCCCAGCGGAACCCCGGAGGGAACGCCGGCATGGGCTCGGTCATCGGCCCGCCTCCCCAAGCAAACATGAACGTGGCTCGCATTTTATCCCGGATGATGCGCTGCGGACCCTCCATCGGATCGGTGAACCTCGCTAGACTGGCCCGATGCGACGGCGGATCACGACCCTCGTTGTTCTGACCCTCCTCACGCTCGGAACGGTCGTCGGCGCCGGTTCCGGCCCGGCCGTGGCCGGGCATCCGCTACCGGACAGCATCCCGCTCCCCGACGGGTTCCAGCCCGAGGGCCTCACCATCGGCCGGGGTACCAGCTTCTACGTCGGCTCGCTCGCCGGCGGCGCGGTGTTCCGCGGCGACCTGGTCACCGGCCGGGGCTCGATCCTGGTCCCGGGCACCCCCGGCGCGATGAAGACCGGCCTGAAGGTGGACCGCCACAACCGGCTGTGGGCGGCGACCGCGAGCGGCGGCGGCGCGGCCGTCCACGACGCCCGGACCGGGGCGCTCCTCGCCACGTACCGGTTCACCGACGACCCGGACACGTTCGTCAACGACGAGATCGTCACCCGGGACGCGGTGTACTTCACCGACTCGGTGCGCCCCTTCCTGTACGTGGTGCCGCTGGGCCGCGACGGGCGGCTGCCCGGGCAGTCGGCGGTACGGTCGCTGGCCCTGAGTGGCCCGGCGGCCGACGCGGACGCGTTCAACAACGGCATCGTCGCGACCGCGGACGGCCGGCTCGTGGTGGTCCAGATGGTCGCCGGCCGGCTGGTCTCGATCGACCCGCGTACCGGCACCAGCCGCCTGGTCGACCTGCACGGGTACTCCGTCGTCGACGGCGACGGGCTGGTCCTGCGCGACCACCTGCTCTACGTGGTCCGCAACCTCAGCAACCTCGTCGCGGTGCTGCGCCTCGACCCCGGCTCCGGATCCGGGCGGCTGGTCCGCGAGATCACCAGCCCGCTGCTGCGGGTGCCGGCAACCGGCGACCTCTTCGGTCCCTGGCTCTACGTCGTCAACGCCCGCTTCGACGTCACCCCCACCCCGACCACCGACTACGACGTGGTCCGCCTGCGCGCCTGACGACACGCGCCGGAGCGGTTTCGTCGCCGGCCCGTCGGGCGTAGCGTGAGAACACGCGGACTCTGGGAAACCGGCCCTGTGACAGGGGGAGGCAGCGATGAAGGCACGCAGCGGCGACCATCTGGTGATGGAGGGTGCACACGTCGGTACCCCCAGGCGGATCGGCGTCGTGCTGGAGGTGCACGGCAAGGACGGCGCACCGCCCTACCTGGTCCGCTGGCTGGACAGCGGGCACGAGACCCTGTGCTTCCCGGGCCCCGACGCCCACGTCCAACCGGAGCCGCAGCAGACCAGCTAGGCCCGCCCGCCCCGCTGAAGCTCCGCCCGGCAGCCCCGACCACAATGGGGCTGCGCCGGCCCTCCCCCATTCGGGAGGATGGCACGGACGGGGCAACTTCGGAGGGGCGGACATGACCGAGGCGCAAGCCAACGGCCGCGTGGCGGCCAGAGCGGTGAATGTGAGCAGGGTCTACGGCGAGGGTGAGGCGCAGGTACGCGCCCTGGACAACATCAGCGTGGAGTTTCCCGAGGGCCGGTACTCGGCCGTCATGGGGCCGAGCGGTTCCGGTAAGTCGACGCTCATGCACTGCCTGGCCGGGCTGGACCGGGTGACCAGCGGCGAGGTCTGGATCGGGGACACCAAGCTGGGCGAGCTGTCCGACCGGCAGCTCACGCTGCTGCGCCGGTCCCAGGTCGGGTTCATCTTCCAGGCGTACAACCTGCTGCCGACGCTGACCGCGGCGGAGAACATCACGCTGCCGCTGGCGATCGCCGGCGAGAAGCCGGAGCCGGCCTGGTACGACAGGGTGATCGACGCGGTCGGGCTGCGGGCCCGGCTGGGGCACCGGCCGACCGAGATGTCCGGCGGCGAGCAGCAGCGGGTGGCCGGGGCCCGCGCGCTGGTCTCCAAGCCGACCGTGATCTTCGCGGACGAGCCGACCGGCAACCTGGACTCCAAGACCGGCGCCGAGATCCTCGGCTTCATGCGCCGCTCGGTCGACGAGTTCGGGCAGACCATCGTGATGGTCACCCACGACCCGATCGCGGCGTCGTACGCCGACCGGGTGGTGTTCCTGGCCGACGGGCACGCGGTCGACGAGATGTTCGAACCGACCGCGGAGAAGGTGCTCGACCTGATGAAGCGGCTCGGGGACTGAGCGCCGATGTGGAAGGTCGTACTGCGGGGGCTGACCTCGCACAGGCTGCGGCTGGCGCTGACCGCCCTCGCGGTCGTCCTCGGCGTCGCCTTCGTCGCCGGCACCTTCGTGCTCACCGACACCATCAACAAGACGTTCACCGACCTGTTCGAGCAGACCACCAAGGGCATCGACGTCGCGGTTCGCAGTAGCCAGTCCTTCAACGGCCAGAGCGGGCCGCAGCGGGCGCCGATCCCGGCCGCGCTGGCGGACCGGATCAAGAAGGAGGTCGACGGGGTCGAGGACGCCGAGGGCCAGGTCCAGGGGTACGCGCAGTTCATCGGCAAGGACGGCAAGCCGGTCACCACCGGCGGCGCGCCGACCCTGGGCGTCTCGGCGTTCGAGTCGCCCAAGCTCCAGGCCGCCACCGTGCGGGAGGGCAGCCGGCCGACCGCCCCCGACCAGGTCGGGGTCGACGCGCACACGGCCAAGCAGCAGGGCTTCCACGTCAACGATCAGGTGAAGATCCTGTTCCAGGGCTCCCCCCGGTACTTCCGGATCAGCGGCATCCTCGGCTTCGGCTCGGCCGACAACCTGGCGGGGGCGACGCTGGCCGAGTTCGACCTGGTCACCGCACAGCAGGTGCTCAACCGGCCGGGGGTGTACGACGAGATCGACGTGGTGGCCAAGCCGGGGGTCGACCCGGCCGAGCTGCGCGACCGGATCAAGGCCATGCTCGGCCCGGACTACGAGGCCCTGACCGGCAAGGAGCTGGCCGAGGACACCTCGAAGTCGATCGGGCAGTTCGTCGGGTTCATCAACACCGCGCTGCTGGCGTTCGCGTTCGTCGCGCTGTTCGTCGGGTCGTTCATCATCGTCAACACCTTCTCGATCATCCTGGCCCAGCGCAGCCGGGAGATGGCCCTGCTGCGCTGCCTTGGCGCCTCCAGGCGGCAGATCCTCACCTCGGTACTCGCCGAGGCGTTCATCGTCGGGCTGGTCGCCGCCGTGGTCGGGATCGGGCTCGGTGTCCTGGTGGCGATCGGGCTCAAGGCGGTCTTCAAGGCCATCGGTGCCGACCTTCCCTCGACGACCCTGGTCATCGCGCCGCGCACGATCATCGTCGGGCTCCTCGTGGGCGTGGTCGTGACGCTGCTGGCCTCGCTGCTACCGGCGATCAAGGCGACCCGGGTACCACCGGTGACGGCGCTGCGTGAGCAGGCGTCGGCGGCGGCCGGACCGCGCATCCGCTGGTGGCGGGTGCTGCTGGGTACCTTCGCGACCCTGGTCGGGGTGGGCCTGCTCCTGCTGGGCCTGTTCGCGAAGCAGGGCAACCGCCTGGTGAACACCGCCTCCGGAGCGGTGGTCATCTTCCTGGGCATCGCCCTGCTCAGCCCGCTGGTGGCCCGCCCGATGGCGCGGCTGCTCGGCTGGCCGTTCGCGCACTGGGCCGGCGAGCCGGGCAAGCTGGCCCGCGACAACGCGATGCGCAGCCCGCGCCGGACCGCGTCCACGGCGGCCGCCCTGATGATCGGGCTGGCCCTGGTCAGCTTCGTGACCATCTTCGCGGCCTCGATCAAGGAGTCCTCGGCCAAGACGCTCGACGAGTCCGTCGCGGCCGACTACATCCTCTCCGGACCGCAGAACGGCAGCCCCGGGTTCAGCACCGAGGTCGTCCAGCGGCTGAACCAGCAGCCGGAGGTCGACTCGGCCACCGGGGTCAGGGTCGGCGTGTTCAAGCTCGACGGCGCGGCGCAGCAACTGTTCGCGGTCGACCCGGTGGCCTTCGACAAGACCATCCGCACCGAAACCACCTCCGGCAAGATCACCGACCTGACCGACGGTGGTGTGGCGATCCGGGAGGATGTCGCCAAGCAGCACGGCTGGAAGGTCGGCGACGGCGTACCGATGGAGTTCCTGGTCGGCGGCACCACGACCGAGACAGTGCGGGCGGTCTACAAGGACAACCAGCTCAACGGCCCGTACCTGCTCGCCCTGGCGGACTACGAGAAGCACTACGCCGACCAGTTGGACGCGCTCGCGCTGGTCAAGGCTAAGGCCGGAGTGTCCCCGGAGGCGTCGCGGGCGGCCGTCGACAAGGTGGTCGCCGACTACCCCAACGTGCAGGTCCGCGACCAGGCGCAGTTCAAGGCCGACCAGGCCGGCCAGATCGACCGCTTGCTGTCGCTGTTCTACATCCTGCTGGCCCTGGCCGTGGTCATCGCGGTGATCGGTATCGTGAACACCCTGGCGCTGTCCGTGCTGGAGCGGGTCCGCGAGCTGGGCCTGCTGCGGGCGCTGGGGATGACCCGGGGCCAGCTCCGCTCGATGATCCGCTGGGAGGCGGTCATCATCGCCGTGCTCGGGGCGGTGCTCGGACTCGCGGTCGGGGTGTTCTTCGGCTGGACCGTGGTACGGGCGCTGCACGGCCAGGGCATCACGGAGTTCAGCATCCCGATCGGGACGCTGATCGGGTTCGTGGTGTTCGCGGCCATCGCGGGGGTACTCGCCGCGATCTTCCCGGGGCGGCGGGCGGCCCGCATCGACGTGCTGCGGGCGGTCACCACGGAGTGACGGCGCAGGCGCCGAGGGTCAGCCGCGTGGCTGGCCCTCGGCGTACCCGGCGGTGCTCTGCACGCCGACGACCGCCCGCTCCCGGAACTCCGCGAGGGTACGCGCACCGGCGTAGGTGCACGCCGAGCGCAGGCCGGCGACGATCGTGTCGAGGACGTCCTCGACGCCGGGGCGTGCCGGGTCGAGGTACATCCGGACCGACGAGACGCCCTCCTCGAAGAGTGCCTTGCAGGCCCGCTCGTACGCCGAGTCGTCGGCGGTACGGCGGCTGACCGCGCGCGCCGAGGCCATCCCGAAGTTCTCCTTGTACGCCCGGCCGTCCGCGTCGTGCTGCACGTCGCCCGGCGACTCGTCGGTACCGGCGAACCACGAGCCGATCATCACGTTAGACGCCCCGGCGGCGACGGCGAGCGCCACGTCGCGCGGGTTGCGGATCCCGCCGTCGGCCCAGACGTGCACCCCGTGCCGCTGGGCCGCCGCCGCGCACTCGACGACGGCGGAGAATTGCGGCCGTCCCACCCCGGTCATCATCCGGGTCGTGCACATCGCACCCGGGCCGACGCCCACCTTCACGATGTCGGCGCCCGCGTCGGCGAGGTCGTCCACCCCGGCGGCGGTCACCACGTTGCCGGCGACGACCGGTACCGTCGGGTGCAGCGCCCGGACCGTGCGCAGCGCGGCGAGCATCCGCCCCTGGTGGCCGTGCGCGGTGTCCAGCACCAGCGTGTCCACCCCCGCCGCGAGCAGCTTGTCCGCGCGGTGCCCGACGTCCCCGGAGATGCCGATCGCGGCGGCCACCCGCAGCCGGCCCGCGCTGTCGGTCGCCGGCCGGTAGAGGGTGGCGCGTAGCGCGCCCTTGCGGGTGAGGATGCCGACGAGCGCGCCCCGCTGGTCCACCACCGGGGCCAGCCGGTGCCGCGCGTGGGCGAGCCGGGTGAAGGCGTCCTGCGGGCCGATGCCGGCCGGGAGGGTGACCGGATCGGCCGACATGACGGCGCTGAGCTGGGTGAACCGGTCCACGCCCGCGCAGTCCGCCTCGGTGACCACGCCGATCGGCCGGCTGTCCTCGACCACCACGACGGCGCCGTGCGCGCGCTTGGGCAGCAGCGCGAGCGCCTCCGACACGGTGTCGGTTCGGCGCAGCACGATCGGCGTGTCGTAGACCAGGTGGCGCTCCTTGATCCAGGAGATCACCTCGACCACGACGTCGACCGGGATGTCCTGCGGGAGCACGACCAGCCCGCCGCGCCGGGCCACCGTCTCGGCCATCCGCCGGCCCGCCACGGCGGTCATGTTCGCCACCACGATCGGGATGGTGGTCCCGGTGCCGTCGCCGGTGGCGAGGTCGACGTGCATCCGGGAGTCCACGTCGGACCGGTCGGGGACGAGGAAAACGTCGTCGTAGGTCAACTCGAATGGGGGTTCGTGCAGAAGGCGCATGACTGCCAGTATCCGTGGCCGCCGTCCCGGCCCGCCTCCCGGATTGGCGATCATGGTCGGTACCGGCATGATTGCGCGGTGGATCACGCCGTCTGGGCTGACGCGCTGAGCCCGGCCCATCACGCAGCGCTCACCCCGGGCGTACCGGACCGGCTGGACCGCCGGCCCGACGTCCTTGTCGTGGGGGGCGGCGTGGTCGGCCTGGCGACCGCGGTCGCCTGCCGCGCGGCCGGCCTGGGCCGGGTCGTGGTCCTGGAACGGGAGCCCCGGCTCGCCTCGGCCGCCTCGGGCGGCAACGGTGGCGCCCTCGCCCCGGACA
>JBKPCQ010000298.1:0-30491 GCA_046727455.1 Actinomycetota bacterium | reverse complement strand
CGCCACCAACGTGCCGTCCGGGCAGCGGTCCGACTCGTACGGCATGGCGCGCACCAGCCAGGAGGACCTGCTCACCGGTACCGTCGCCACGCCGGGCAGCGGCGGCGAGGTGGGCGACCTGACCTGGGCCATCCACAACGCGTACCTCAGCTACCGGCACAGCATGGACGACACGGTGCTCGCCAACGTGGTGTTTCCCTTGCTGCGCAAGGCAATCAACTACTACCTGCACTTCCTCACCAAGGACTCGTCGGGCACGTACCACCTGCCGTCGACGTTCTCGCCCGAGTACGCGTCGACCAAGGACTGCAACTATGACCTGGCGCTCATCCACTGGGGGGTGTCGACGCTGCTCGCCTCGGCGCAGCGGCTGGGCATCACCGACCCGCTGGTGGCGAAGTGGCAGGACGTGCGCAACCACTTGACCAAGCCGCCGCAGGACTCCACCAACGGGTTCTGGATCGGCGCGGACGTGCAGCTCACCTCGGGGCACCGGCACTACTCGCACCTGCTGTGGTTCTACCCGCTGTACCAGCTCGACGTGACGACCAGTACCACCAACCGGACCGCGCTGACGAAGTCGCTGGCGCACTGGCTCAGCTTCGCCAGCGGCCAGCAGGGGTACACGTTCACCGGCTCCGGCTCGATGTACGCGGTGCTCGGCGACGGTACCCACGCGCGTGCGCAGCTCGGCACGCTGCTGGACAAGTTCGTCCAGCCGAACACCATGTACAAGGAGGCCGGCCCGGTCATCGAGACCCCGCTGTCCGGCGCGCAGACCATGCACGACATGGTGGTGCAGAGCTGGGGCAGCACCGTGCGGGTCTTTCCCGGGGTGCCCTCCGCGTGGGCCGACGTCACCGTGCACAACCTGCGTACCGAAGGCGCGTTCCTGGTCAGCGCGGTCCGCACGGGCGGCACGACGCGGTTCGTCCGGGTCAAGAGCCTCGCCGGGCAGCCGCTGCGGGTGCTGCCGGGCGGCCTCGCCGGGCCGTACGACGTGCAGCCGCTCGGTGGCACCGGTGCGGTGACGTTCACCTCGAACAGCGACGGCACTGTCACGATCAACCTCGCGTCCGGCGACGACGTCGTCATCGTCACCAAGGGGACGAGCCCGGATCTCACCATCGCGCCGGTGGCCGGGGACGGGAAGCGGTACTGGGGCCTGCCGTAAGCGCTGGATCTTGGACGGTTGCCGCCAAGATCTCGTTGCGGGACCCACAGCATCGCCACGGCGCGCCATACTCTCGCCCGTGAGCGATGAGGGGATCCAGGAAGCCGGCGTGCCGGACGGTGCCGTGCCGCCTTCCGGCGGAGGCGCACCGTCCAGTGGCGACGCACCGTCCAGTGGCGGCGCACCGTTTAGTGGCGGCGCACCGTTTAGTGGCGACGCACCGTTTAGTGGCGACGCACCGCCCAGTGGCGACGCACCGTTTAGTGGCAACGCACCGTCCAGCGCGGCCTCGCCGCCGGGAGCCGGCGCGGAGGCCGAGCACGTGACCGTGGAGCTGTACCCGGCGGAGGCGGCCGCGGGCGCACTCAAGATCATCGCCGTTCCGCCGGACGGCCGGCTGGCGAGCATCTCCGTCGCGCCCGGGACGGTGGACGGCGCCCTGCTACGGGTACCGGGCCTCGGGGCACCGGACCCGGAGACCGGCGCGCCGGGCGAGCTGACGGTGCGGGTACGGGTGACGGCGCCGGTCCCGTCGGGGCGCAGCCGGCGGACACCGGTACTCATCGGCGTGGCGGCCCTGGTCGTCGTGCTGGTGCTGGTCGGCGTCCCGCTGCTCGTGATCGCCTCGCGCGGCGGACACCCGTCCGGCGGTCACCGGGCGGCTGCCGGTGCGTCGGCCACCTCCGCGTCGCCGTCACCGAGTGCCATACCGGTCTCACCGGAGGCGTACCAGCGGGTGCTGGACTCCTTCAAGGACGTCGCGTCGGAACTCGCCGGCCTGGCCGGGGCGCACACCAACGTAGACGTCAACGCGGGTGTGAACGGTTACTCGACCGCGTTGGTCGAGGCGCTGACCAAGCTGAACCAGCTGACTCCGCCGGCGGAGGTGAGCTCGGCACATGGGCAGTTCGTCGCCGCTCTGGGCGAGCTCCGCTACGTCATCGACGCGACCGCGACCGCCGATGACATCTGCGGCGGCTCGTCGGCGCTGTCCCATATCGGTAGTTCCCCGGAAGCCGCCCAGGTCCGCACGGCCACGACAGCGCTCGCGACCGCTGACCCGGCGCACCCCTACACGATCGCGCAGTTCGTTCCGCCAGCCGCCGCGGACGCCAACCGGCAGCTCGGCAACGGCACGATCATCAAGAAGAACACGAAGGGCGTCAACGTCCTGAAGGTGGAGAACAAGGACCAGACCGACGTGGTGGTCAGCATCGCACCGGCCGACTCCAAGAACACGGCCCTCATGATGTACGTGCGCGCCGGCGCGAGCGCATCCGCCAACGGGATCCACGACGGGTCGTACAACATCTTCGTGACGAGCGGTAGCGACTGGGATGCCGCCGCCGCCTCCTTCACGCGCGGCTGCCACTACCAGAAGTTCGCGGATCCGGTGCAGCTCACCTCGACATCCCGCCAGTACACGATCGAGACCATCACACTGGGCATCACCTCCGGCGGCAACGCCCCGGTCGAACCCTCCGACCAAGGCTCGTTCCCGGGCTGACCGCCCGGGAGTCGTTGGGCGGCCGGATCCAGTCGGCGCCGACGACCCGGTCGAAGACCACCTTGAGGTTCGCGCCGGCCGACCGTCGTCAACGGCTTGCTCCAGCCCATGGGAAACTGTTGTCCGGAAAGGGGGCGACACGATGGCGACGGTTACCGCGGACGACATCCGGATACTCGCCAGGTCCGAGGACGACGACGCGGCGCTCGGCCGCGTCGGGGACCAGGTCGAGGTGGTACCGGACGGTGCGGCCCTCGACGAGGTCATCTACACCAAGCGGCAGCTCATCCAGGACTACGGCGACGAGATCACCGACATCGACGCCGAGGTGCTCGCTGCCGGCCTGACCGCAGATCTGGCCGGCGAACCCGAGCTGGCCGGCGAACCCGAGCTGGCCGGCGAACCCGAGCTGGCGGGCGAACCCGAGGTGCCCGGCGCCGGCTCGATGGAGCCGCCCGACTGAGGATCAGCGTCTCAGGTCGGAGTTCGGGCGCACCAGGTACACCATCGCGGTCAGCCAGCCGGCGGACAGCACGAGCGCACCGAGCACGTCCGTGGGGTGGTGCATGCCGCGGTACAACCGCGCCCAGGTGACCCACAGCGGCATGAGCACGGCCGCGGCGACCAGCAGCCACCGCCACCACGCCCGGGTGCGCGGCCAGAAGATGACGACGATCGCGGTGTACAGGCAGATCGTCGCGGCGATGTGCCCGGACGGGTAGCTCGACGTGGGCAGCCGCTGGTCCATCTGCGGCACGTCGGGCCGGGCCCGGTCCGTCATCGCCGCTGCGGCGAGGAACAGGCTCAGCTCACCGAACATCGTCACCACCAGGAACACCACCGGCCGCCACTGCCGGGTCCAGGCCAGGGCCAGCGTGCCGGCGACCAGCCCGACCGCGAGGATCGCGTGGGTGTTGCCGGCCTCGCTGCCGAGGAAGCTCACCTTGTCGAGCAGCGGGGTCCGGTGCGCCGCCAGCCAGTGCGGGATCGCGGTGTCACCGAGGATGTTGCCGTTGCCCTTGTGGTACCGCGCCAGCGGGAGACCGAGGGCGTACAGCGCGCCGAACACCACTACCCACGCCACCACTCCGCCGGCCACCGCCCAGCGGGTCCGCACGACACCCGGGTGCGGCATCGGCCGGGTCGGCTTGAGATCCCGGGCGGCCTCGGGCTCCAGCCCTTCGGTCAGCGGCTTCGTCGGCCGCAGTCCGTGCTCGACGCGCCACACCTCGGTGGCGTACGCGGTGATGCCCAGCCACGCCACCCCCAGCGCCCACGCGCCGACGACGTCGGAGAGGTAGTGCACGCCCAGGGCCAGCCGGGTGAAGCCGATCACGACCACGAGGACGGCCGCCGCGATGACGACCGGCCGGCGCCACCGCCGGGGCAGGGCCGGTACGAAGACCATCAGCAGCGCGCCGTACACGATGATCGAGCCGAGGGAGTGCCCGCTGGGAAAGCTGTCCCCGCGACCGACGGCGACCGGGTGGGCGACGATCGGGCGCAGCCGCCCGACCGCGGCCTTCAGGGCCGGGTCCAGGATCACCGCGCCGAGGCCGGACACCACCAGGAAGACCGCCAGCCGGTACCGGCGCCGCACGATCAGCAGCACCGCCGCGATCGCCACCAGCCAGAGAAGGACCCCGTGGCTGCCCAGCCGCGTGACGAGCCCGAGTACGAGGACCATCGCGCGGTGCCCGGCGACGGCCCGGTTGAGCGCGGCGGCCAGCCCGTGGTCCACCGATTCCAGCGGCACCCACCGCAGCCGGACGAGTACGAGCAGGGCGCCGAACAGCAGCGCGCCACCGGCGACGGCGGCCACCCGCAGCAGCTCCGGACTGCGCAGGCCGGAGCCCTGCCGGGTCGCCATGGGGGTACCGGTCGTCATCCAGCGCCTGTACCCGGACCTGCGTCGGTCCACACCCCGGGTTTGGACTCCCCGCTGTTACGGGCACCCATAGCCATGACCGTGACGAACAGAGCCCGGCAGGTCGCGACGAGCCGGCCCTTGGAGACTCTCACCCGCATCGGGTTCGTCGGGTACGGGCTACTGCACCTCGCGGTCGCCTGGCTGGCCATCCAGCTCGCACTCGGCAAGCCGACCACGGAGAGCGACCAGGCCGGCGCGTTCCGCACTCTGGCTCACCAGCCGTTCGGCCGCTTCCTGCTGGTCGTCGTGAGCGTCGGCCTCGCCGCCATGGCGCTGTGGCAGCTCCTGCTGGCGGCTGCCGGGCACCAGGGGGAGCGCCACCGGAACCTGGAACGCCTCGCCTCCCTCGGCCGGACCATCATCTACGCCGCCCTGGCCTGGACCGCCTACCGGATCGTCGCCGGCGTTCCGACCTCCAACGCCCAGCAGCAACAACAGGCGACCGCGGGTGTCATGGCGCACCCGTTCGGCCAGTTCGTGGTGGCCGTCGCCGGCCTGGCCGTGCTCGCCCTCGGCGTCGGCCTGGCCGTGTACGGGGCGAAGCGCATGTTCATGCGGCGCCTGATGACATACCGGATGAACGAGGCCGCCCGGCGGTCCGCCCGCCGGCTCGGCCAGTTCGGGTACATCGCCAAGGGCGTCGCCTTCGCCATCGTCGGCCTGCTGCTCGCCGACGCGGCGCTGACCCACAACCCGGCCAAGTCGCGCGGTCTGGACGCCGCGCTGCGCACGCTCACCGCCCAGCCGTTCGGCAAGTGGCTGCTGCTGCTCGTAGCGATCGGCTTCGCCGCGTTCGGTATCTACTGTTTCCTGCAGGCTCGCTACCGGAAGGTGACCACATGACGCAGGCCGCTCCGGCGCCGGGAACGGCGCCGGAGGCGCCCGCGCCCCGATCGGCCGTGGTGGTCAACCCGTCGAAGGTCACCGATCTGGACAGCCGGCGCCGAGAAATCTGCGCGGTACTGACCGAGGCCGGGTGGCCGGAGCCGCTGTGGATCCCGACAACCCCGGAGGATCCAGGCGGCGGGCAGACCGCCGAGGCGGTCCGGTGCGGCGCCGAGGTGGTCTTCGCCTGCGGCGGAGACGGTACCGTCATGGCCTGCGCCGGTACCCTCGCCGGTACCGACGTGGCGCTGGCGGTCCTCCCCTCCGGTACCGGCAATCTGCTGGCAACGAACCTGGTCCTGCCTACCCGCGTCGCAGACGGCGTGCGCGTCGCCGTCGCGGGCGCCCGGCGCCGCATCGACCTCGGCTCCTGCGGGAGGACCTACTTCACCGTGATGGCCGGGATGGGCTTCGACGCCCAGATGATCGACGGCACCTCGGAGAACCTCAAGCGGCGCATCGGGTGGCTCGCGTACGCCGTGGCCGGGATGAAGCATCTGCGGCACCGGCCGATGCGGGTACGGATCCGGCTCGACGGCGGGAAGCCGCTGCGGCGCCGCGCCCGTACCGTCCTCGTCGGCAACGTCGGCAGGCTGCAGGGCGGGATCCCGCTGCTGCCCGACGCGCAGCCCGACGACGGCTGGCTCGACGTCGCCGTGCTCACCCCGCACACGGTCGGGCACTGGCTCGCCCTGGCGTGGGGAGTCCTGCGGCGGCGGCGCGGCGTGCGGCGGATGGAGACCTTCCGGGCGCGACACGTCGAGGTGTTCAGCAACCGGACCCAGCCGCGCGAGCTGGACGGCGACCTCATCGAGCCGGCCCGTACCCTCGACGTCACCATCCGCCCCAAGGCGCTCTGGCTGTGCGTCCCCGCCGGTCAGGGCTCGTGAAACGGGTCCGGCTCGGCCGGGATCCGCTTGGACATCAGGCAGAACTCGTTGCCCTCCGGGTCCTCCAGGACCACCCACGACCCACTGCCGACAATCCGCTCGCTGCGCCGGGCGCCCAGGCCCAGCAACCGGTCCAGCTCCGCGGCCTGGTCCCGGTCCGTCGGGCAGACGTCGAAGTGGATGCGGTTCTTGGCGGCCTTCCGTTCGGGCACGCGCAGGAAGAGCAGGTCCGGGCTGGTCCTCGCGCCCCTGATCGCGACGCCGGTCTCGTCCCGGTCGAAGACGCGGTATCCGAGCACCGCCGACCAGAACGCGGCCAGGCGCTCCGGATCCGCGCAGTCCACCACGATGTCCCCGACCCGGCTCGCCATGACCGCCCAATCTAGCTCCTCAGTCCGCGCACACCGGCCGCGGCCAGCCCGAGGAACGCACCAGCGGCGGCGCACGCGAGCGCGAGCAGAGCGCTGCCGCAGATCCGCTCCCCGATGATGTAGGCGGCTGGGTCGGTCTGGCCGCTGTGCAGGTATTCGGCGCGGTAGGTCGCATCCTGCAGCAACCGGCCCATGTCGAAGATCCCGCCCGCGACGCTGACCGAGAGCACCGTGACCCCGGCCAGGACACCGCTGGTGACGCCGGCCCGGATCCCGGCGTGCCAGCGGGCACCGCGACACACCTCCCTCGCCGCCCCGGCAAGGACGAGCGCGGCTACGAACCCGGACCCGGCGAGCGGGAAGCGCACGACGACGAGCCAGCCCGGGAGCGTCGCCAGCGCGCAGGCAACCGCGCTCGGCGACAGCGCGCGCGAACGGGCGAAGCCGTCGGCCAGCGCTGCCAGGAGAGCCAGAAGGAGCAGGTACTCCAGGAGGTAGTCGACCCGCAGCAGGTTGGCCGGGTAGCGGAGCTGGCTGTAGAGCACGAGCAGCCCAGCCAGTACGCAGACGCCGGCCGCCACGCTGCGGTGCCAGCGCTCCCTGGCGAGCAGGGCCGCCGCCCATTCGCGGACGGCGCCGCCCGCCAGGTCGGCCACCGCGTACGCCAGTACCGGCGCGAGGCCCCGCACCCCTCGGGCCCGCACGGTCGCCGCACACAGGTCGGCGAACGTCAGGCGCATCGACGCGCCGAACTCCCGGCGGAACCCGGCCGGCAACAGCCACAGCAACCGTGCGTACAGCCGGTCGGCGCGGGCGAGTGCGGCGCGCATCAGTGCGCCAGGCCGGGAGCGCGGCGCCGCGTCAGCGAACTCGCCTCCGCCGCGGCGAGCAGCCGCCGGAGCCGCTCGACCTCGGCGCGCGCGGCCTTCCGGCCGGCCGCCGTCAACCGGTAGTAGCGGCGCCGTTGGTCGTCGAGGTCGGGGGCCGGCCGCTCGTCGGTCTCCTCCACGAGGCCGTCCCGGAGCAGACCGCGCAGGGTGCGGTAGAGCGTGGTGGTGCCCAACCGGGCCTCGGTGCCCTGCTCCGCCTCGACCACCTGCATGATCTCGTACCCGTGCCGGTCCTGCCCGGCCAGCGCCAGCAGGATGTGGAATGCGGCTTCGGTCAGCCGCGGCTCGTCCCGTCCGCTCACGCGGCCCAGTGTAGCAAATGGTCCCGGCTCGGCTCTAGCCACGATGGCTACAGTTGCGATACCGTTCCGGCCATGACCGACCGGAGAACCGCGCACCTCCTCGCCACCGCCGTGACCGGTGCGGCATTTCTCAGCGCCGGGCTGATCGCCGCCGGCCTCGCCCGCACGCCGTCCGCGCTGGGCGCGGTCGCGCCATCCGCCGCACTCACTCTGGCCGCGCTGGGCAGCTGTTGCGCGTTGGCCTGGTGGGGGCCACTGTCCACTCGCGACAATGGCCGGTCCGTGCTCGGCGTGGGGATACCCGTCGGGCTTGCGCTGGGCGGGCTGCTCGCCGCCGAGAACGTCGCGGAGGCGCTGTCACCGGCTGTGTCGGCGGCCAGCGTCCCGCTGGGGTACGCGATCCTGGCCGTCATGGCGCTGTCCTACGCGGTGGCCGGCGCCGTCGCCGGCACCAGGGCGGCGGTGTGGACGGCGCTCGTCGGCTACCTCGTCTGGTATCCCACCGTGTGGCTGTCGTACCTCGTCGGCGACGGCACGGCGGCGTACGACCGGGTGCTGCACGCCGAGGGTGAGTACGACGACTTCCACCGCAGCGGCCTGACGGACTTCGCGGCGTTCCTCCTGCGCGATCTTCTCGGCGCCGGCAGCTACCACCTGCTGCTCGGCGTCCTGCTCGCGCTCGGCGTCGGATCCGGCGCGGCCGGGCTCGGCGTGCTCACCCGACGAACCCTGAGAGCGCCGCAAACCCTGAGAGCGCCGCAAACCCTGAGAGCGCCGCAAACCCTGAGAGCGCCGCAAACCCTGAGAGCACCGGACGACCGGCCGGCGCCGGACAGCCAGGCGACCCGGCGGCCCGGCCGGCTCCTCCGCCTCGTACTGCTCATCCTCGCCGCCGTAGCGACAACGACCACCGCGGTCGGCAGTGCCCCGGCCGGCGCGGCGCCAGCCCATCCGCAGCCCCGTCCGGTCACGGTGGACGCAGCGATCATCCAGCTCGCAGCCACCCGGTCGCAGCCGCCGGTCGTCACGCCGTGCGCCGGGTCGCCCGGGGTGGTGGAAGTCCATGTCGTCCTCAGTGGACAGGCCTCAAGCGCCGACCCGCGGCTGACCGGCGTGCTCACCGTCCATGCCCGGATCCTGCTGTCCGCGCCGGCCGGCGGCATCGGCTACACGACCGGCGCCGTCGTGATCCGCGATCCGGCGAGCGGCCGGGTCAAGGTACGCGCCGAGCTGACCCAGCTCGAAACCCAGGGCGCGGCGAAGTTCGACGGGCTGCTCACCGGTACCGTCGAGCCCGGCGGCGCGCGGCTCGTGGCCCTCTACTCCGGCCGGGTCGACCTCGCGACCGGGGCGCTCGGCGCCAATGTCGGCGCGGACACCCCGGTCGCTCCGCACGACTCCGCGGTGGTGGTCAATGGTCGCTGCTGAGGCCCGCCACGTAGACGTCGCCATCGGCGACCGAGACATCCCGGGCGCTGCTCGCTCCGGTGGCGAGGATACGGGCCGGGTCGCGGTGGTTGGCGATCACCTCGATCCGCTGCACCGCTTTCGGGGTCGGGATGACCGGCCCGGCCAGCCAGACCAGGCCGGGCAGCGCGACATAGGTCAGGATCCCGCCACCTGCCGGCGGATCGGCGGTCGCGTAGACCCGCCAGCCGACCAGCCCGAGCGGCTCCATGTCCCGCACCCGTACTCCGGTCGCGACCTCTCGGGCACGCCATCCCGCGGGGGTGTGCACGGCTACGCTGTCGTGCAGTGCCCCGGTCGCGTCGAGCTGCATCCACACCACGAACGGCCAGCCCGGCACGACCTCACCGACGAGCGAGATGTAGTCGGGCGAGCGCTGGTTCGGTGCAGCCATGAAGGGGGTGTCGGCGACCTTCAGGTACGCCTCCTGCTCGGCGTCGTCGATCCGGGCGCCGAGGTCGCGCCCGTCGGCGGCGTGGAAGTGCAGGTCGCCCGGGGTGAAGTAGGTGTAGTAGATGTTCTTGTGGTACCGGTCGTGCAGGTGCCCTTCGACTCCCCCGCCGGCCAGCGTGTACACGATGAGGACCCGCTCGGGCATGCCGAACCGGGCCGGCTCGTGGCGGAGCTGCCCGATGTAGATCTCGTTCATGTTGTCCGGCCGGTCGGTCGGCGCGATCGCGTACTTGTCTCCGGTGAGCTGCAGCGTGTTGCTCCAGGTGAGGCCGTTGTCGGTGGACCGCACGTACTTCATCGGCCGCAGGTCCACCGGCGACACCTTGTCGAGGTCCCGGACGGTCTCCCGGACGAACACGAAGATCGCGCCGCTGTCGGTCACGAACGGCATCGGGTACGTGGCTCCGTCGCCCGCGGCGATGACCTGCTCGGTCCAGGTCCCGTCGATCGAGTGCGGGTTCGGCGACCGGGCCACGTACAGCTGGGTGTTGTGCAGGTTGTGGAAGACCAGCAGGTGCCCGTCCGGCGCCTGCACCATCGTCGGATAGTTGTGCGAGTCGTCGGCGCCGTCACCGACCTTCACCGGCGCCGACCAGGCCCCGGTGAGATGGTCGTACGCCTGGACGTAGTTGTCTTCGTGAACGCCGCCCCAGCTGATGAAGGTCTTGCCGGCGTACGCGTCGTAGAGGCCGCCGGCGACCGGGCGTCGGTCGGTGCGCGCCGCCGCCGCGGGCGCGGGAGTGGACACCGACCACGCGCCGGTACGGTCGGCCGGTGCCGGCTCGTGGGCGTGTGCGGGGCTCGCGGCCACCAGGGAAGCGAGCACGAGGGACAGGGACACCGGTACCGCGACGAGACGCATTTACATATGGAAGCATCTGGAAGCCGATCGAACCCGGCCGGCTTTCACTCCACGGGAGGCCGGCGCAGTCTCTTGGTCTGGGCGCGCTGGCGCTTGGCATCCAGGCGCCGCTGCACGGCGGCCCGCGTCGGTCGGGTCATGCGGCGCGGCGGACCCGGCGGGGCGATGGCGGCGGCCAGCAGTGCCGCGAGGCGGGCCTCGGCGGCGCGGCGGTTCTGCAATTGGGAACGATGCTCCGCGGCGGTCACCACGACCGCGCCATCGACCAGCCGGTCGGACAAGCGGTGCAGTGCCCGCTCCTTCAGCGGTGCCGGCAGCGCGGTCGTACCCGCCAGATCGAAGCGCAGCTCGACGCGCGAGTCGGCGGTGTTGACCGACTGGCCGCCCGGCCCGCTGGAACGGGAGAAGCGCCAGGTCAGCTCCGAGCGGGGGAGGGATACCGCACGGGTGATCTCCAGGTGCTCCATGCGGCCAGTGTCCCATCCCGCTCGCGCGACCGGCCGCGCCGGCGAGGACCTTCGACGCCAACGGAGGCGGCCGCCGACCGCTGACGGCGGAGGACAGCCGGATGAACCGGCGACAATCGCGACCGCGCGAACGTCAGGCCGCCCGCGCCGGGGTTCAGCCGGCGGCGTCCACCTCGACGATCGTCTTGTCGATCCACAGCAGCAGCCCCTCGGTGTCCGGCTCCGCCACGCCGTACCGGCGCATCACCGCGCTGACGTCAGGTACCAGGTCCTCCGCGCGCCGGTTGCCCCGCCGCGCGACGATGTCCCGGATCTCGTCGTTCATCCGCCGCAACCGGTCGTCGGGAACGCTCATCCCACGCGCCTACCCAGGCGCGCGGCCGGGCAAACCGCGCGGCCCGGCCAACCGCGCGCCCGTACAGACCCGGTACCGTGTGATCCCATGACGACCGGCGGGCACCAGCGTCGAGGGCTCCGGTTCCTCGTCTTCTCCGGCTCGTTGCGGGAGCAGTCGCTCAACAGCCGGCTGGCCCGCTACGCCGGTGAGATGATCCGGCGGCACGGCGGTCAGGTGGACCTCGCCACCATGGCGGACTTCGACGGGCCGTCGTTCGACCAGGACCTCCAGGACGGCCCCGGCATCCCACCCGGGCCGACCGAGCTGCACCGCCGGCTGCAGGCGTGCGACGGGTTCCTGGTGTGCTCGCCGGAGTACAACGCCTCGATGCCGGGTGGGCTGAAGAACGCGATCGACTGGGCCTCCCGGTTCCGCCCGCAGTCGTTCAACGGCCGGCACTGCCTGCTGATGTCGGCCTCGCCATCGATGGTCGGCGGCAACCGGGGCCTGTGGGCGCTGCGGGTACCGCTGGAGCACCTGGGCGCGCGGGTGTACCCGGACATGTTCTCCCTCGCCAACGCCCACCAGGCGCTGACCGTCACCGGCGAGCTGGCGTCCGACGAGCTGCGGACCAGGTTCGAGCAGACGATCGAGTCGTTCATGGACCTGGTCGAGGCGGCCAAGCTCTACCCGTGCGCGAAGAAGCTCTGGGTCGAGTTCCTCGGCGAGCAGCCCGACCCGGTCATCGACCGGGTCGAGATCGCCACCTGACCGGTCTTCCTGCCCCGCGGAACACCGGCGCAGCCGGGATCTGGCAGCCACCGCCAGGGAAACCGGATAATACCTGGGCAAACCATGGTTGGACCCGCCCCGTCCCGCGGGAAAGCCCTCCCCTGCATTGAGCAGTCTCAATAGTTCGTGCCACGCTGCGAAAAGGTTTTCAGCCTTTTTGCGGAGGGGGGAGTCGTGAGACTTCGAGGTAGACGGCTCGCCGTACCGGTGCTGGCCGCCGCGGCGGCCGTGGTACTGGGCGGGACGATGGCCGGTGCGGCCGTGACGGGGGGCGGCACGGCACCGGCGGCCGAGACACTGCTGTCACAGAACAAGCCGGTGACCACGTCGTCGGACGGTGGCTGCTGCCCGGGGAGGAACGCGGTCGACGGCAACAGCGCGACCCGGTGGGCGAGCGCCGCGGGCCGGGACCCGCAATGGATCTACGTGAATCTCGGCGGCACGTTCACCATCACCCACGTCCGGCTGCAGTGGGACCTCTCATGCGCGGTCGCCTACCGGGTCGAGGTATCCGACGACCACGCCCACTGGACGACGATCCAGAACGTGACGAACGGTAACGGCGGCGTGGACGACTTCCCGGGCCTCACCGCGTCGGGCCAGTACGTGCAGATGACCGGTACGAAGCGGTGCCGCGCCGACGCCAGCCACGGGTACTCCCTGCAGGAGTTCCAGGTCTTCGGCAGCGGCGGCGACACCGAGGCGCCGACCCAGCCGGGCAAGCCGGTCGTGGACAACCTCACGCCGACAAGCGCCGACCTGCACTGGGATGCGTCGACCGACAACGTCGGCGTCGTCGCCTACGACCTCATCAAGGAGGGCCAGGTCTGCGGGACGGTACCCGGTACCCAGACCCACGGCACCTGCGGCGGGCTGAGCCCGGACTTCGACTACGGTCTCTACATCATCGCCCGGGACGCGGCGGGCAACCCGTCCCCGGGTAGCGACAAGACCCAGGTGCACACCCCGAAGATCGAGGGGGAACCGCCCACCGTGCCGACCAACGTGCACGCGGTGGACGGCACGCTGACGAGTACCAGCGTCACCCTCGCGTGGACCCCGTCCACCGACAACTCCGGCACGATCGCCGGATACAACGTATATGACGTGCACGGCGGCGGCCACGTGCTGAAGGGTGGCTCCCCGAACAGCACGGCACGCGCCAACATCCAGGGCCTGACCTCGGGCCAGCCGTACGAGTTCGTGGTGACCGCGGTCGACCCCAGCAAGAACGAGAGCGGGGACAGCGATCCGCCGGTGAAGGTGACCCCGCCGCCGGGTCCGTGTACCCAGCCGTTCTGCGACATGACGCAGATCGCCACCGACAACGACGTGGTCTGGGGCCTGGTCACCCTGCCCGACGGCACCCTCCTGTACGCCCGCCGGGACGCCCACGAGATCGAGTCGCTGGACCCGAGGACCGGCGTGAAGAGGCTGGTCGGCACCATCCCCAACAGCTCCAGCACCAACGGCGAGGGCGGGGTGATGGGGCTGGAGGTCAACCCGGTCTCGTTCAGCCAGGACCACTGGCTGTACGTGATGCACACCACGCCGACCAACACCACCAACGACAACCGGGTGGTCCGCTTCCACTACGTCAACGGCGCGCTCAGCGACGAGCAGGTCCTCGTCTCCGGCATCCGCCGCAACACCTTCCACAACGGTGGCCGGCTGCGGTTCAGCCCGGACGGCAAGTTCCTGTTCATCGCGGCCGGTGACGCGCACAGCGGCGGCAACGCGCAGAACCTCGCCAACCTCAACGGCAAGATCCTGCGGGTCAACCCGGACGGCTCGATCCCTGCCGACAACCCGTTCCGCGGCAGCGCGATCTGGAGCTACGGGCACCGCAACCCGCAGGGGCTGGCGTTCGACTCGCAGGGCCGGCTGTGGGAGCAGGAGTTCGGCGACAGCACGATGGACGAGACCAACCTCATCGTGAAGGGCGGCAACTACGGGTGGCCGGGCTGCGAGGGCACCCACACCACCGGCAACGGCAGGCCGTGCGGTACCGCCGGGTTCACCCCGCCCAAGCACACCTACCCGGTCGCGAGCGGCTCGTGCAGCGGCATCGCCATCGTCCGCAACATCCTGTACGTCGCGTGCGAGCGCGGCACGCGACTGTACCGCGAGGTCATCAGCGGTAGCAGCCTGACCAACGTCCAGTCGTTCTTCGTCAAGACGTTCGGCCGGCTGCGTACCGTCGAGCCGACCCCGGACGGCAACCTGTGGCTGGCCACCTCCAACGGGGGAGACAAGGACAGCACCCCGAACAACAGCAACAACCGGATCTTCAAGGTGATCCTGGGGACCTGAGAGATTTTTGTGTCCCACGGGTGGACGTGTAGTTGCGTTCTCAAGTAGTGTGTTGGGTGCAGGAGCCGATCGTCTTCCCCCGTGGGCGATCGGCTCCTTTATCCGTCCGGGACACCCTCATCCAGACCCTCATCCTCCCCGGCGAGCGCGCGCCGCAAAGGACAGCGCCGCAGGTGATCGCTAGCCTGCCCTGCGGACAAGTGGGAGGGGCAGTGGTGAACATCAATCGTAGGTACCAGGCGCTGGTTGTCCTTGGCCTGGCCGGGCTGGTGATGACGAGCACGACCGCGGCCGGCGCGTCGCCCGGCCGGCCGCCGGCCACCGGCGACCGCCAGCCGGTCATCGTCATCCTGCGCAACCAGCATCCCGAGCTGCCGGCAAAGGCGGCCGGTGCGCAGCGACGCGCGGTCACCCAGAACGAGCAGGCGCCGCTGGTGGACCGGGCCCGGGTGGCCGGCGCCACGAACGTTAAGCGGTTCTCGGTGGTCAACGGGTTCTCGGCCAGCATGTCCGACGCCCAGATCGCCCAGCTCCGGGCCGACCCGGGCGTCGCCGCCGTGGTACCGGACCGGATGACCCGGGTACGCCCGCTTGGCGAGCGGGACCGCGACGCGATCAGGGCGCAGGCCGCCGCGACGCCCGGCGACAAGGTCATCCCCGGTACCTGCCCGAGCGACCCGGCCAAGCCGCTGCTGGAGCCGGAGGCGCTGCAGACCACGCAGACCGAGTACCTGGACCCGCGCCGGCCACAGGCCCACCAGCTCGCCACCGGGAAGGGCGTCACGGTGGGCTGGATCGCCGACGGCATCGACCCCACCAACCCCGACTTCATCCGGCCGGACGGCAGCCCGGTCTTCGCCGACTACCAGGATTTCTCCGGTACCGACCCGAACGCGGGTGGTAGCGGTGCCGAGGCGTTCGGTGATGCCAGCTCGATCGCCGCGCAGGGCCGGCGGGTGTACGACCTGTCGAAGTTCGTCGACGCCGCGCACCCGCTGCCCGCCGGCTGCACCATCCGGGTCAAGGGCATCGCACCGGACGCCTCGCTGGTCGGCATCAACGTCTTCGGCTCGTCCAATTTCGTGGTCAACTCGCTGATCATCCAGGCCATCGACTACGCGGTGAGCGTCGACAACGTCGACGTCCTCAACGAGTCCTTCGGCGGCAACCCGTACCCGACCGACGGGATCGACCCGGTCGCCCTCGCCGACGAGGCGGCCGTGGCGGCCGGTGTGACGGTCGTCGCCTCGACCGGTGACGCCGGACCGTTCAACACCGTCGGGAGCCCGGCGGTGGACCCGGCGGTCATCTCCGTCGGCGCGGTGACCAACTACCGGACCTTGGCGCAGACCGGCTACGCCGGTGCCCGCACCTTCGCCGGCTCCTGGGCGAGCGAGAACGCCTCGGCCATCTCCTCCGACGGGGTGACCGAGCGGGGCCGGGTACCCGACCTGGTGGCGCCCGGCGAGGACGGCTGGGCGCTGTGCTCGCCGGACCCGGTCCGGTTCGCGAGCTGCAAGAGCTTCAACAACGAGCCGTCGCCGATCGAGGCCTTCGGCGGTACCAGCGAATCCGCTCCGTTCGTCGCGGGCGGCGCGGCGCTGGTGATCGAGGCGTACCGGTCCACCCACAACGGTGCCCGGCCCTCCCCCGCGCTGGTCAAGCAGATCCTGACCAGCACGGCGACCGACCTCGGGCTGCCCGCCACGCAGCAGGGCTCCGGGGAGATGAACACCTACCGGGCGGTCCGGCTCGCCATGTCGATCAAGGATGGCAACGGCCGGCCCGCGCCGCGCGGCGACGGCCTGCTGGTCACCGCCGGCAACGGCGACACCCAGCTCACGACGACCGGCGCGGCCGGTTCGCGGCAGGACATCCCGGTGAAGGTCACCAACGACGGCGGGATCACCCAGGTGCTGTCGGCGCACGGCCGGATCCTCAACACGACGGTGTCCCATGTGAAGGCGAGCATCCCGCTGGACATCACCTCGCCGGACACGCCGAGCTTCCTCGACGGTATCGCCGGGCCCGCGGGGCCGGTGGTCCGCCGGTACGCCACGACGACCTTCGCGGTACCGGTCGGCGCCGACCACCTCACCGGCCAGCTCTCCTGGCCCGGCGGCGGCCCCAACGGCCAGTCGCTGGTCCGGCTGGCGCTGATCGGGCCGAACGGCGAGTACGAGTCGCACTCGCTGCCCCAGGGCGCCGGCAACCACGGCCGGGTGGACGTCCGGTTCCCCGCCCCCGGTACCTGGACCGCGGTGTTCTTCGCCTCGGCCAGCCCGGCCGGGTTCCACGGCAAGGTGCTGTACGAGTTCACCGCGAAGAGGTACGGGCCGATCGGCGACGTCAGCCCGCGCTCGCTGACCCTGCGGCCGGGCGAGACCGGGACGTTCCACGTCTCCGTGAAGCTGCCCGACGACGCCGGTGACCGGTCCGCCGCGGTGGAGATCGATAACCAGTTCCGGACGAAGACCACCATCCCGCTGACCCTGCGGTCGCTGCTGTCGACATCCACCAACGGGGGTGCCTTCACCGGCGCCATCACCGGCGGCAACGGCCGCAGCGCGATCGGCGAGCAGACCCAGACGTACGTCTTCGACGTGCCGAAGGGCAAGCGGGACCTGGGCATCGACCTGACCCTCGCGGGCGACCCGCACCAGCAGCTCTTCGCCGCGCTGCTGTCCCCGGACCACCAGGTGCTCTCGCTGCAGACCAACAACGGCACGAACACCCTGCAGGGCTACGTCCGGGCTCCGGCGGCCGGGCGCTGGGTGCTGTTCCTCAACCTCAACAACCCCGCCGCCGGTACCGCGATCAGCGAGACGTTCACCGGGCACCTGCGGTACGACACGGTCGACGTGACGGCCGTCGGGGTACCGTCGGGCACCGTACCGGCCGGCCAGCCGATCGCGGTGACGCTGACCGTGCGCAACACGGGAGTTGCCCCGGCGGCGTTCTTCGCCGACCCGCGCCGCACCGAGCTGGTCGACTACAACCTGGTCACCCAGCTCAACACGACGGCGAGCACGTCGATCCCGTTCGACCTCAACAACCTGCCGCCGACCTGGCTGGTACCGGCCGAGACCGGCACGCTGACCATCCAGCAGTCGTCGACGGTGCCGGCCGACTTCGACGCCGCCCCGTTCAACAACGGCCTCCCGGAGCTGTACGGGCAGCCGCAGGGCCAGACCGCACTCGCGACGCTGAGCGCGGACCGGGTCACCCAGGGACTGTGGAGCGCCGAGCCGACCGCTCTGGGGCCGACCAACGGGCCGGTCACCGGTACCGCGACGTACAGCGTGGTAGCACACGCCAAGGCGTTCGACAGCACGGCGGTGTCCAGCACCGGTGACGCCTGGCAGCGCGCCACGAACGCGTCCGCGCCGTTCACGCCGCTGGTGCTCCAGCCCGGCCAGACCGGCACGATCACCGTGACGATCACGCCGGGCGGCGCGGCCGGCACCACGGTGAACGGCGTGCTGTACGTGGACACGTTCTCCGACGCGGTGCTCAGCGGCGACGAGCTGGCGGCGATCCCGTACCGCTACACCATCGGCTGAGCGACAGCAGGGGGGTACCGCCGGAGCGGTACCCCCTGCTACCATCGTCGGCATGCTCGCGCACCTGAACCAGTGGTGGCCCGCCTGACGGCGGCCACCGACCCGCGCGCGCACCATTGCGACGGCCGCCCATCGAGGCGGCCGTTTCCGTTGCCCGCTGGCGGATCCGGGCACCGGCGGTGAGGCGGCCCCGACCGAGAGGGGCACCATGCCGATCCCATCCATGCCGATCCCATCCACGCCGATCCCATCCACCGGGCCGTTCGCGCTCATCCGGCGCGAGGGCCGCGAGCGCGTCGAGATCCTGACCGGCACCGCCGGTACCGTCGAAAAGCTCGCCGACCTCCCCCTGTCCGCAACCGGCCCGGCCGGGCCGCAGACCCTCGCCCTCGTGCCCTATCGTCAGGTGCGCGAGCGCGGCTTCGCCGCCGTCGACGACGGCGCGCCGCTGTCGGTGCTGCGGATCGACGGCTACACGACCGAGCCCGTCGACGCCGTGCTCGGCGCGCTTCCGGCCGATCCCCCGAAACTGTCCACCGTGGACTTCGATGTGCCGGACGCCGACTACGCCCGCACGGTACGCGCGGTGCTGCGCGACGAGATCGGCCGGGGCGAGGGCTCGAACTTCGTCATCCACCGCACGTACCGGGCCCGGGTCGACGGCTCCCCGCTCGACGCGGCGCTGGCCGTCTTCGCCCGGCTGCTGCGCGCCGAGCGCGGCGCGTACTGGACGTTCCTGGTCCACACCGGTGACCGCACCTTTGTCGGCGCCACTCCGGAGCGGCACGTCAGCGTCGAGGACGGCGTGGTGCTGATGAACCCGATCAGCGGCACGTACCGGCACCCGCGCGACGGCGTCGACCGGGCCGGGCTGCTGAGGTTCCTGGCCGACCGCAAGGAGATCGACGAGCTGTACATGGTGCTCGACGAGGAACTGAAGATGATGGCCACGGTCGCCGACCTCGGCGGCCAGGTCCTCGGACCCTACCTCAAGGAGATGACCCACCTGACCCACACCGAGTACCTGCTCGCCGGGCGGACCAGCCGCGACGTGCGGGACGTGCTGCGCGAGACGATGTTCGCGCCGACCGTGGTCGGCAGCCCGATCGAGAACGCCTGCCGGGTGATCGCCCGGCACGAGCGGCGCGGGCGCGGGTACTACGGCGGGGTACTGGCCCTGCTCGGGCGCGACGATGCCGGGCGGCAGACGCTCGACGCGCCGATCCTCATCCGCACCGCCGAGTTCACCCCCGCAGGGGTCCGGGTACCGGTGGGCGCCACCCTGGTGCGGCACTCCACGCCGGAGCACGAGGTGGCGGAGACGTATGCGAAGGCGGGTGCGGTGCTGACCGCGCTCGGCACCGGTGAGCCCGTCCCGGCCGGGTCGCCGCTCGCGCTCGACCCCGAGGTGGACGCGGCGCTGGCCGCGCGCAACGCCACCCTCGCCCGGTTCTGGCTCGACGCCCGCGACCCGTCCGCGGCTCCGCTGGCGCCCGACCTCGCCGGGCGGCGGGTACTCGTCGTCGACGCCGAGGACACGTTCACCGGCATGCTCGCCCACGAGCTGCGCGCGCTGGGCCTCGCGGTCACCGTGCGGTCGCACCGGATCCGGCCGGTGCCGAGCGCCTACGACCTGCTGGTGGTCGGGCCGGGACCGGGTGACCCGGGCGACTGGGGCGACCCGAAGATGGCGCTGCTGCACCGGATGGTGGCCGCCGCGCTGGACGACGGTACGCCGGTGCTCGCGATCTGCCTCGGCCACCAGGTGCTCGCCGCGACGCTGGGCCTGCCGCTGTACCGCAAGGACGAGCCGTACCAGGGCATGCAGCGGGAGATCGACTTCTTCGGCCGCCGGGAGCGGGTCGGGTTCTACTCCACCTACACCGCCCGGTCCGAATCGTCCACACTGGACAGTCCATATGGGACGGTCGAGGTGAGCCGGGACCCGCGCTCCGGTGAGGTGCACGCGCTGCGCGGGCCGCGCTTCGCGGGCGTGCAGTTCCACCCCGAATCGGTGCTCACCGAGCACGGCGTGGACCTGCTGCGGGACCTGGTCTCCCCGCTGGTCCGGACCAACGTACCCCGACGGACCAACGTACCCTGACGGAATGCGTACCGTACGGCTCGTGATGCGGCAGTGGCTACCGTCCGATCGCGAGCCGTTCGCCGCCCTCAACGCCGATCCCGAGGTGATGCGGCATTTCCCGGCCGGGATGACCCGCGCGGAGAGCGACGTGTTCGCCGACCGGCTGGCGGAGGCGCTGGACCGCGACGGGTGCGGGCTCTGGGCCCTCGAAGTCGTGTTGAGCGGGGAGTTCATCGGGTTCACCGGCATCCAGGTGCCCTCGTTCGCGGCGCACTTCATGCCGGCCGTGGAGGTCGGGTGGCGGCTGGCGCGCGGGGCGTGGGGGTGCGGGTACGCCACCGAGGCGGCCCGCGCCGCCGTGGACTTCGCCTTCACCCGGCTCGACCTGGCCGGGCTGGTGTCCTTCACGGTACCGGCGAACGTCCGCTCCCAGGCGGTGATGCGCCGCCTCGGGATGACCCACGACCCGGCGGACGACTTCGACCATCCCAGGCTGCCGGACGGCCATCCGCTGCGCCGGCACGTGCTCTACCGGCTGGCCCGCCCGGCTCACCCCGGGCGGGCCGGCTGAGCGTTGTTCAGGACACTGTCACCGTCCCGTGCAGCGGCAGGCTGCGCGAGGAGTCGCCGACGGATACGGTGTGCTGTCCCGGTACCGTCGTCCACGCCTTCGCGCTGGTGCTCCAGACGGAGAACGCGCGGTCCTGCAGCGTGATGCTGACCCGCCTGGTCTGCCCCGGCGCCAGGCTCACCTTCGCGAATCCCTTGAGCTGCCTGGGCGGCTCCCCGGCGGAAGCCGGCGCGGCGACGTACACCTGGACGACGTCGGCACCCGCGCGGGAGCCGGTGTTGGTGACGTCGACCGACACGGTGACCTTCCCGTCCGGGCCGGGCGCGGCGGGGACGTTGAGGTTCGCGAACGAGAACGTGGTGTACGACAGGCCGAAGCCGAACGGGAACAGCGGCGCCACGGTCTGCGCGTCGTACCAGCGGTAGCCGACCTTCAGCCCTTCGGTGTAGCGCACGGTGCCGTTGACGCCCGGGTACTGGCTGGCCGTGTTGGCCGGGGTGTCGCCCTCCCGGCGCGGGAAGGACATGGTGAGCTTGCCCGACGGGTTGGCCCTGCCGAACAGCAGGTCGGCGACGATGGTGCCGTCCTCCTCACCCGGGTACCACGCTTCGAGTACCGCCTCCACCTGGCTCAGCCACGGCATAAGCACCGGGCCGCCGGTCTTGAGTACCACCACCGTGTGGTTGTTGGCCGCGGCGACCGCCGACACCAGCGCGTTCTGGTTGCCGGACAGGGACAGGTTGCCGCGGTCGCCGCCCTCGTGGTCCTTGTTGCCCACCATGACGATCGCCACGTCGGCGTTGCGGGCGGCGTTCGCGGCGGACGTGGTGTCGCTGCCGTTGTTGAGCGTCACCGTCACTCCGCTGCCGACGATCTTCTTGATGCCGGCCACCGGGGTGACCGTGTAGAGCGGCTTGACCGCCGAACTGCCGCTGCCGCCGGTGTGCGCGGCGCTCGCGTACGGGCCGATGACCGCGATCGAGTGCAGTCCCGCCGCCGCCAGCGGAAGCTGGTTGCCCGAGTTCTTCAGCAGTACCGCGCTCTGCTCGCCGATCGCCCGCGCCACCGCGCCGTCCGCCTTGGCCGGGATCGGCTTCGGCCGCGGCGGGTTGTCGAACAGGCCCCACTTGAACATCTGGGTGAACCGGCGGATCAGCATCTGGTCCACCACGGATACGGCCAACTGTCCATTCTGGACGGCCGTCTTCGTCGCGGCGCCGTAGAAGTCGTGCTTCATCGACAGGTCGAGCCCGGCGACCGCGGCCGCGACCGTGCTGTGCGTCGCGGTGTAGTCGGACTGCACGAAGCCCTGGAAGCCCCAGCCCTTGCGCAGCACGTCGGAGAGCAGGTGGGTGTTCTCGCAGCCGAACTGCCCGTTCACCTTCGGGTACGCGCACATGACCGCGGCGACGTCGCCCTGCTTGACGGTGGCCTCGAACGCGGGCAGGTAGATCTCCCGGAGCGTCCGCTCGTCGATGATCTCGCTGATCGTCTTGCGGTTGGTCTCCTGGTTGTTCGCGGCGTAGTGCTTGACCTCGGCGAGTACCCCCTGGGCCTGGATCGCCTTGACCTCCGCGACCGAGAGCTGCCCGGCCAGGTACGGGTCCTCGCCGAAGTACTCGAAGTTGCGGCCGTTGCGGGGTACCCGGGTGATGTTCACGCCCGGCGCTTCGAGGAGGTGCTCCCCGCGGTCGGCGATCTCCTGCCCGGCGATCGTGCCGAAGCTGGCGGCCGCCGCCGTGTCCCAGGTCGACGACATGGCCAGTGCCGAGGGCAGCGCGGTGGCCGGCTGCGCGCTGGAGCTGTCCCCCGGACCGGCGCCGGCCGGACCATTGCTGATCTTGAAGACCGGGATGCCGAGGCGGGAGACGCCGGCCACCTCGCGCGGGTGCGCCGGGGTGTCCAGCATGTGGATCTCCAGGACCTTCTCGTCCAGCGTCATCGCCTTGACGAGCAGCGCGGCGCGCTGGTCCGGTGGGAGGGCCTTGTTCATCCACGGCCGGTCCACGGGTGCGGCGTTACCCGGGGTGAGCGGCGCGAGGACGAGACCCGATCCGGTGAGTACCGCCAGGAACGCGAGCCGGGAACGCTTCATCTGTCACCTCACGGGTGATCTCTATGGACATACGTCGATGCCAGGTAAGCATCGGTGGTCGGATGTGTCAAGGCGGGGATCGCCTGCTGCGAACCAGCGATCCGACACGTCAGGAGATTCCGCCCGAAAGACGTCCGACGTCTCCCGCCTGACGGGGAGACCGGCGTCCCGCAAACACGCGTAGTCCAGGATCTCACTACTGGACCAACGCAACCACGCTCAACGCCGACGGCCGGATCGGGAAGGTGGTGCTCATGAGCACGTGGCGGTCGACGGCGAAGGGCCGGCCCGACACCGGCGCGATGACCGCGACGCTGGAGCTGTTCGACTACGGCGTCGAGGTGAAGGTGCAGCGGCCCACCGACGTGGTACCGGCCAACTGAGGAACACCGATCCCGTCAGAGGATGCCGAGCTGGTTGGCGCGGCTGAGCGCCTCGACCCGGTTGCGCGCGCCGAGCTTCTCCAGCGTGCGTTGCAGGTACGTCTTCACGGTGTTGCGGGTCAGCCCGAGGGCCGAGGCGATCTCCGGGTTGGTCTCGCCCATCGCCACATGCCGCAGGATCTCGTACTCCCGGCGGGTCAGGCCGTGCTCGCGCAGCTTGCGGTTGAGCAGTACCCCGCCGTCGCCCTGCAGGTCCACCGAGACCACCCGCTCGCCGGCCGCCACCCGCCGGATCACGTCCACCAGGTCGCCGCGCTCGGTGTCCTTCAGGAGCACCCCGTGGGCGCCGGCGGCCAGCGCGTCGGCCAGCGCGGCGTGCTCGGGGTACGCGGTGAAGATAACCACCTTCACGCCGGGCGCGACGGCCGCGATCTGGTGGATCGTCTCCGGTGCCAGCATGTCGGGCAGGCGCAGGTCGAGCAGGACGACGTCGGGGCGGAACCGGGCCACCGCGTCGATCGCCTCCCGCCCGCTACGGGCGTAGCCGGCGAGTTCCAGGAACGAGGTGCGCTGCAACGCCAGGGCCACACCGTCCAGCACGATGGGGTGGTCGTCGACCACGAGGACGCGGATCACGCCGGTACCCATGCCTGGAACGTCACCCCGCCGTCGTCGTTACCGGCGATGGTCAGCGTGCCGCCCACCCGGGCCAGCCGGTCCGCCGTGGCGGGCAGGCCGAGCCCGCCGCCGGACAACCGGTCGGCGGCGACCCCCCGGCCGTCGTCGGAGACGGTGACCGCCACCCCGTTCCGGTGGGCGAACACCGTCACCACGACGGACTGCGCCTCGGCGTGCTTCTCGACGTTGAGCAGCGCCTCCCGGGCCGCGCAGGCGAGCGCGGCCATCCGGGAGCCGGGCAGCACCGGCAGCTCGGTCAGCGTGATCATCCGGGCGGAGGTACCGGTGCGCTCCTGGAACGCCGTACAGTGCTCCCGTAGCGCCACCCCGAGGGCGACCTGCTCGGGCGGTGCGGACAGCACCCGCAGCGAGCCGCGCAGCGCCGCTGCGGCCTCGACCGCCTGCCGCTCGATCGCGCCGAGCCGGGCCCGTACCGTCTCGTCCAGGCCGGGCTCCTCGCCCAGCCGGCGGATCCCCGCGCCCATCGTGAACAGCATGGCCCCGACCGTGTCGTGCAGTTCCAGCGCCACCCGGCGGCGCTCCTCGTGCACAGCGACCTCGGCCGCGTGGCGGGCCCGCTCGGCGACGATCTGGGCGGCGGCGGTCCGGGTGGCGACCTGTTCCAGCGCCTGGGCGGTGCGGTCGCCGAAGTCGGTCTCCTCGAAGTTGGCCCCGTAGAGCACGCCGAGCAGGCGGCCGTCGTGGATGATCGGTACCGCGATCATCGCGTGCATGCCCTCGATCGTGGCCAGCGACCGGAAGTGGTGGGTGATGTCGCGCGACGTGAGGTAGTCGCGGACCCACAGCGGCTTGCGGGCCAGCAGGACCTTGCCGCCCAGCCCCACCCCGCTCGGGACGACGAGGCCGTTGACGAGACCGTTCGGGGTGTGAACGGATTTGCCGAGGATGAGGCGGTCGTCGCCGTCCGGCTCGCCGACCCAGGCCATGCTGACCCCGACCAGCTCCGGAACGGTCGCCACCATCCGCTCGACCGCAGCCGAACGGTCGAGCAGGCCGAGGATCTCGGCATACTCGGCATCCAGCGCGAGCAGCGCGTCGGGTAACGGTGGTGGCTCCGTCATGGGGCTCCATGTTCGCGCATGTCAGCCGTTCGGTCCATATCCACCTGGAGACCTCCGGACAGAGATCTCCAGGTGCAGCTTGCCGATCGTGGGAGCCGGGCGCAGGCTGCTCTGCCATCCGGTTGGCGGGAGGGTCGATGCTGACGATACGTGGCCTGCGGGTCCGGTACGGGCCGGTGCTCGCGCTGCGCGACATTTCCCTGGACGTGCCCGGCGGCGCCGTGGTCGCCGTACTCGGCAGCAACGGGGCGGGCAAGACCACGCTGCTGCGGGCCGTCTCCGGCGTACTCGGCGAGCACGGCGGGACGGTCGAGGCGGGCGCCGTCGAGTTCGGCGGCCGGTCTCTCGTCGGCAGGTCGCCCGCCGCCATCGTGTCGGCCGGTATCGTGCAGGCGCCCGAGGGGCGGCGCATCTTCGAGCGGCTGACCGTCGCGGAGAACCTGCGCATCGGCGGGTTCAAGGTGCGCCAGGCCGCCGCCCGTACCCGCGCCCGATTACAGGTGTACGAGCTGTTCCCCATCCTCTACGACCGGCGCGGCGAGCGAGCCGGCCTGCTGTCCGGCGGCCAGCAGCAGATGCTCGCCATCGGCCGGGCGCTGATGTCCGGTCCCCGGCTGCTGCTGCTCGACGAGCCGTCGCTCGGCCTGGCGCCGCAGGTGGTCACCCAGGTCGGTCAGGTGGTCCGCGAGATCAACCAGAGGGGTACCAGCGTGGTACTGGTCGAGCAGAACGCGGCGATGGCGTTGTCCGTGGCCAGCAGCGCGTACGTGCTGACCACCGGCGAGGTCAGCCTGTCCGGGCCGGCGGCCGAGCTGGCCGCCGACGACACGGTACGGGAGCTGTACCTCGGCCGGGACATCGAGTCCGAGGTCGACCGGGAGCTGGCGACCGACGGCCACCGGCCGGCGCTGAGCCGGTGGACGCGGTGACGCCGGTGGACGCTGGGACGCCGGTGGACGCTGGGACGCCGGTGGACACGGTGACGCCGGTGGACACGGACCTCGCGGCGCGCGCGCTTTCCATCGACTCCGTGACCGTGCGCTTCGCCGGGGTCACCGCGTTGTCCGGCGTGTCGTTCACGGTCGCGCCCCGCGCGGTGCACGCGGTCATCGGGCCCAACGGCGCCGGCAAGTCCACCTTGTTCAATGTCGTTTCGGGGGCGTACCGGCCGGCGAGCGGGGCGGTGACGTTCCAAGGTACCGACCTGACCCGGCTTCGGCCGCACCGCATCGCCGGGCTCGGCGTCGCCCGTACCTTCCAGAACATCGCCCTGCTCGCCGGCGAGACGGTCGGCGAGAACCTGATGCTCGGCCGGCACCACCTGACCCGGGCAGGTTTCCTGACCGCGCCGCTGCGCCTGCCCACCGCCCGGCGCGAGGAGCGCCGGCACCGCGCGCGGGTCCGGGAGATCGCCGACTTCGTCGGGCTCGGCGCGCTGTTCGACACCCCGGCCGGGTCGCTGTCGTACGGCGACCAGAAGCGCGTCGAGATCGCCCGCGCGCTGTGCGTCGAGCCGTCCCTGCTGCTGCTCGACGAGCCGGCCGCCGGGATGAACGCCCACGAGACGGCGGTGGTCGGCCACCTGATCCGCGACATCCGGGCCGCGCTTTCCATCCCGGTCCTGCTCGTCGAGCACGACATGGGCCTGGTGATGGGCATCGCCGACCGGATCACCGTCCTCGACTTCGGCCGGCGGATCGCCGACGGTACCCCGGCGGAGATCCAGCGCGACCCCGAGGTGCAGCGGGCCTACCTGGGAGAGGCAGAGTGACAACATTCGTCCAACTGCTCGTCGCCGGCGTGGCGTTGGGCGCGGTGTACGCGCTGCTCGCCCTCGGCTTCGTTCTCGTCTTCAAGGCCACGGGCGTGGTCAACTTCGCCCACCCGGGGCTGCTCGTCGTCGGCGCGTACGTGACAGCGCGGTGCGCGGCCGCCGACGGCGGGCTGCCCGTCTCCGGGGCGGTACCGCGGTTCCTCGTGGCGGTGCTGGTCGGCGTCGCCGCCGCCGCGCTGCTCGCGCTGCTCATCCAGCGAGGCCTGGTGGGCCGGATGGCGGCCCGCTCGGTGATCGCGATCAGCATCCTCACGATCGGCGTGGACCTGGTGCTGGAGACCGAGATCGGCCGGCGGTTCGGGGCGGCGGAAGCGCTGCCGATGGGCGACCCGTGGGGCGGGACGGCGGTACACCCGCTGGGGTTGACCATCCCGGTGACCCGGATCGCCGCGCTGGTGGTGAGCCTGGTGCTGATCGGCGGTTTCTTCGCCTGGTTCCGGTTCTCCATCTGGGGCGTGGCGATGCGGGCGACCGCCGAGGACCCGGGCACGGCCGCGCTGATGGGCGTGCGCCGGGGGCGGGTGGCCGCCACCGCGTGGGTACTGGCCGGGGCGCTGGCCGCGGTCGCCGGGCTGTTCCTCAGCGTGTCGCCGTACCCCGGGCTGACCCCGACCACCTCCGTCATCGCGCTGTCCGCCTTCCCCGCGGCCATCATCGGCGGGCTCGACTCGACCGGCGGCGCGGTGGTGGGCGGCCTGCTGGTCGGCGTCGCGGAGAGCCTGACCCAGGGGTACGCGGACGAGCTGTCCCTGCTCGGCCAGGGCTTCTACGCGGTCATGCCGTACGTGGTCATGGTCGTCGTCCTGCTGATCCGCCCGTCCGGTCTCTTCGGCACGAAGGAGCTGCACCGTGTCTGAACCCGGAACGGCCCTGACCGTCGCCGAGCCGGGCCCGACGCCCGGCGGGCGCCACACCGACGCGGTGCGGGCGCCGGCCCGGCGACCACGGCCGGGCGCGGTCGCCGCTGGCGTGCTGCTGGCTGTCGCGCTGGTACTCCCGTTCTACGTCGACAGCTCGTGGCTGCGGATGGGGCTGTTCGCATCCGCCGCGGCGGTGGCCGCGCTCGGTCTCAGCCTGCTGATGGGCCAGGCCGGGCAGCTCTCCCTGGGACACTCGTTCTTCGCCGCGGTCGGCGCGTACGGGTACACGTACCTGGCGGCCGAGCCGGACGGGCTGGGCCTGCCGCCGGCCGTCGCGCTGGTGCTCGCCGTCGTGCTCGCCGGCATCGCCGGGCTGATGTTCAGCCCCATCTCCGCCCGGCTGCGCGGGATCTACCTCGGCGTCGCCTCGCTCGGCCTGGTCTTCCTCGGGCTGCACGTGCTCGACAACGCCGAGACGCTGACCGGCGGCGCGCACGGCCGCAACGTACCGCCTTTCGCCCTGCCCGGCTTCGTCTTCGACCGGGTACCCGGGCAGAAGCTCCTCGTGCTCGGGGTGCCGTTCGGCAAGGAGGAGAAGCTGTGGTACCTCGCCCTGGCGATCCTCGTCGCCGGGTACCTCTACTTCCGCAACCTCGTGCGCGCCCGGCCCGGCCGGGCCCTGCGGGCGGTGCGCGACCGGGACCTGATGGCCGGGATCCTCGGCGTGCCGGTGACCCGCTACAAGGCGTACGCCTTCGTGGTCTCGTCGATGTACGCCGGCCTGGGCGGGGTCCTGCTCGCGCTGGTCCTGGGCCGGATCGTGCCGGACGGGTTCGGGGTGACCCTCGCCATCGAGTACCTCGCGATGGTGGTCATCGGCGGCGCCGGCTCGGCGGCCGGCACGATCGCCGGCGCCGTCTTCGTGATCTGCCTGCCGCGCCTGCTCGACCGGTACGCCGAGTACCTGCCCGGCATCGCGTCCTCCTCGTCCATCGGGTCGGGTGGGATCGACCCGTTCGTGGCCGCCCAGTTCGCCTACGGGGGCGTGCTGATCCTCCTGCTCCTCGTCGAACCGGGCGGGCTCGCCGCCCTCGGCAACCGGCTGGTCCGGCGGGGTCGCTGAAAAGTCACCCGTCCGAAGGAGACATGTATGTCAAGACCCGGTCGCCTGACCGCCGTCCTCACCGCCGCCGTCCTGCTGGCCGCCGGCGCCTGCTCCACGAAGACCGACACCGCGAGCCCCGCCCCGTCCGGGGGCGGCGCGCTCAAGACCGACGTGGGTGTCACCGCCGACACCATCACGCTGGGCGTACTGACCGACCGGACCGGCCCGTTCAAGGCCGCCGGGCTGGGCATCGAGCAGGGCCGCACGCTCTTCTGGAACGCGAAGGGCAAGGTCTGCGACCGCAAGGTCGAGTTCGTCACCAAGGACCACAAGTACTCGACGACCGGCGCGTCGGCCGCGTACGCCGAGGTCAAGGACAAGGTACTGGCACTGGACGAGTTGCTGGGTACCCCGATCATCGCGGGCGAGCTGAAGGACATCGAGGCGGACGGGATGCCGACGATGGCCGCCTCGTTCGGCTCGGACCTGCTGGCCCACAAGGACATCATGATCATCGGCACCACGTACGACGTCGAGATGATCAACGGCGTCGGGTACCTCGTGAAGAACAAGGGCCTGGCCAAGGGCGACAAGATCGGCCACATCTACCACGAGGGCGCGTACGGCGAGAACGCGCTTGCCGGCAGCAAGGCCGCCGCCGACAAGTACGGGCTGACGCTCGTCGAGCAGAAGATCAAGCCGGCGGACACCGACCTCACCTCCGCCATCACCGCGCTGAAGTCGGCCGGCGTCAAGGCGATCCTGCTGACCACCTCGTCCGCGCAGAGCAGCAACGCGCTGCAGGTCGCCCAGGCGGCCGGGCTGACCGTGCCGTTCGTCGGCTCGAACCCGAGCTTCGGCGCGCCGCTGCTCGCGCCCGCGGTGGCGGCGCTGGCCGCGAAGAACTACGTCGCGGTCTCGTCGGTGGCGCCGTTCAACTCGACGCTGCCCGGCCCGACCAAGGTGCGGGAGGGCTTCACCGCCGCGTACCCGAAGGAGCCGAAGAGCGCCTTCGTCATGTTCGGGTACGCCCAGCAGGTCGTGCTCGCGCAGACCATCGAGGCCGCCTGCAAGAAGGGCGACCTGACCCGCGCCGGCCTGGTGGCCGCGTACCACGGCCTGGGCGACAAGGTGGACACCGAAGGGCTGCTGCCCGCGCTCGACCTCAGCAAATCCGGCGGGATCCCGTCCCGCCAGACCCGCGTGCTCAAACCCGACGCGACCGCCGAGGGCGGCCTGGCCCAGGTGCAGGACCTGGCCGCGGACGACTTCGCCCTCGAATACCAGAAGTGACCCCCGGCCCGGGTCCGCGCTCGCGGGCCCGGGCCCCGATTGCCGGGGAGGCAGCCATGCTCAGCACGATGCAGGACGTACCGCTCGAAGTCCGCCGGCTCCTCGAGCACGGTACGTCGGTGCACGGCGACTCACAGGTCGCCACCGCTGTGCCGGGCGGGTTCCGGCACGCGACCTACGCGCAGGTCGGCGCGAACACCGCCCGCCTGGCGCACGCGCTGCACGTGCTGGGCGTGGGACCGGGCGACCGGGTCGCTACGTTCATGTGGAACAACCAGGAGCACCTGGAGGCGTACTACGC
>JBKPCQ010000297.1:0-8200 GCA_046727455.1 Actinomycetota bacterium | reverse complement strand
GGGCTGACGCCGGTCGGTTGGACGGTCACGGTGTGCATGTCGGTTCTCCGTTGCGCAGGACGGTGTGGACCAGGGGTACCCCGGGCCGGTAGGCCAGGTGCAGGAAGCTGGGCGCGTCGAGGACGGTCAGGTCGGCGCGGGCGCCGACGGACAGGTGCCCGACGTCGTCGCGGCGCAGCGCGCGGGCGCCGCCGACCGTGGCGGCCCACAGCGCCTCGGCCGGCGTCATCCGCATCTCCCGCACCGCGAGCGCGATGCAGAACGGCATCGAGGTGGTGTACGACGTGCCGGGGTTGCAGTCGGTCGCCAGCGCGACCGTGACGCCGGCGTCGAGCAGCGCGCGGGCGTCCGGGTACGGCGAGCGGGTGGAGAACTCGGCGCCGGGCAGCAGCGTCGCGACCGTCCGCGAGTCCGCGAGCGCCTTGACGTCGGCGCCGGACAGGTGCGTGCAGTGGTCGGCGCTGGCCGCGCCGCACTCGACGGCGATCTGGATTCCCTCGCCCGGCCCGAGCTGGTTGGCGTGGATCCGCGCCCCGAGCCCGGCTGCCGTGCCGGCCCGGAGGACCTCCCGGGACTGCTCGGGATCGAACGCGCCGCGCTCGCAGAACACGTCGACCCACCGGGCGTGCGGCCGGGCGGCGGCGAGCATCGGGCCGCAGACCAGCCGGACGTACGCGTCGGGTTCGACGCCCTCGGGCACGACGTGCGCGCCGAGGAACGTGGTCTCCGGCGTGAACTCCGCCGCGATGCGCAGCGACCGCACCTCGTCCTCGACGGTGAGTCCGTACCCGCTCTTGATCTCGATGGTCGTGGTGCCCTGACGGGCGGCCTCGGCGACCAGCCGTGCCACCTTGGCGCGCAGCGCCCCGTCGGTGGCCGCCCGCGTCGCCGCCACCGTGGTGCGGATGCCACCCCCGGTATAGGGTTCGCCGGCCATCCGCGCGGCGAACTCGACCGCCCGCGACCCGGCGAACACCAGGTGCGCGTGGCTGTCCACGAAGCCCGGGATGACCGCGCGACCCTCGACGTCCAGCCGCGCGTCGGTGGGCGGCTGGTGGCTCTCCCCGCCGATCCACGCGACCCGGCTCTCGTCGACGATGAGCGAGGCGTGCTGCACCGTCCCTTGTGGACCGTGCGTGGTCAGCTCGCCGATGTTGGTGACCAGGAGGCTACTCATAGGACCGCCCGCAACTCGTGGGCCACATCCAGGTCGCGGTGGCGCCGGTCGGTCACCACCGGCCGGCCATCCACGAGGACGTGGGTGACGTCGGTGGCGCTCGCCGCGAAGACCGCGCCGGCCAGGGGTTCCGTGCCGGCGGTACGCACGCTGGCGAGGTCGACGGTGACCAGGTCGGCGCGGTACCCGGGGGCGATCCGGCCGGCGTCCGGCCAGCCGAGCGCGGCGTGGCCGGCGGTCGTGGCCGCGCCGAGGAGGGCCGCCGGGGTGAAGTTGCCGCGCCGTTCGGTGCGCAGCCGTTCGTTCAGCTCCACCGCGCGCGCCTCCTCGAACAGGTCGACGACCGCGTGGGAGTCGCTGCCCAGGCACAGCTCAACGCCCGCGTCGGCCAGCGCCCGCGCGGGGCCGATGCCGTCGGCCAGCTCCCGCTCCGTGGTGGGGCAGAAGCAGACGCCGGTACCGGTGGTGCCGAGCCGCTTCACGTCATCGGCCGACAGGTGCGTGGCGTGGATCGCGGTGGTGTTCGGCCCGAGCAGCCCGCTGCGGTCCAGGAACTCGGTCGGCGAGCAGCCGTACCACGCCTGGCAGGCATCGTTCTCCGCCCGCTGCTCGGACAGGTGCACGTGGAACGGCCCGCGGCCGGGGTGCAGTACCGCCAGCGCGGCGGCCGGTACCGCGCGTACCGAATGCGCCGCGAACCCGATCCGCGCGTGCTCCTCGGCCCGGATGCCGTCGATCCGCTTCGCCCATTCGTTGACTGAGTTGTCCCCGAAGCGCCGCTGCACGCCTTCGAGCGGCTTACCGTCCACTGTGGACGACAGGTACAGCGTGTCGAGGAGGGTGATCCGGATGCCGGCGTCCCGGGCGGCGGCGAGCAGCGCGTGGCCCATCGCGTTCGGGTCGGCGTACCGGGCGCCGCCGCGCGCGTGGTGCAGGTAGTGGAACTCGCCGACGCAGGTGATGCCGGCGAGCACCATCTCGCCGTAGACCGCGCGGGCGAGCCGGTGGTACGAGTCGGGGTCCAGCCGGTCGGCGACCTCGTACATCCGGTCCCGCCAGGTCCAGAAGGTACCTCCGCCGGTGTGGGTGCGGCCCCGGAGCGCCCGGTGGAAGGCGTGCGAGTGGACGTTGGCGAGGCCGGGCAGCGTCAGCCCGGCGAGCCGCGTCCCGCCCGGCGGTGAATCCGGCGTCACCGAGCCGAAGACGCCGCCGGAAACCTCGATGGCCACGTCCCGTGCCGGGGACCCGCCGCCCAGCCAGGCGTACTCCGCGTGGTAGCGCGTCACCGGCACGTCAGGTCCTCCAGTACCGCCGCGAGCGCCTCGACGCCGGCCGCGCAGTCCATGTCGGTGGCCGACTCCTCGGGCGCGTGGGACACTCCGCTCGGGTTGCGGACGAACAGCATGGCGGTGGGTACGTGCCCGGCCATGACCCCCGCGTCGTGGCCCGCGCCGGTCGGGAGAACCGGCGCGCCGCCGAGGAGCGCGGCGATCCGGTCGCGCAGCCCGGTGTGGAACTCGACCACCGGCGAGACCGACTCGGGGCTGATCGAGAGTCGGGTGCCATCGCGCGACGCCCGTTCGGTGACCCGAACCTCGATGGCCGAGACCAGCGAGTCCACTGTGGACTGTTCGGCGGCGCGGGCGTCCAGCCAGGCCGTCACCCGGGACGGGATCGCGTTGGTGGCGTTGGGTTCCACGCTCACCCGGCCGACCGTGGCTACCGCGTCGTGCAGCCGGGCCTCCTTGTTCGCGGCCAGGACCGAGGACGCGAACGTGAGCATCGGGTCGCGCCGCTCGGCCATCCGGGTGGTACCGGCGTGGTTGCCGGTACCGGTGAAGTCCAGCCGCCACCGCCCGTGCGGCCAGATCGCGCTCGCCACGCCGACCGGCGCGGACAGCGCGCGGCCCTGCTCGATGTGCAGCTCGACGAACGCGCCGATCCGGCCGAGCCGGGAGGGATCCGGGCCGAGCCGCGAGGGCTCCACGCCGGCCGAATTCATCGCCTCGACGAGCGGGACGCCGTCGCGGTCGCGCAGCGTGGCGGCGCGCTCCGGGTCGAGCGCGCCGGTCAGTAGCCGGGAACCCAGGCAGGCCACGCCGAACCGGGAGCCCTCCTCCTCGGTGAACGCGGCGACGCCGATCGGCCGGCGGGGCGTGTACCCGCGCTCCGTGAGCGTGTCCAGGGCGAGGAACGCCGACACGATGCCCAGCGGCCCGTCGTACCCGCCGCCACCCGGTACCGAGTCGAAGTGCGACCCGGTGACCACCGCGTCGCCGGCCGCCGGATCGCCCAGCCAGGCCCACAGGTTGCCGTTGCCGTCGGTCTCCACCGCGAGCCCCCGGTCGGCCGCCTCCTCGGCGAACCACTCCCGGCAGGCCAGTTCGGGATAGGTCCAGGACAGCCGGTGGTATCCGTGCGGGGTGTGCCCGATCGGCGCGAGCGAGCCCCACAGCGCGGCGAAGCGGTCCGGACTCGTCATACGCCCTCCCGCATCGGGATGCGTACGCCTTCCGCGGCGGCCACCCGGTCGGCGGCCTCGTAGCCGGCGTCCACGTGGCGGATGACGCCCATGCCCGGGTCGTTGGTCAGCACCCGCTCGATCTTCTCCGCGGCCAGCGCGGTGCCGTCGGCCACGGTCACCTGACCGGCGTGCAGCGAGCGGCCGATGCCGACCCCGCCGCCGTTGTGGATGGACACCCAGGACGCGCCGGATGCCGTGTTCACCAGGGCGTTCAGCAGCGGCCAGTCGGCGATCGCGTCGGAGCCGTCGGCCATCGCCTCGGTCTCCCGGTACGGCGAGGCGACCGAGCCGCAGTCGAGGTGGTCCCGCCCGATGACGATCGGGGCGCGCACCTCGCCACTGGCGACGAGGTCGTTGAAGCACAGCCCGGCCTCGTCCCGCTCGCCGTACCCGAGCCAGCAGATCCGCGCCGGAAGCCCCTGGAACGCCACCCGTTCGCCGGCCATCCGGATCCACCGGGCGAGCGGTTCGTTGTCCGGGAACAGCTCCAGGACGGCCCGGTCGGTGGTGGCGATGTCGTCGGGATCGCCGGACAGCGCGGCCCACCGGAACGGACCCTTGCCCGCGCAGAACAGCGGCCGGATGTAGGCCGGTACGAAGCCGGGGAACGCGAACGCCCGCGGGAAGCCGCCCAGCCGCGCCTCGCTCCGGATGGAGTTGCCGTAGTCGAAGACCTCGGCGCCCGCGTCCAGGAAGCCGACCATCGCCTCGACGTGGCGGGCCATCGAGGCGCGCGCCCGTTCGGTGTACTCCTCCGGCTTGTCCGCCGCGAACGCCGCCGCGTCGGCGACGTCGACGCCCTCGGGCACGTACGACAGCGGGTCGTGCGCCGAGGTCTGGTCGGTGACGACGTCGACCGGCGTGCCCCGGCGCAGCAGTTCGGGTACCACGGTCGCGGCGTTGCCGACGACGCCGACCGACAGCGGCGCGCGGTCCCGCTTGGCCCGCAGGACCAGCTCCAGGCCCGCGTCGAGGGAGTCCGCGACGATGTCCAGGTACCGGGTCTCGACGCGCCGGTGCAGCCGCGCCGGATCCACGTCGACGATGAGGCAGGCACCGCCGTTCATGGTGACCGCGAGCGGCTGCGCGCCGCCCATCCCGCCGCAGCCGGCGGTCAGCGTGAGCGTCCCGGCCAGCGACCCGCCGAACCGCTTGGCCGCGACGGCCGCGAACGTCTCGTACGTGCCCTGCAGGATGCCCTGCGTGCCGATGTAGATCCAGGAGCCGGCGGTCATCTGCCCGTACATGGTCAGGCCGAGCTTCTCCAGGCGCCGGAACTCCGGCCACGTGGACCACTCGCCGACCAGGTTCGCGTTCGCGATGAGCACGCGCGGCGCCCACTCGTGGGTGCGGAACACCCCGACCGGCCGCCCCGACTGCACGAGCATCGTCTCGTCGCCGGCGAGGGTGGTCAGGGTACGGACGAGGGCGTGGAAGGACGGCCAGTCCCGGGCCGCCTTGCCGGTGCCGCCGTACACGACGAGGTCCTGCGGGCGCTCGGCCACGTCGGGATCGAGGTTGTTGCACAGCATCCGCAGCGCCGCCTCCTGCGGCCAGCCGCGCGTGGTGAGCGCGGTACCTCTGGGTGCTCGGATCGTCTCCATCGTCGACTCCTCAGGCCACGAAGCAGGCCACGCTCAGGCCACGAACACGCCGCGCCGCGCGGCCGAAACCTCGAACTCCTCCAACCGGGCCAGCGTCTGTGCCGGCACCGCGTCACACATCGCCTGCAGCAGTACCATCGCCAGCGCCATCGGCCCGGTGTGCAGATCGAAGACCAGGCGCGAGCCGACCGGCGCGGTCAGCGCCACGTCGCCGGCCCGCGCCGCCGGACCCACCGGCGAGTCGGTGAGCACGACGGTGGCCAGGCCGGCGTCGCGGGCGTCGCGCAGGGCGTCCAGCGCTTCCTTCGGGTACCGGGGAAGGATGACCGCGAGCAGCGCGGTCGCGCCGGCCGCGCGGGCCTGTTCCAGCCGGTCGGCCAGCACGCTGCCGCCGTGGTCCAGCACCCGCACGTCGGGATGGACCTTGGCCGCGAAGTAGCCGAAGTACCCGGCCAGTGGCGCGGCCGAGCGGAGCCCGAGCACGGGCAGCGGACGGGTACCGGCGAGCAGCTTCCCGGCCTCGGCGACGGCCGCCCGGTCGGTGCTGCCGTCGGCCAGCCGGTCGGCCAGTCCGGCGAGGATGTCCCGCTCGCTGCGCACCGCGTGCTGCAGCTCGTTCACGTCGTCGGAGTGTCCGCCGGGGCCGGCGTCGAGGCTGCGCAGGGCTCGGCGCAGCGCCGGGTAGCCGTCGTAGCCCAGCGCGTTCGCGAACCGGGTCACCGACGGCTGGCTGACCCGGGCCAGCTCGGCGACCTCGCCGCTCGACAGGTATGCCGCGCGGGGACCCCGATCGAGCAGGCACTGGGCGATGCGGCGCTGGGCCGGGGTGAGCCGTACCCCGTCGAACAGCGCCAGCATCTCTTCATGCATACCGCGATGCTATGTAATTTTCCATGCAGAACGCAACCGGTACCGGGTCGGTCAGGCGGCTCGGCTCGGCGACGGGGTCACGCTGGTGTGACGCGGCTCGCGTACCAGAGGCCCCGGCCGGATGGGTCGGTCGACTCTGTGTGGTCCCAGTTCCGGATGAAAAACAGGAGGTGTATCTCCAACCAAGGGGGCTGGTTCACATGCAACGGATCTCCCGTCGCCGACTGCTCGGCTACGGTCTCGGCGCGGGCGCGGCAATGGCGATCCCGTGGAGCGTCAGGTCACAAGCGGCGTACGGCGCGATGGGCGGCAAGCTCGCCAAGTACGTCCAGGCGGTACCGCAGCCCGGTGCCGGTATCGTGGTGGCCGCTCCGAGCGCCGCCAACCATTACTCGTTCACCCAGACCGGGATCAGCCGCAAGTTACACCCCGATCTCCCGCCGACGCCGTTCTGGGCCTACGACGACGGCTCGGGCCTGGGCGGACAGGCCGGCTCGTTCGGCATGGCCGTCGTCGGGCGGACCGGTACCCCGGTCACGATGACCTTCACCAACGGACTGCCGGCGACGTACCCGGCCTGGATCCCGGTCGACACCAGGCTGACCCCGCTAGGCAACCAGGTCCGGCTGATGACCCACCTGCACGGCGCCTTCGTCGCGGCCGACAGCGACGGGAACCCGGCGATCACGCCCGACGGGTTCGGCCCCGGTGAGACGCAGAACGTGTACTACTACAATCAGGCGCCGCAGAACCCGGCGGCCCTGATGTGGTTCCACGACCACGGCCTGGGCGCCACCCGGCTCAACGTGTTCGCCGGCCTGGCCGCCGCCTACATCCTCCACGACGACAACGACACCGGCGAAGAGCCCAACCCGGCCAACATCCCCGGCGGGGCGTACGAGATCCCGCTGGTGATCCAGGACCGGCAGTTCAACCCCGACGGCACGTTCCTGTACCCGACCACCGACATCCCGGGGGGCACCTGGATCGGGGAGTACTTCGGCGACGTCATGCTCGTCAACGGCTTGGCCTGGCCATACCTGAACGTCGAGCCGCGGATGTACCGGTTCCGCATCCTCAACGGCTGCAACGCCCGCATCCTCAACCTGGGCCTGGGTGGGGTGCAGATGTGGCAGATCGGCGCGGAAGGCGGCATGTGGGACGTCCCGGTACCGGTCAGGAACCTGGTGCTGGCCCCGGCCGAGCGCGCCGACGTGCTCGTCGACTTCCGGCGCTCACCCGGGCAGACCATCGCGTTCAAGAACGCCAACCCGCAACATCCGGTGGTGACGCCCGCGCCGTCGCTCAGCGCCGTGATGCAGGTCCGGGTCGGCACGACCGTCGCCCAGCCGGGCCCGACCACGATCCCGGCCAGCCTGCCCGGGCGGAAGGCGGACCTACCCGCTCCGGTCAACACCCGGTTCATCACCCTCAACGAGATCGGCGCGGAGACCGCGAACTGGTTCCTCACCGTCAACGGCCTGCGCTTCGAAGCCGGCGCCCTCGGCGAGGCGCCGCGCGTCGGGACCGTGGAGGATTGGATCTACGTCAACCTGACCGGGGACACCCACCCGATGCACACCCACCTGGTCACCCACCAGGTGATGGGGCGCACACCGTTCGACGTCAACGCCTATGTCGCGGCGGTCGGCGCCGGCCCGAACGGAGTGCCCGGCGGCGTCGATCCGTCGCCGTTCGCCACCGGACCGGAGGAGCCGGCCGATCCGGAGGAGCGTGGCTTCAAGGACACGACCAGGGCCAACCCCGGCTACTTCACGAGAATCCGGGCCAAGTTCGACCTGCCCGACGAGGTGACGGCGCCGCAGACCTACGTGCACCACTGCCACATCGTCGAGCACGAGGACAACGACATGATGCAGCCGTTCACGGTCGTCAGCTAGCCCGGTCCCGGGGGCGGGCGGCGGGTGGGGGGGGGGGGGCTCGAACCCCCAACTCCTCTCGGACCCCAGGACCGAAACCAGGCGCGGCGGCCCCTTAAGCCACACCCCCCGACCGCCGCCGCGG
>JBKPCQ010000296.1:0-9684 GCA_046727455.1 Actinomycetota bacterium | reverse complement strand
GTCCGGGGCTCGTGGCAGCGGGCGGCACCGCGACCGGCGCGACGGGCGCCGCGGGCGGCTGCCGGCGGTCGGTCGGCAGCTCGCCGGGGGCGAGCATGGCCCGCCCGCCGATCTTGCCGGTCGGTGCCTCGGCGACGTGCGGGGCCGGCGCCGGAGCCGGCGGCACCACCGCGTACGGATCGGTCACGTGATGCGCGGCGGGGTTGGCCAGCGGGCCGGCGAGCAGCTCGCGGAGCACCTGGCGGGCCCGGGTGACGTCCCAGCGCTTGTCCGGGTTCTTTTCGAGCAGGCCGTACAGCACCGGAGCCAGGGCGGCGGCGCGGACCGGCCGGGCCGGCGGGTCCTCGACGACCGCGCGCATCGTCTCGAACGGGTCGCCCCGGTCGAACGGCGGCCGCCCCTCGACGGCGGTGAACAGCGACACGCCGAGCGAGAACAGGTCGCTCGGCGGACCGAACGCGCCGCCGACCGCCCGCTCGGGCGAGATGAAGTGCGGCGAGCCGAGAACCATGCCCGGCGTGGTGAGGTTGGTCTCCGACGGCATCCGGGCGACGCCGAAGTCGGTCAGCACGCACCGGCCGTCGGTGCAGATCAGCACGTTGGCCGGCTTGACGTCACGGTGCAGCACCCCGGCGCCGTGCGCGACCTCCAGCGCGCCGAGCAGCGCCACGCCGATCTTGGCGACGGCGCGCGGCGCCAGCGGGCCGTCCGAGATGATCAGGTCGGCGAGGCTGCGCGCGTGCAACAGTTCCATCACGATCCAGGGCCGGCCGCCCTCGGTGACGACGTCATACACCTGGACGACGCTCGGGTGCGAGAGTGCCGCCGCGGCGCGCGCCTCGCGCAGGGTCCGCTCGTACATGGCGGTGCGGTCCTCGGCCGCCATCCCGGGCGGGAGGAGCACCTCCTTCACCGCCACGTCGCGGCGCAGCAGGCTGTCGGCGGCCTGCCAGACGGTACCCATGCCGCCATGGCCGATCGCCGCGCGGAGCTGGTACCGGCCGCCGATCACCGTGCCGGGCACGGCACGCTGGCTCGGGGAGGGAGGTTGGGGTTCGCCGTGCCACGTCGAGGTCGGGGTCGTCACTGGCTTCTAACCGTCGCTAGGGGATCCGTCGCCAAGGGAACCATCGCTAGGGGAACCATCGCACCCTATCTTGCTGGCTGGGTCGCGCGAGGGGAAGTTGACGGTCACATATCGGGCTACCTGCTACGAGCGGTGACTCTTCGGTCGACCCGAGGTCAAACTTGTGCCGGAGACCTCACCCCGTTTGTGCCGACCTGATCGCTCGTTCACCCTAGGATCCGGCTATGACAGAACGGCGCGCGGAGTCGGGCTTTCCACTCCAACCGGTCTACCGGCAGGAGGACCTGCCGAAGGATCTCGCCGAGTGGCAGGGCGAGCCGGGGGAGTACCCGTACACCCGGGGCGTGTACCCGACGATGTACACGCAGCGCCCGTGGACGATGCGCCAGTACGCCGGATTCGGCACCGCCGCCGAGTCCAACGCGCGGTACCACCAGCTCCTCGCGGCGGGCACGATGGGCCTGTCGGTCGCCTTCGACCTGCCGACCCAGATGGGGTACGACTCCGACGACCCGATCGCGCACGGCGAGGTGGGCAAGGTCGGGGTGGCCATCGACTCGATCGAGGACATGCGCCAGCTCTTCGACGGGATCCCGCTGGACAAGGTCACCACCAGCATGACCATCAACGCGCCGGCCGCGATCCTGCTGCTGCTGTACCAGCTCGTGGCCGAGGAGCAGGGGATACCCGGCGACAAGCTGGGCGGGACGATCCAGAACGACGTGCTCAAGGAGTACATCGCCCGGGGCACGTACATCTTCCCGCCCAAGCCCTCGCTGCGGCTGGTCGCCGACACCTTCGCCTACTGCCGGAAAGAGATCCCCCGGTGGAACACGATCTCCATCTCCGGGTACCACATGGCGGAGGCCGGGGCGACGCCGGTACAGGAGATCGCGTTCACCCTCGCCAACGGCGTGGACTACGTCCGGGCGGCGCTCGCCGCCGGGCTGGCGGTCGACGACTTCGCCCCCCGGCTGTCCTTTTTCTTCGTGGCGCGTACCACACTTGTCGAGGAGATCGCGAAGTTCCGCGCGGCGCGGCGGATGTGGGCGCGTCTGATGCGCGCGGAGTTCGGCGCGAAAGACCCCAGGTCGTGGATGCTGCGGTTCCACACGCAGACGGCCGGGGTACAGCTCACCGCGCAGCAGCCCGAGGTGAACCTGATCCGGGTGGCGGTGCAGGCGCTGGGCGCGGTACTCGGCGGCACCCAGTCGTTGCACACGAACGCCTATGATGAAGCGATCGCTCTTCCGAGCGAGAAGGCGGCGAGACTGGCCCTGCGCACCCAGCAGGTCCTCGCCTACGAGACCGACCTGACCGCGATCGTCGACCCGTTCGCCGGCTCATACGCGGTCGAGGCGCTGACCGACCGGCTCGAGCGCGACGCGACGGAACTCATGGGCCGGGTGTTCGACCACGGATCCTCAGTCGACGCGATCGAGGCCGGATTCCAGAAGCGTGAGATCGAAGCCAGCGCGTACCGGGTGGCCCAGGAGATCGACGCGGGGGAGCGCGTCGTCGTCGGGGTCAACCGTTACACGACGGCGGAGGAGGAGCCGTACCAGCCCCTGCGGGTCGACCCGGCGATCGAGTCGGCGCAGGCGCAGCGGTTGGCACGACTGCGCGCCGAGCGGGACACCCCCGCGGTCGAGCAGGCACTGTCTCGTTTGCGGCAAGCCGCGGCGGGTAACGGCAACGTGCTGTACCCGTTGAGGGAGGCACTGCGGCTAAGCGCGACGGTAGGTGAGGTGTGTCACTCGTTGCGCGAGACGTGGGGCCGGTACCAAGCGGTTGAACGGTTCTGACGCCATCGGCGCACGGCATGTGCGCCGATCAGGATCGAGTTCGGGTGAAGCTGGCCGCCGGTCGGCGGATCAGCGTTAGCTGAACGTGACCAACCGCACCGTCACACATTGTAGGAGGTGTGAGGCCAGTGTCCGGGATGAATGCGGACGCACGCCCCGGATCTCCGGTCTCCACACGCCCTCACCAGGGGATTCGTAACACTGCGCAATCTACCAGGCACAAGAATGACATTGCGCAGCGTCACCATTCTGGGTCTAGGCTGTCCAAGTTATTACCCGCCTATCGAGATCAAGTAGAGACCGTGACCAGTGCGCTGAGCATCTCCGCCGATACCGAGGCCGCCGCCTCGGAACCCTTGGTGAGCGCGCCGTGGCCGGAGACTCCGCCAGGCGCCGATCCGCTGCCGGGTCAGCTCGACCGCTGGCTCGCCGCCCGGGGCGCGGAGCTGGTCGCGGTACGCCGGCACATCCACGCCCACCCGGAGCTGTCCGGCCAGGAGTTCGAGACCGCCGGCCTGGTCGCGCGCGAGCTCGCTGGGGCCGGTCTGTCCCCCCGGTTCCTGCCCAAGGGCAACGGGGTGATGTGCGACGTCGGTTCGGGTGACCGGGTCGTGGCGCTGCGCGCCGACCTCGACGCGCTGCCGCTGCCGGACACCAAGGACGTCCCGTACCGGTCCACGATCGACGGGGCCTGCCACGCCTGCGGGCACGACGTGCACACGACCATCCTGCTCGGCACCGGCCTGGCGCTGGCCCAGCTCGCCGAGCTGGGTGAGCTGCCCGGGCGGGTACGGCTGCTGTTCCAGCCGGCCGAGGAGGTCTTCCCGTCCGGTTCGCCCGAGGTGATCGCGGCCGGTGGCCTCAAGGACGTCAGCTCGGTCTTCGGCCTGCACTGCGCCCCGCAACTGCCGACCGGGCTGGTCGGGGTACGCACCGGTGCCCTCACCGCCGCCGCCGACATGGTCGAGATCCGGGTCAGCGGCCCCGGCGGACACACCGCCCGGCCGCACATGACCGCCGACCTGGTGTACGCGCTGAGTCGCGCGGTCGTCGAGGTGCCCTCGCTCCTGGCCCGCCGGGTCGACCCGCGCGCCGGGGTGTCGCTGATGTTCGGCATGCTCAACGCCGGCACCGCCGCCAACGCGATCCCGATCGAGGGAGCGGCCAAGGGCACCGTGCGGGTCCTGAGCCGCGACGCCTGGCAGGAGCTGCCCGATCTGGTACCGAGCCTGATCCGTGACGTCATCTCGGGTAGCGGCGCCGAGGTCGACATCACCTACACCCGGGGCGTGCCGCCGGTCATCAACGACCGGATGGCGACCGCCGTGGTGGCCGGCGCGGCCGCCGCCGCGCTGGGCGCCGACCGGGTCGTCGAGGCCGAGGTGAGCATGGGCGGCGAGGACTTCGCCTTCTACCAGGAGCAGGTACCGGGTGCGATGATCCGGCTCGGCACCGGCATCCGGGGATCCGTCGAGAACTTCGACATCCACCAGTCGCGCTTCGATGTCGACGAACGGTCGATCGGGTACGGCATCCGGGTGATGGTGCACGCCGCGCTGGCCGCGCTGGCAACCGGTTCGCTCTAGTTTCCCGGCCACGCGGCCCCCGTACCGTGTGCGCATGGCGACCGAGCTGCGCGTGCACGGGGTCAGCGGCACGCCGGCCGAGAGCCTGCTCAACCGGCCGCTGATCGAACAGGTGGCCGGCGACGCGGACGCCGGGTTCTTCCGGCCCCGTCCGGAGTACGGCAACACCGCCGGCCCGGGTGGGGCGCATCTGGAGGGGTACCGCTGGGGCAACCTCACCGCCGGCGGCGCGGCGCGAGCCCTGTGGCTGCTGCTGTTGCCTTTCATGCTCGCCAACGTGGCGCTGTGGTTGCGCCCGCCGGGCGCCAGCAGAGCGGTCTACCGCACGCTGTGCCGGCTGTTCGCCGCCTCGCTGACCGGCACGCTGGTGCTGGCGTCGGCGGGCGTCTCGGTCGACCTCGTCGCCTGGCAGTGCGCCATGCCCGGGAACCCGTGCGGCACCAGCCGTTCGTACCTCGCTTTCCTCACCCACGGCTTCTTCGCGCCGACCGGGCGCCGGCTGGCGATGCTGTCCCTGGTGCCGATCGCGGTGATCGCGGCGCTGTGGTACCTCGGGCGGCGCACCTGGTGCCGGTACGAGGCGTACGAGCCGGCGTCCGATGTGGACGGTGACGGGCTCGGCGCGCCCGGGTTCTGGCGGGGCATGCCGCTCGTCGGCCGGCTGCGCGCGCTGCACATCGGGCTCGCGTTCGGCACGCTCGACGCGGTGCTGCTCGGCGTGCTCGCGCCGCACGACGGGTGGGTCGCCGGCTGGGTACTGGCCGGCCTGGCCGGTCTGGTGCTGCTGCTCGGGCTGGTCGCCGTCATGCTGCCCGGGATGGTCGATCGGGACCGCCCGGCGCCGTGGGCGCAGCGCGCCGCGGGCGGCCTGCGGCTCGTCGCGCTGCTGCTGACCGTCGCCACCTGGGGGTACGCGATGTGGCCGCGCCCCGCCTGGCCGACCCACGGCGGCCTGCCGGGGTACGGGATGACGGTCACCGTGCTCTTCGCGGCACAGATCGCGCTGTTACTGGTACTGGCGGCGGTGGCGGTCGGGCAGCGCGGGCCGGGACAGTACCTCGCCGGTCTCGCCGGCCCGGTGTGCGCCTCGCTCGGGTTGGCCGTGGCGGCGGCGTTCACCGCCGGCATCTCGTTCCAGGTCGCCGACTTCCTCGACCGGTCGGCGAGCCCGGTCGGCCGGACCTCGGCGGCCCGGCTCCAGCCACCCGCCGCCCTGCAGTGGTCGGCGCTCGGGATGACCGTCACGGTGGTGGCCGTGCTGCTGGTCGCGCTCGGTGCCTGGCGGTTCCTGCTGCCCCGGCTGCGTACCGCGGCCCGCGACGTCACCGACGCCGACTTCCCCGGCGAACGGGCCGGCGACCCGCCCCGGGCCGCGTCGATCGACAACGCGGTCGCCGACGCCCGGCTGACCGACCACAGTGGACAGTTGCTCGTGTGGTGGTACGTCCCGCTGGCGGTGGCGGCCATCGCGGTCACCGTCCTCGCCCTCGCCGGGCTCGGGCCGGTGGACCTCGCGCCGCGCGGGAGCGCGGCCGGTTCGGTCATCGCGTTCGCCACGGCGCTCGGCACGTACCTCATCGGCCTCGCCACGCTCGGGCTGGTGACCCTGGGCTACCGCGCGTACCGCGAGCAGTCGGTACGGCGGCTCGTCGGGGTGCTGTGGGACCTCGGTACCTTCTGGCCGCGCGCCGCCCATCCGCTGGCCCCGCCGTGCTACGCCGAGCGGGCAGTGCCCGAGCTGGCCAAGCGCACCGCCTGGCTCGTCCGGGAAGGCCCGGTGGTGCTGTCCGGGCACAGCCAGGGCTCGGTACTCGTGGCGGCGACGGTGCTCCAGCTTCCACCGTCCACACTGGACAGTGTGGCGCTGCTCACCTACGGCTGCCCCCTCACCCGGCTCTACGCCCGGCTGTTCCCCGCCTACGTCAACGCCGGCACCCGCGCCGCCGTCGGCGCGCGCGTGCCGGGCCGGTGGGTGAACCTGTGGCGGGACACCGACCCGATCGGCGGGCCGGTCGGGGAGCCGGCCCGCGACCGGCGCTGCGCCGATCCGGCCGGCTTCCCGATCCCCCCGTCCGACACCGGGTACCCCCGCGTGCGCGGGCACGCCGACTACGCCTCGGACCCGGCCTTCGGCGCGGCGGTAGCCGAGCTGAGCTGAGCCGTCGCCGGTCCGGGCCGGGCGGCCGCGGCGGCCCGCGCCCGGCGGCGCAGCCACCAGAACACCAGCAGGACCGGTACCCCGAGGACGAGCAGGAACGGCAGCACCGCGCCGAGCACGGTCAGGATCACCCGGATCGAGGCGGTGAACGCGTGCCAGCCGCTCTTCAGCCCGGCCAGGAACCCGCCCTCCGCCGCCTTCGGCGCCGGCTTCACCGCGTCCGGACCGAGCAGCGTCACCGCGATCGTGGACAGCGCGGTCAGATCTTCGAGGCTGCGCTGCTGGCCCTTGAGCGACTCCAGGTCCGCCTCGCGCCGGGACAGCTCGCTCTCCACGCTGGTGACCTCGCCGACCGTCTGCGCCTTGGCCAGCAGCGCCCGTACCCGGTCCACGCTGGCCTGCTGCGCCTGGATCCGCGCGGCCAGGTCGACCACGTTGGCGGTCACGTCCTGGGTGGACACCTGCCGGGACTGCTCCTTGCCGAGGTGGCTGATGTCGTCCAGCGCCTTGCCGAACTTGTCCGCCGGGATCCGCAGGGTCAGCGTGGCTGTCGACCGGCCGGCGTCGATGGTGCGCTGGTCGCCGCCGACGAACCCACCGGCCCCGGTCGCCAGCCCGACGAGCTGGTCGGCGGCGCTGTTCACGTTGTCCACCCGGACCGTGATGGTCCCGTTGTAGATGATGCTGCGCTGGATGGCGGGAAGCTGCGCCGGCTTGACGCCGCCGGCTCCGGCCTGGCCCTGCGCCGCGCCCCCGGCCTTGTCCTGGGGTGCTGCCGCGTCCGCCGCGCCTTGGCGCTGGGCGAGGGCCGGGTTGTTCGCCTCCTGGTTGGCGGGCTGGGGCGCCGAGCCGGCGCCACCCGAGGAGTTGGCCGAGCCGGACCGGCCGCAGCCGGCCAGGCCGGCGGTGAGGGCGAGCCCGACCAGGACGCAGGCGCCGACCAGCACGCGGGCGCGCGTGCCGCCGCGGCGCCGCCGGGAGATCGAGGGTGTCATGCGGATGGGACGGCGGGCGCGGGACCGCCGGTTCCGGCAGACTGGCGACGATGGAATCACGATTGTGCGACGGGCCGGATACATCGTGGGCCGGATACGGAGCGACCATGCTGCTGACCAAGTACTCGCACGCGTGCCTGCGGGCCGAGGGTGACGGCGTGCTCGTCGTCGACCCGGGCAGCTTCTCGGAGCGGGCCGCGCTGGACGGCGCCGACGCCGTCCTCATCACCCACGAGCACGCCGACCACCTGGACGTCGACGCGCTGACCGAGGCGCTGGCGAAGCGGCCGGCGGTGCGCATCTACACGCATCCCGAGGTGGTACCGAAGCTCGGCGACGTCGCCTCCGTGGCGACCCCGGTCAACACCGGCGACACGTTCGACGCGGCCGGCTTCGCGATCCGGGCGTACGGCGGCCAGCACGCCGTCATCCACCCGGACATCCCGAGGATCGCCAACCTCGGATACCTCATCGACGGCCGCGTGTACCACCCCGGCGACTCGTTCGACGTTCCGGGCGACGCCGAGGTCGACACGCTGTTCGTACCGGTGTCCGCGCCCTGGCTCAAGGCATCCGAGTCGATCGACTTCATCCGGGCGGTCCGGCCCCGGCACGCCTACGCGCTGCACGACGCGCTGGCCAACGACGCCCTCGCCGGCCTGCTCCACATGCTGCTGAACCGGCTCGGCGGTGCCGAGTACCGGCGCCTCGGCACGGGGGAGTCCCTGTCGGTCTGACGGCGATGATAGAGGCATGGTGGAGGTACCGGACGAGATCGTGGCGCGGCTGTACGAGGTACCGCCGGAGAAGTTCGTCGCGGTCCGCGACGAGGCGGTGGCCGCGGCCCGGCGGGTGGGCGACCGGGCCACCGCGACCGCGATCGGCAAGCTGCGCCGGCCCACGGTGGCCGCGTGGCTGGTGAACCTGCTGGCCCGGCGGCGTACCGACCTGATCGACGAGCTGCTGTCCCTCGGCGCCGCGCTCCGCTCGGCCCAGCACGACCTGCGCGGTGAGGAGCTGAGGGAGCTGTCCGTGCGGCGCCGCGCGGCGATCGGCGAGCTGGTCGCCCAGGCCCGCCGGCTGGCCCGCGAGGAGGGCCGGTCCGGGCGGGAGAACCTGCCGCTGGCCGAGGTCGAGGCGACGCTCACGGCGGCGCTGGCCGAGGCGGAGGTCGCCGAGGCGGTACGCGCCGGCACGCTGGTCAAGGCGGTCGACTACGCCGGGTTCGGCGAGCCGCCCCGGCCGAGGCTGCGGGTGATCGACGGTGGGCGGCCGGCCGGGGAGCCCGAGCCGGCGCCGCGCGGCGCCACCTCGGATGCGCTCGATAAGGCGGCCGAAGCCGCGCGTTCGCGGGCCAGGGAAGCCCAGGCGGAGCTGCGCCGCGCCACGGAGGCCGAGCAGGACGCGGCCCGCGTCTTCAGCGAGCTGACCGCGCAGCTCGAAGACCTGCGGGAACGCCACGCGCAGGCACAGTTGACCCTGCGCCAGGCCCGGCTGCGGCTCAAGGCCGCGCAGCGCGCCGCCGCCCGGACGTGATCTCAGGCGGTGGCGGGCCGGGTGCGCAGGGCCTTGACGTAGTCGGCGGGCGCGCCGGCCTTCTCCGCCGCCGCGGCGATCTCGGTCAGGTACCAGGTCGTGGGCAGCCCGCCCTCGTACCCGGTGAAGACGTACACCCACGCCGTCACGTCGCCGTCGAGCGTGGCCACCCGAAGGTGCAGCTTGCGGTACGTGCCCGAGGTCACGCCCTCGACCTCGTCGAGCTGCTCCGCGTCGCGCGGGTGGACGTCGTACAGCGCCACGAACACCCGGTCCCCGGGCGACTCGACGATCGTGCAGACCGCGCCCTCCCAGCCCAGCTCGGCCTCCCCGGCGAAGGTCAACCGCCACCCCTCCAGCCACCCGGTGCCGAACATCGGGGAGTACGGGCAGTAGGCGTGCATGCGAGCGGGGTCGAGGTTCGAGCCGTACGCGGCGTAGAGATGCACGGCGACGACGATAGTCCTCCCTGTCTCTTATACACATCTCCGAGCCCACGAGACATTGATACTGATCT
>JBKPCQ010000295.1:0-15518 GCA_046727455.1 Actinomycetota bacterium | reverse complement strand
CCCCACCACACCACCGCTCTCAAGTCGTCGGCAGCGTCAGATGTGTATAAGAGACAGGTCGCAACCTGCGCCGCGCCACGGACCAGGTTGCAATGGTCAGTACCACGTTGGCGCCGAGGGCACCCATCCAGACGCCCGCCGGGATCTGGTCCACGTCGCCGACGATCTGGTCCAACATCGACATCAGGCACCCGGCCCAGACACGTGCGCCGAAGACAGGAAGTCGAACGGCGGAAGGGTCTGCGCCTGGGTGAAGACGGTGATCGCTGAACCCTCGGGACCGTTGAGCGGGTAAACCCGCGCGCCGTCGAGCGAGGCCAGCAGTACCGCGCCGTGCAGCAGGCACGCAGCGACTGCCACGCCGGCCTGGTCGACGATCTGGACCGCGTCGGTCGCGCCCTCGCAGGGCCGCGGATCCTCCCCGTGCGCCGCTGCGCACCGCTCGCGAAGCCCGTCGAGCGCGCGGCCCGGCGGATCCTCGTTGGCTAGATGCGCGAGCCCAGCCACACGATCTTGATTCGACACCACGGTTGACCTCCTCTTTGGAGGCCCCGAACCGGCGCCGCTCCCCACCAGAATTGTTGGGGATCTTGTTGGGGAACGACGCCGTACCCACCCGTTCGACCCCGGACCAGACCGGACGACCTCACAAGAACATGCAGGTCACAGCCACGGTCCCGGACTGATCCGGATCAAGCAGATCGACCGAACTGGATCTTCCAAACTGACGGTGCGGGTTCGATTCCCGTCGGCCGCTCTCAATGAAAGCCCAGGCCGGCGCGGCCGGCCGCACCACAGGTAGCGGCTCTGAGGTCATTCAGTGCAAGACATCCTCGGCACGCATCCGCAACCACCATGCGGACGCCACGCTCTGAGCCGCGCCCTCGCGCATGCGATCCGCCAGTACCCCGACAGTGTGGCTGCCCCGGAGTTCCGACGTCCACAACAGCGTTCTTGAGAGCACGAACCGGGTCCACGCCAAACGATCCATCACGTCTGCCGCGCACAGCAGCAGCGCCTCGGCCTGATAGCGCTGCGTCGCCCGACTGCGGGACTCGTCCAGCCCATCACCGCTATCCATATGCTGAAACTCTACCGCTCACGGCGAGATCAGGCATGGGGCTCCGCCCGAACCCCGGCCCTCCTCGGAGATCAGCGATGACCAGCCGGTGCCATGGCGGGCTCCCCTCGCCCGTGCACCGGGACGTCTGTCCCGAGAATCCCCCGGCTCCAAACGGACCACGCGGGTTCGACTCCCGCCGGCCGCTCTGAGCCGACGTTCGCCACGGTCCCGGTGACGCGCAGTCCTACGGGCGGCGTTCCCGGGGTCGGGCTCGTCCCGGTCGGCAGCGCCCGTCCTGAGCGCCGATAATGGCGGGGTGGACGACGCGGTGCGGGAGTACATCGACGCCATCCGCCCCGACCACCGGCCGCTGTTCGACCGTCTGCACCGCCTGGTTGTCGAGGAGCATCCGGACGCCATTGTCGTCATGTCCTACCAGATGCCGACATACAAGGTCGGCCGGCGCAGGCTGTACCTCGCCGTTTGGAAGCACGGGGTGTCGATCTACGGGTGGGACCGGGACCACGACGGTGGCTTCGCCACCCGCCACCCGGAGCTGATCGGGAGCAAGGGGACCATCCGGTTGCGGGCGGAAGACGCCGCCGGCATCGGGGACGACGAGCTGCGCGGCCTGGTGCGCGCCGCCCTCGACGGCTGATCAACCGTGGCCCGGTGCCAGGACCGGGGCCGAGGACAGCGCGCCGAGCGGTAGCGGTACGACGGCGGTACAGGCGGGATCCCCGCATTCGCACAGGAACTCGCGGACCACCGCTTCGGCGTCGCCGCCTGCCCACGGCCGGCTGTGGTACCCGCGCACCTGGGCGGCGACCGCGTCGTTCGCCTCGCGGAGGAGCACCCGGCGCTCGGCGCGCGATCCGGCCCGCGGGCCTTCGGCCAGCGCTTCCGCGAACAGGTCGGCCACCTCGGCCAGGGTCTGCTCGACGCCGCGGGACCCGTCGACCGTCAGTGTCCGGGCGCCGTGCTCGCGCGCCTCCCGCTCGATCGCCGCGCCGAGGAGGAGGTACAGGGCGGTCGGGCCGGACGCGAGGCCGCGGTCGGCCAGGACCGCCCGCTGGTACCCGCGGGTGGGTGACAGCCAAACCGCACGCGACCGGAGCGCGATCCCGGACGAGAGCACGTCGGCCGGGAGGGTGGATCCCTCCGCCACCACGAGCGGGGAGTCGGGTAGGGCACGAAGGTCGTCGAGCACCATCGGGCCCCGTTCGCGGTGCAGGGACATCTCGAACATCTCTTCCGGCGTGGACCGCACCCAGCGCTCCTCGGGGGTCATGGACTCCCACCGCAGTGCCGGCGCGTGCCCGGCGCGCAGCGCGCGGTCACGATGCTGCCACGTGCGGGTGTCGGCGCCGTACCAGCGCAGCCCGTACCGGCGGGCGAGGCCGATCGCCACGGTCGACTTGCCCGCACCGGGCGGCCCGCCGATCCACAGCACGTGCCGAAGTACCACAGCGTCTGTCCGCTTCCCGAATCTTCCAGACAGCCCATCCGCCCTGCTCATACCATGCGAGGGTGGCACAGTCGTGGCCGTTCGTGGCCCGGACGGCACAGCTTTCGACCCTCGTCGCCGGCCTGCGGGCCGGGTCACCCGCGGGGTTCGTGGTCGTCGGCGCCGCCGGCGTCGGAAAGAGCCGGCTGGCCCGGGAGGCCTTGCGCCAGCTCGACGGGACCGGGTTCCTCGTCGTGTGCGCGAACGCGACAGGCGCCTCGTCGATCCCGTTCGGACCGTTCGCGCACCTACTCCCGACCGAGCTTCCAACGGACGGCTCGACGAACATGCTGAGGTGGGCCACCGGAGTACTGGCGGCCCGGGGGCCGATCATCCTCGCCGTCGACGACGCGCACCTGCTCGACGCGTCCTCGGCGGCGCTCGTCCACCATCTCGTGTTGCACGGGCGGGCGCGGCTGCTGGCCACCGTGCGAGCCGGCGAGGCGGTACCCGAGCCGGTACTGGCACTGTGGAAGGACGAGCTGGTGCAGCGGCTGGAGTTGGGGCCGCTGAGCCTGCCCGAGACCGTCGACCTGTTCGAGGGGGCACTGGCCGGCCAGGTGGAGCGGGCCACCGCGTACCGGCTGTGGCGGGTCACCGAGGGGAACCCGCTGTTCCTGCGGGAGCTGGTCCTGGCCGGGGAGGCGTCCGGCACGCTGTCGGCGTCGCACGGCGTGTGGGGCTGGCGCGGCGAGTTGGCGCTGAGTACCCGATTATCCGACCTCATCGACGCGCGGATCGGCGCGCTGGACGGCGCGGAACGGGACGTCGTGGAGCTCGCCGCGTTCGGCGAGCCGCTCGACCTGGATCTGCTTGTCGGGCTCACGTCGGCGGCGGCGGTGCTGCGGGTCGAGCGCCGTGGGCTGATCGCCACCGACCGGGACGGGCCGCGATTACGGGTACGACTGGCTCATCCCCTGCATGGCGAGGTGGTCCGCAGCCGGACCGGTGAGCTGGGGATGCGGGCGCGGCTGCGGGATCTCGCCGAAGCGCTGGAGCGGGCCGGTACCCCCGGTCGCGACGACGCCCTGCGCCTGGCCGTCTGGCGCCTGGACAGCGGCAGCGCCTGCGCCCCGGCCGTGCTGGCCACCGGCTGTCGGCTCGCGTTGGCGGGCCACGACGTGGACCTGGCGGTACGGCTCGGCCGTGCGGCCGCCGCGGCCGGTGGAGACGCCGAGGCGGTCGCCAAGCTCGGCATGGCACTGTACTTCGCCGGCCGGCACGAGGAGGCGGAGGCCCGGCTGCTGCCGGTGGCCGCACGGCCGCTCGACGACCGGGCGCGCGCCCTCTGCGGGATCGCCCGGGTCTTCAACCTCAACTGGGGCCAGGGCCGGCAGGCCGAGGCGGACCGGGTGCTCGACGAGCTGATCGGCGGGCTGGCCGAGCCGCGGTGGCGCCAGGCGGTCCGCATCCAGCGGGCGTCGCTGCTGTTCTACCAGGGCCGGCTTCCGGAGGCGCTCGACGAGATCGCAGCGGCCCGCGGTACCGCCCCCGCGACCGCCCGCACCGCCGCCCACCTGGCGGCCGTCGAGGCGCTGGTACACGGCCATCGCGGCCGGACCGCCCGGGCGGCCGCCGTCACGGACGCCGCGCTGGCGGAGTCGGGGTCCTGGCGGGACGAGATCCCCAACGTCCTCCTCACCCACCATCACGCCCGGTCGGCCGCGGCCATCCTCGCGGGTGACCTTGACTCGGCGCAGCGCTGCGTCGCCGCCGGCCAGGACCTGATCTACGAGTGCGGCAACCTCGCGGTCGGGGTCAGTACGTTCGCCGCGCTGCGCGCCCAGATCTGCCGGCTGCGCGGGAGGATCGGCGAAGCGATCCGGTGGGGTCGCGAGGCGGTCGTGCGGATCGAGGGCCGGTCGGCGGTGTTCGCCGGCTTGTGCTACGGCGAGCTGGCCCACGCGACGGCACTGGCCGGGGAGATCAGCGTGGCGGAGGAGGTACTTGCCGAGGCGCTGCGGCGGTCGAAGCCGGCGATGTACGCGGTCGACTTCGCGGCTGAACTCGCGCGCGCCTGGGTGAGCGCGGCGCGCGGGGAAGTCGACGAGGCGATCGGGTACGCCCTCGCGACGGCGGACGCGGCTGGCCGGCGCGAGCTGTACGGGTACGAGCTGTTCGCCCGGCACGACGTGGTCCGGTTGGGCCGTGCGGACCTGGTCGCCCCCCGGCTGGTCGAGCTGGCGGGCGTTGTGGACGGCGCGCTCGCCCCGCTGTTCGCCCGGCACGCGGTCGCCCCGAACGGGGCCGAACTGGAGGTCGTTTCGGAGGGCTTCGAGCGGCTCGGGATGCCGCTGTTCGCGGCGGAGGCCGCCGCCCAGGCCGCGGCAGCCCACCACCGGGCCGGCCGCACCCGGCGGGCGCGGTCCGCGCACAGCCGGGCCTGGCTGCTCGCCCAGCAATGCGAAGGCACCCGTACCCCCGCGCTGCACGCGCTGCTGTTCCCCAGGCTGACCCCGCGGCAGTGGCAGATCGGCCGGCTCGCCGCCGAGGGCCTGAGCAACCGGGAGATCGCCGACCGGCTGATGATCTCGACCCGGACCGCGGCCAACCATCTGGTCGCCGTCTACGAGCGGCTCGGCGTCAACGACCGGGGCCAGCTCGCCGCGCTGCTGCCGAGGACCCCCGGAATCGAGTAGGGGGTACTCAGGTATCTCCGCGGCCGCCCCCGCACTCTTTACCCATGCCCGGCCCGATCAGGAGCGATGATGACGATCAGCCGCGATGAGGTGATCCGCCGCGCCCAGACCCTCTGGCCGTTCCGCGGTGTGAAGTACAGCATGGACGTGATCCGGGACGGCTGGCGCACGGACTGCTCCGGTTTCGTCAGCATGTGCTGGAACGTCCCGATCAGTACGCCCGGCTTCTTCGGCGGGATGAGCACCGTGACCTTCGTCGACGGCGGCCTGGTCAGGCCGATCGGGAAGGACGAGCTGAAGCGCGGCGACGCGGTCGGGCTCATGGGGCCGGACACCGGTGGGGCGGGCGGTCACGTCGTGATCTTCGAGGACTGGGTGGATCCGCAGCACCGGGTCTACCTCGGCTGGGAGCAGGCCGGCGGCAAGTCCGGCCCGGACCAGCGCAAGATCCGCTACCCCTACGACGACGACCACCGTGGCTACACGGCCTGGCGGTACCGCGACATCGCCGACCCATCGCACCAGGAGGACCGGATGTACCACCAGCAACTCCTCCCCGGCCAGTTCGCCGTGACCATGTTGCTGTTCCCGTTCAGCATGGCCGACTCGCCGGCCTTCTCGATCGGTACCGAGACCCAGCCGGGTACCAATCCGCCGACGACCCGGGCGAAGTGGCGGGTCATGCTGCACGTCGCCGGCAAGGGCTGGCAGAGCCCGGACGGCGGGCCGTTCATCGTCACCGACTCCCAGGACGGCCGCCGGCGGGACATCGCCTGCCCGAAGGAAACCGACCGGGCGTCGATCCAGCGGATCCCGGTGGACGACCACGACCCGTGCGTGGTACCCGCCGCGGCGCTCGCCTGGTGGTAGCCTCCGGCCCGTGACGTGGGACGAGTTGCTCGCCTACTGCCTGGCCAAGCCCGGCGCCTGGCTGGACGAGCCGTGGGAGAGCGACGTCGTCGTGAAGGTGGGCGGGAGGATCTTCGCGTTTCTCGGGTCGGAGTCGTCCGCGCAGGTGGGTGTGAAGTGCGGCCCGACCCGGGAGGCGGCCGACGAATGGCTGCTGCGGTACCCGGACGACGCCAGCGTGATGGCCTACATCGGCCGCTCCGGTTGGAACAGCCTGCGCGTCGGCGGCGGGATCCCGGACGACGAACTGCGCGAGGCGATCGACGCCTCCTACGACGCCGTGGTCGCCAAGCTGCCCAGGAAGGACCGTCCGGCCACCCGGTGACCGCGGGACGGGGCGCGGACAGAAGGGCGACCCGGGTAGGCCCGGCACCGGCGGCCACAAGCTGCGGCGGACGGTCTTCGGCTGACCCGGACATGGCGGCAGGCCGGCCGCTATCGTCGGACCGTGGACGTGAGCGACCTGCTGATCGAGGCGTACGACCGCCTTCCGGATCTCGTCCGGGAGGCGGTCGACGGCCTGACCCCCGACGAACTGCGCTGGTCCCCCGCGCCCGGCGCCAACTCCATCGGCTGGCTGGTCTGGCACCTGACCCGCGTCCAGGACCACCACATCGCCGAACTGCTCGGCCAGGAGCAGATCTGGGTCTCCGGCGACTGGGCCACCCGCTTCGGCCTGGACCCCGACCCGCAGGACACGGGGTACGGCCACCCGCCGGAGCTGATCGCAACGGTACGCCCGGACAGCGCACAGGTGCTCGTCGACTACTACGACGCGGTCGCCGCCCGCACCCGGGACCTGCTGCGCGGTCTGACGCCGGAGGATCTCGACCGGGTGGTGGACAAGCGCTGGGACCCGCCGGTCACCCTCGGCGTGCGGCTGGTCAGCGTGATCGACGACGACGCCCAGCACGCCGGCCAGGCGGCCTACGTCCGGGGGCTGCTGCCCAAGGGATAAGCGGCTACTCGAACAGCGAGTGGTGCCCGCCGGGTTCGCGACGGTTGCGCTGGACCCGCCGGTACTGGACGACGGCGGCGTTCCCGGCCGCCAGGAGCGCGACCGCGGCCGCGATCCAGCCGGCGACCGGGTAGCCGACCCAGAACAGCGCGACGGCGAGCACCCCGCAGGCGACCAGCCCGGCGAGTGCCAGTACCAGGCGCAGGTTCAGCGCGCTGCGCGGTTCCCGGTTCCGGCGGGTCACGTCCCCTCGCGCTTCTCCAGCCCGACGGCGGCGCGCAGCTCCTCGAAGTCGCGGCGCAGCTCCGGCCGGTCCGCGGCCAGCACCTCCATCAGGTCGGCGAGCCCGTCGGCGATCGCGTTGAGCTTGTGCTGCACGGCGGCGTCCGAGCGGGTCTGGGTGTTCTGGAGCAGGGCGACGAGCAGGAACGTGACGATCGTGGTGAGCGTGTTGATGATGAGCTGCCAGGTGTTGACGTCGCGGATCAGCATCAGCGTCGGTACCCAGATCACCACCAGCAGCAGGCAGAAGACGAAGAACCAGGCGCCGGACACCACCTTGTCGGCCAGGGTGGCGAACCGGTCGAACGACGACAGCCTGCCGCTCACGCCGGTCGGCATGTCGGCCTTGGTGATCGTGGAACCACCACGCGGCTGCACGGTACCCGGGGAAACCATGCCGGCACTGTTCCCGGGCCGCTCCCGCGCCAAACAGCGCTGATACCTCGGCGCTCGCTCCGCTTGCCCGGGTGCTAACCGATCGTGTCCAGGCGGGCGATGTTGTCCGCCTCGTCGGGGTCCGGCTCGGGCGTGTGGAGGAACGCCTGCACCACTTCGACGGCGACCGAAGGGGCTAGCCGCTTGAGGCTGAGCGCGAGCACGTTCGCGTCGTTCCACAGCCGGGCGCCCCGGGCGATCCACGGGTCCCAGGCCAGCGCCGCGCGTACCCCCGGCACCTTGTTCGCCGCGATCGCGGTACCAGTCCCGGTCCAGCACATCACCACGCCGTAGTCGGCGTCGCCGGTCGCCACCGCCCGGCCCACGGCCGCGCCGATGTCCGGCCACCGGTCCGAGGCGGTCACCGTGACCACCTCGTGGCCCTGGCCGGACAGGTACTCGACGACCGCCCGGGTCGTCTCGTTCTCGTCGTCGGCGCCGTAGGCGATCCGCACACGCCGAGCCTAGCCGTTTCCTTTCCGGCGGTCGGGACTTCCGCTGGACAGCCGAACATCGTCCGACGTCAATGAGGAACATGACACGGGCGATCGGCGCGATCCTGGGTACCCTACTCGTCGCGGTCCTGGTGGCCGCCCCGAACCTGGCCGACGCGGCGACCGCCCGGCAGTGGCAGCTCACCGGGCCGGGCGGCGCGGGACCGGCGGCGACGGTCAGCCTCGACACCGCCGGCAGGCTGACGCTGGCGGTACGGCACGGCGGGACCCAGGTGCTCCAGCCGTCGGCACTGGGTCTGCGGACCACGGCCGCCGACCTCAGCACCGGGCTCGCCTTCACGGCGCGGACCGACGCGGCCGTCAGCGAGCGGTACACGACGCTCACCGGGCGGCGGCACCAGCACACCGCCGACGCCAACCAGACGACGCTCAGCTTCGCCAAGGGCGCCAGCCGGCTGGACCTCGTCGTGCGGGTGGCCACCGACGGGGTGGCCTACCGGTACGTGGTGCGGCAGGGCGGTACCGTCGCGGTCACCGGCGAGGCGAGCGAGTTCGCCGTACCGACGTCCGCCGCGGCCGTGCTGCTGCCCTACGAGACCGGGCGCAACGACTACGAGAACGTGCACGTGCACACGACCGTGGCCCGCGCGACCGCGACCGAGTACGGGTACCCGTCGCTGTTCCACGTCGGCGACACCTGGCTGCTCGTCACCGAGTCGGACCTCAACGGGACCTACGGCGGTACCCGGCTGACCCTGAACGGCACCACCCGCCGGTTCCGGGTCACCCTGCCCGACCCGCAGGAGACCAACCCGCGCACCCTCACCACGCCGTGGCGCACCCTCGTCGTCGGCAGCCTGGCCACGGTGACCGAGAGCGATCTGGTCACGGACCTGGCGGCGCCGTCGAAGGTCGCCGACACGTCCTGGATCAAGCCGGGCCGGGCCGCGTGGTCCTGGTGGTCGAGCGGCTCCTCGGCGGGCAGCCTCACCGCGCAGGAGAAGTACACCGACTTCGCCGCCCGGATGGGCTGGGAGTACGTGCTGGTCGACGCGGGCTGGAGCGCGGCGTGGGTACCGACCCTCGTCAAGTACGCCCAGGCCCGGCATGTCGGCGTCTGGATCTGGACCCGCCAGCCGGACCTCGACACCCAGGACAAGATCAGCGCGGCGTTCACGCTGTGGAAGTCCTGGGGGGTGGTCGGGCTGAAGATCGACCACATCAGGTCCGAGCAGCAGGTGCGGATGAAGTGGTACGACCAGGCACTGGCGACCAGCGCGCGGAACCACCTCATGATCGACTTCCACGGCTCCACCATCCCGCGCGGGACTGAGCGCACCTGGCCGCAGGTACTGACGATGGAGGGGGTCCGCGGCGCCGAGGCGATCCACAACCGGCCGGACCGCAATCCCTTCCCGGCGACGCACTACACCGACCTGCCGTTCACCCGGAACCTGGCCGGGTCGATGGACTACACGCCGGTCACCTTCAGCGCCAAGCGCACCAACACCGACGCGGCCGAGCTGGCCCAGTCGGTGGTGTTCGAGTCCGGGTTGCAGAACTTCGCCGACAGCGTGGAGAGCTACGACGCCCACCCGGTCGCGGAGCGGTTCCTGCGTCAGGTGCCGAACGTGTGGGACGAGACGAGGCTGCTCGCCGGCAACCCGGACAGCATCGTGGAACTGGCCCGCCGCAACGGTACCGACTGGTTCGTCGGCACGATCACCGCCGGCTCCGGGCGGACCGTCACCACCCCGCTGGGCTTCCTCGGCGCCGGTGCCTGGTCCGCCGACGTCTACAGCGACGGCCCGGGCGGGCTGACCGTGCGGACCCAGCAGGTGACAAGCGCCGGCACGCTCACCGTGACGGTACCCACCAACGGCGGCTTCACCGTCCGGCTGACCCGTCAGGACCGCAGCCCCTCCACCGCGAGATAGAGCAGGTCGAGCACGAGGAGCTGCGAGTGGTGCGCGGCCATCGCGTCCGGTCGGAACGTGGCCGGCTCGGCGGCGGTCAGCAGCACCACGTCGGCCACGCCCGCGAGCGGTGCGGCCGGGAAGCCGGTCACCGCGACCGTCCGCGCGCCCCGGCTGCCGGCCTCGGCGAGGATCTCCACCGTCTCCCGGTCGTGCCCGCTGTGCGAGACCCCGATCGCCACGTCCGCCGGTCCGAGGTTCGCGGCGCTGGACAGCCCGGCGTGCAGGTCCTGCCAGTACCACGCGGACACGCCGGTGCCGTGCAGGCGGCGGTGCAGCTCCGCACCGACGAGCGGGCCACAGATGTCCACCCGGCGGGCGGTCGCCACCGCGCGCGCGGCGGCACGGACGGCCCCGAGGTCCAGCCGGGCGGCGGTCTCGCGCATCGCGACGATGTCGGCCGCCACGAGCTGGCGCAGGACGGTACCGAGCGGGGCGCCGGTCGCGGCGCGCCGGGTCGCGCCCGCCGTGACCAGCCTCACCTCGACATCGACCACCGGCCCGTCCCTTCCGGAAGGCTTCTTAACGATTCTTTCCACCGCGCCGGCTGTCAACGGGCCGAGGAGCCGTTTCTGAACTGTTATGCGTCAGCTCAGCAGGCCGTGCAGCCAGGGCACCAGGCGAAGGTACGCGTACCCGACCGCGAGAAGGAAGACCGCGACCCCGATGTGGGACAGCCGGGCGGTGTGCCGCTCCCGCCCCAGCCAGCGCACCAGCACGATCCGGCCCACCAGGCGTTCCAGCGCGAAGAGGCCGAGCGCCACCCCGAGCACGACGAGGAAGGCGAGCGCGTCGAGCAGCGGGCTGCGGCCCCAGTTCGACAGCGCCCACACCGACCAGCACAGGAACGCGACGATCCCGCCGAACCAGCTCCATCCGCCGCCCCGCTTGAGCGTGCGGATCTGCTCGCCGACGGGGGTACGGGGGCGGCGCTGCGGCGCTGACTCGGGGACCGGCACCGAGGTCGGGTCGGGACCGCTGGTCTGCTTCGGTACCACCGCCGCCCGGCCCCGCATGAGCTGGGCCGCGCTCGGGTCGGCGAGCTTCGCGGTGGCCGGCGTGCCCAGCGCGGCGCCGTTCGGTGTCTTCTTCGTCCGGGGCAGCGTCGGCGCCGGGGCCGCCAGTCCCGGCAGCGGGTGGGAGACGTACGCCGCCGTCGCGAGCAGCGGCCCACCGGAGCCGCCCCGGTCGGCGGAGAACGCGCCGCGCAGCTCGACCAGCTCCCGTTCCAGCCGCTGGATCCGCTTGAACGCGTCGGTCTCGGTACCGGAGACGACGGAAGCCCGGCCCACCGCGCGGGCGGCGGCGGTCGACGGCGCGCTGTCCGGCTCGGACCAGTCCACCCCGTGCTCCGGCAGGCCCGCGGCCCGCACCAGCGCGGCCAGCCGGTCCACCCACGCGGTCAGCTCCCGGGTGTCCGGGCGGTCCCCCGGCCGCTCGGCCAGCGGAGCGAGCAGGGTCGAGCGCAGCGCCGGGTGGCTGGTCAGCAACGGGTGGGCGCTGGGCGGCAGGCCGCTCTTGGGCCGGGGTGGCGCCCCGGTGACCAGGAAGTACGCCACCGCGCCCAAGCCGTGCACGTCGTACGCCGGGCCGACCTGGCCGGACAGCGCCTCCGGCCCGCCCGACTCCGGGGTGTAGGCGATCTGGGTGATCTCCTCGCGGCGCCAGTACCGCGCCCCCGTGAAGTCGATCAGGCGTACCTCGCCGGTTGCGAGCACCATCACGTTGGACGGCTTGACGTCCATGTGCAGGACCGGGGTCGCGCCGGCCTCCCCCGGGTGGTGCAGCGCGCGCAGAACGCCGGCGAGGGTGCGCAGCGCCGCGACGCCGTTGAGCCGGGGGCCGCCGGCCGCGCCGGCCTGGTGCCGGTAATCCCGGAGGTTGACCCCGTGCAGGTAGTCGTAGACCTGGTACGGCACCGCGTTGCCGGGCTCGGGCGGTTCGCCCGGCCGGTGCGGTGGCGGGCCGTAGAAGCCGTCGGCCCGCCGGCAGATCCCGGCCACCCCGCGGTTGTTGAGGTCCATCAGCGCGGCGTCGCCCTTGTCCCACGAGCGCAGCTCGTCGACCAGCGGGCGCTGCGGATCGACCCGGAAGACCTTGACGGTCATCGGCGCGCTGGACACGCCACCGCACAGCCGTACCGCGCGGTAGACCTCGGCCTGCCCACCGGAGCCCAGGTGGGCGACGAGCCGGTAGCGCTGGTAGGTCTCCGGTAGCGGGCTGGCCGGCCCGCAGACCAGGTCCAGCAGCGCACCCTCAGCCATGTGTCGACCGCCCTCCCTCGACCTCCGAGGGTAGCGACCGGGCGAAAGGAGTCGCGGCACCCGGGGCGGATGGGATACACACGACTGATGGCGGGTGAGCGGTTCACGCTGCGGGCGAGTACCCCTGAGGACTTCGACGAGTTGTACCTGGTCCTGCAGCACGCGTTCAATGACGACCCCGACGACGCCGAGCGCGAGGACGACCGGCTGGTCTACGAGCCGGACCGGGGGATCCTCGCGATGGCCGGGGACCGGGTCGCTGGCACCGCCGCCGCGTATACGCGGGAGATGTCGGTACCGGGCGGGATGCTGCCGGCTGCGCACGTGACCATGGTCGGCGTGGACCCCGCCTTCCGGCGGCAGGGCGTGCTCACCCGGATGATGGCCCACCAGCTCGCCGACGTCCGGGCGCGCGGCGAGGCGGTGGCCGTGCTGTGGGCCAGCGAGGGGCGGATCTACCAGCGGTTCGGGTACGGGCAGGCGGCCCGGAAGATGTCCCTCACGATCGAGCGCGAGGTGCGGCTGCGCGAGCCGGTCCCGACGGACCGGCTGCGCCGCGCGACCCCGAAGGACGTGGTCGACGACCTGCGGGCGGTGCACGACCGGGTGCGGGTCGAGCGGGTCGGCTGGTCGAGCCGGGACGGGGTCTGGTGGGACCACGTGCTCGCCGACCTGCCGAAACAGCGGCGGGGTGGCACCTCGCTGCGGGTCATGCTGCACGACGGGGACAGCGGGGTCGACGGGTACGCGTTGTGGCGGGTACGCCCTGAGTGGTCCTCGGGTGGGCCGAAGGGCGAGGTGCTCGTGCGGGAGGTGGTGGCCGGGAACACCACGGCGTACCGCGCGCTCTGGCAGCACCTCCTGACCGTGGACCTGACTCGCACCACGCACATCTGGCTCGGCGCGGTCGACGAGCCGCTGCAGTACCTGGTCGACGAGCCCCGGCGGCTGGGTGCCCAGGTCAGCGACTCGCTGTGGGTACGCCTGGTGGACGTACCGGCCGCGCTGGCGGCCCGCCGGTACGCCGCCCCGGTCGACGTGGTGGTCGCGGTCGAGGACCCGCTCGTCCCGGACAACTCCGGCACCTGGCACCTGATCGGAGACCTGACAGGGGCGAAGTGCGTGCCCGCCGACCGGCCGGCCGAGCTGCGCTGCGACCTGGCCGCGCTGGCCGCCGCGTACCTGGGCGACGCCTCGCTCGCCACGCTGGCCGCCGCCGGGCGGATCGACGAGCTGGTCCCCGGTACCCTGGGCCCAGCGGCTACGGCGTTCGGCTGGCCCCGGCCGCCGTCCGCGATCGAGATCTTCTAGCGGGAGGCACGCATGGCCGAGCCGCACCGCAGGCGCCGCCGGATCCGGTCGGAGCGCGACGCACCGGCCTCCCCCGCCGACGTGGCGGGGCTGACCAGCGCCGTGCACGACCCCGACGCCGAGCCGGCGCCCGAGGACCGGGAGGCTGAGCGCGGCCTGCGCGGCCTCGTCGGCGGCGGCTCGTCGCAGGTCAGCGTCCGCGCGGCGATGCGGGCGCGGGACGCCACGCGGCCGAGCGGGGCCGACCTGGCCGCGTCCGACGCGAATCTGGTCATCATCCGGCGCGGCTGGACGCCGCCGCCGTCAACCCGCTGACCGCTTCCGCTCGTACTCGGCGATCTGGGCGATCCGCCGGGCATGGCGCGGATCGCCTGAGAACGGCGTCGCGAGGAACGTCTCGACCAGCGTGGTCGCCTCGTCGACAGAATGCTGCCGGGCCCCGACCGCGACCACGTTGGCGTCGTTGTGCTCCCGCGCCAGCCGGGCGGTCTCCGGGTTCCACGCGAGCGCGGCGCGTACCCCGGCGACCTTGTTCGCCGCGATCTGCTCGCCGTTGCCGGAGCCGCCGATCACCACCGCCAGGCTGCCCGGGTCGGCGACCACCCGCTCCCCGGTTCCGATGCAGTACCCCGGGTAGTCGTCGTCCGGGTCGTACCCGTGCGGCCCCACGTCGACCACCTCGTAGCCCAGGGCCTGCAGGTGGCCGGCCAGGTGCGCCTTGAGGTCGTAGCCCGCGTGGTCGGAGCCGAGGTAGACGCGCATCGGCTAATCCTCCGCGCTCAACTCGGCCACGACCAGGCCGGCGCGCGCCTTCGGGCTGAACCAGGTGCTCTTGCGGGGCAGCTTCTGCCGGGCCAGGTTCACCGCGATGAAGTCCTCGACGGTGACCGGGGCGATCAGCACGGCCAGCTCGGCCCGGCCGGAGTCGACCTCGCCGATCAGCCACGCCGGCGGGTAGTCGCCGCCGACGTAGGTGATCCGCTTGTCGCCCGGGTCGAGGCCGAGCACGTCGCGGAACAGCACCCGCTCGACCAGCGCGTGGTCGAGGTTGTCCACGTCCGGCACGCCGGGATCGCGCGGCATGGTCACGGCGAACGCGCGGCCGTCGAGGTACAGGTGGACGGTGCCGCGGGCGGCCGGTACCGCCGGGGTTTCGAGGGGTGTGGGGCCGAGCCGGTCGACCAGCTCGCGCGGCCGCAGGGTCAGCTCGCTGACCAGGCGGTTGTAGGGCTGGATCGCGACCGACCCGGGCGTGGTGACCGCCGCGAGGAAGCGGTCCAGGCCGGCGGTCTGCGCGGCCAGGCTGCGGTGGTTGCCGTCCGCGACCACGAGTTCGCCCGCGCCGGCCAGCGCGAGCAGCGCGGCCCGGCGTTCGCCGGCCGGCAGGGCCCAGACCTCGTGGGTACGCCCGGCCTGATCGGTGTCCACGGCGTCCGGGGTGCCGGCCGCCGCGACGGCCTCGGCCAGCGTGCGGTGCAGGCCGTCGGCGGTCTGCAGCAGGAGTACCGGCGACAGCAGGTGCCCGGTCGCCTCGGCCAGGGCGACCCGCTCCCGGACCTTCTCCAGGAACACGTCCTCGTTTCGGATGACCAGCCCCGGCTCGTCGGCGCTGGTGGAGATCTGGCCGGTGTCGACCATGGTCCACAGGCCGTACCCGACCCGGTCGCCACCGGTGGTCCGGTAGAGCGCGACGACGTCGTCGTACCGCGCGTACCGGCC
>JBKPCQ010000294.1:0-2835 GCA_046727455.1 Actinomycetota bacterium | reverse complement strand
GCGTTCGCGGCCGAAACCGAAGAGTTGCGCAGCGGCGCCGGGTGGATGGACTTCCTGTCGGTCGCCTACGGCGGGGTGTGCGCCATCCGGCCCGGGGAGTACCGGCAACCACCGACGGTGACCAGGTTCGCGGACGAGCTGGGTGTGCCGGTCGTTCTGGTGGACACCCGGGAGCGGCGGGCCACGTCCCGGGCGCTGACCGACAAGCGCAACCGGTACGCCTGCGGCGAGTCCGACATCATGCTCTACGCCAAGTCCGCGCCGCTGCTGGTGACCGAACTGCTGTCCGCGCTGACCGAACCGATCATCGACTACGGCCACGTAGGGTCGATCATCAGCGAGGCGCACGGGCTGTTGCGGGACCGGGTGCGCTGCTCCACCCCGTTGATCGAGGAATGCGTGTCGCGGTGCCTGCGGGCGGGCGCGTACGGCGCGAAGCTGACCGGCTCCGGGCACGGCGGCTGCATGTTCGCCCTGGTCCCGTGGGAGGCGCTGGAGGGGGTCCGATCATCCCTGGCGGGCCTTCCGGTGCGGGTCATGGTGTTCACTACGGGTGAGCCGCAAGGAGTCGTTTTCCTACCGTCTGACAACTAGAAGAGGATTCGGATTCATGCCAGACCTGGACAAACTGATCAAGGCGTACGACATCCGGGGCACCGTGCCGGACCAGTTCAACGAGGATCTTGCCCGTCAGATCGGGGCGGCGTACGCCCACCTCGTGAATGACACGGTGATCGTGGTCCGGGACATGCGCGCGTCGTCGGTACCCCTGGCGGCGGCGTTCATCGAGGGCGTGACCAGCCAGGGTCACAACGTCATCGACGCGGGGCTCGGCTCGACCGACCTGCTGTACTTCGCATCCGGGTGGGAAGACCTGCCCGGAGCGGTGTTCACGGCCAGCCACAACCCGGCGCAGTACAACGGGATCAAGCTGTGCAAGGCCGGGGCGCGGCCGGTTGGTCAGGACACCGGGCTACGCGACATCCGCCGGATGCTGGAAACCGGCGTGCCCGCCGGGACCGGGCGGCCGGGCACCGTGTCGGCCAAAGACATGCTGACCGAGTACACCCGGTACCTGCGCAACCTGGTGGACCTGTCAGGTATCCGGCGGCTGCGGCTGGCGGTCGACGCGGCGAACGGGATGGCCGGGCACATGGTCCCGGCGGTGCTCGGTGACCAGGTGGCGACGGCGTTGCCGCTGGACATCGTGCCGATGTACTTCGAGCTGGACGGCTCTTTCCCCAACCACGAGGCGAACCCGCTCGACCCGGCGAACCTGGTCGACGTACAGAAGAAGGTCGGCGAGGTGGGCGCGGACATCGGGTTGGCGTTCGACGGGGACGCCGACCGTTGCTTTGTGGTCGATGAGCAGGGCCAGCCGGTACCCCCATCGGCCATCGTGAGCCTCATCGCCACGCGAGAACTGGTCAAGGAGCCGGGCGCCGCGATCGTCTACAACGTGATCACGTCGCAGGCGGTCCCGGAGATCATCCAGGAGCACGGCGGCCAGCCGATCCGGTGCCGGGTAGGGCACTCATTCATGAAGGCGAAGATGGCCGAGCACGACGCGGTCTTCGGCGGGGAGCACTCCGGGCACTACTACTTCGGGAACTTCTGGCGGGCGGACACCGGCATGTTGGCCGCGCTGCACGTCCTGGCGGCGTTGGGCTCCGGGGATCGACCGCTGTCGCAACTGGTGGCCGAGTACACCCGCTACGTCGCCTCCGGCGAGATCAACAGCGAGGTCACCGACGTGCCCGGCACGCTGGACCTGGTGGCCGACCACTACCGCGCCCGCTTCGGCGCGGACATGGACCGCCTGGACGGGCTGACCGTCACGATGGGCAAGACCTGGTTCAACCTGCGGCCGTCCAACACCGAACCGCTGCTGCGGCTCAACGTCGAAGCGCCGGACACCGGCACGATGACCGGCGTCCGCGACGACGTGCTGTCCCTCATCCGAGGCTGAGACTTTACCGACCCTGCTGGCCGACCTGCACATCAGCGGCGGACCCGGTGGAGCCTCCGTCACCGCGGTGTTCTGCCTCGATGGGCACCGCCCGGACCCGCGGGCCGGACAGCCTCCCCGTAGCGGGCCCCGATCTTGGCGGGCTGTCGCGTGGCGGCGACTGTGAGGAACGTTCCGTGTTTGGGTACCACCCGGGGCATGGGTATCGGTGTAGGAATTTTCCTGATTGTGGTCGGCGCGATCCTGACGTTCGCGGTGCACGCGTCTGTGGCCGGGCTGGATTTGAAGGTGGTCGGCTGGATCCTCATGCTCGCCGGCGTGGCCGGGTTGATTCTGTTCCTGTATTTCTGGCATCGGCGGCGCGGCCCCCGCACCGTCGTGCAGCAACCTCGCGGCTATGACGACACCGGTCAGCCGCCGATGTGACCGGAGACCACGGTGCGACGAACCATTCGCCGCCGGGCCAAGGCCGGCATCGGGATCGTCGGCCGCGTCAAGGGGATGTCTGGTAGCCCGTAGCTTGCCGCACCTACCTCGCAACGCGGGCAAGGTCGCCGCGAGCGGCTGGTGCGTAGGCGCAGCGGCTGGCGGGTATCGCTGCCGGTGTGAGGGCCGCGGGATTCTCGAAGCGGGTGACGGTGGTGTGGCGGCAGGCCCGCCGCCGGCATGGCTGGTTGGATCATCTGGTCCGTGCCGGGGTGCGCTATGACCGCGCTGACGGTGGTCGGCTGGCCGCCGCGGTGACCTACTACGCGTTCTTCGCCACGTTCGCGCTGGCGTTGCTGGGCTTCGCGATTTTCGGATTCCTGCTGGACGACCCTGCCGTGCTGCACTCGGTGCAGCGCTATCTCGCGCAGAACCTGCCC
>JBKPCQ010000293.1:0-4631 GCA_046727455.1 Actinomycetota bacterium | reverse complement strand
CCACGGTGCCCTCCTCAACGGGCCCGAGACTAGGCCCTCCACCTGGACGACACCGCCGCTACCGCGATTTCGACAACGCTGCGCGCTTGCGGGGGGAGGCTGTGCCGTGTTCGACGTAGTGCCGGAGGTCTTCGGCGAGGTACCGACCGGTCCGGCCGACCCGGCGGAGGATCAGCCACCGGGCGACGGCGCCGAGCCATCCCCAGGTCTCGAACCGGGCTTCCACGCTGACGCGGCTCCGGTCCTGGTCGATGACGGCGACCGTCCAGGTGTTCGTGGCCACGGCGACAAAGGCGGGTAGGTCGTCGGCGCGGTAGGTCAGGCTGCGGGCGGTGTCGTCAAACGCGACGATGCTCTCGGTGACCCGGGGCATCAGACGGATGCCGGTGTCACAGACCCGGCCGGCGACCGGGGCACCGTCGACCGGACAGGTCGAATGCGGCACCGCGGTGGATGACGGTACCGCCGTCGCCCACTCGCCGATGCGGTCGAAGCGGCGGCCGATCACCTCCCACACGGCATCCGCGGATGCGTCGACGATGATGTGCTGTACCAGTGTCGGCATGCGTCCACCGTGCCGCTACGCCCGGGTCGTGGGCGATTCCCTGCCGGGGAGTGGGCGTGTGCCGCCGTGGTTGCGATACTGCCGATCATGACCAGCCCGTTCGGGGTACGACTGCGCGAGTGGCGGCGGTACCGGGGGATCAGCCAGCTCGCTCTGGCCGGCAAGGTCGGAGCGACACCGCGGCACATCTCGTTCCTGGAGACCGGCCGGTCGCGGCCAAGCCGGCAGATGGTGCTGCGCCTGGGCGAGGCGCTGGACGCCTCGTTACGGGAGCGCAACGAGCTGTTGGCCGCGGCCGGGCTGCCACCGGCATACCCGCACCCGCCGGTCAGCGGGTCTCGGCTGGGCCCGTACCTCGCCGCGGTTCGGCAGTTGTTGGCGGCGCACGAACCCTACCCAGGCATGGTGCTCGACCGGCACTGGAACGCCGAACGTAATGATCTGCACCGACGCGACAGTCGTGGCCGGGACGGGGTACAGGTATCGGGTCCGGGCCGGTGACCTCGCCGGCACCTTGACCGCCGGCGCGGCGGCGGTGCGGTAAGTGGCCCCGCGGCGGCCGGGATCGCGGTCCCGGCCGCCGCTGCGTTGCGTGGTGGCCGCGCTCGGGGACGGCGAGTGGAATCGGCCTCGTCGGCGCCGGCGACGGCAGGGTCATCACCCGGCTGCGTACGCCCATCGGCGGCGGACAGTGCGTTGCGCTCCCCTCCGGACTTTCCGTACCCCTTGACGATGTGCGGATCGTAACTGATACTCAGTTACAAGACCGATGTAAGACATTAGATTGGCGTGGCTTCGGATCGTCCGTCCCGCCGGCCGATGTCGAGGAGGGTGAGATGACTAGTCGCAGGCCCGGTCCGGCTCCCGAGGCTTCACCGGATGCCGCCGAGCAGGCGGAGTTGGCCGAGCTCGCCGATCGGGCCGCGCCGCTCGACGCGCTGCTGGTCGACGCGGCGGTGGGTCCGCTGGGGCGGCTGGCCCCGAACGTGTCGACCCTGCGGTTCGCGGCCGCGCTCGCCCGCCGTCCCCGTGCCACGGCCCGCCGCGTGCGCAGTCTGACCGCCGAACTGACCAGGGTGGGGCTGGGCAGGTCGACGATCGCGCCGTCGGAGCGGGACCGGCGGTTCGCCGACCCGGCGTGGCGGTCCAATCCGTTGCTGCGCCGGGCGGTGCAGGGGTATCTCGCAGCCACCAGTACCGCCGACGAGCTGGTCGCCGAAGCCGAGCTGGACTGGCGCGACGACCAGCGGATGCGGTTCCTGTTGGAAAACCTCGAACAGGCGTTGGCGCCGAGCAACGTGCCGCTGGTGAACCCCGCGTCGGCGAAGGCGGCGATCGACACCGCCGGTGGCAGCCTGGTGCGGGGCGGGCTGACGTTTCTCCGCGACATGGTGACCGCGCCACGGATCCCGGAGATGGTCGACGGGTCTCCGTTCGAGGTCGGCCGCACGATCGCGGTCACCCCCGGGGCCGTGGTGCTGCGCGCCGAGGTGTTCGAGCTGATCCAGTACCGGCCGCAGACCGAGCGGGTGCGCGAGGTACCGCTGCTCGTCGTGCCGCCGACGATCAACAAGTACTACGCGCTGGATCTCGCGCCGGGCCGCAGTTTGATCGAGTACCTGGTCCAGGGCGGCCAGCAGGTGTTCGTCATCTCCTGGCGCAACCCGGACGCGCGGCACGCCGACTGGGGCCTGGACACGTACGTCCGCTCGGTGCTCGACGCGCTCGACGCGGTCGAGGGCATCTCCGGCACCGACCGGAGCGCGCTGATGGGCGTCTGTGCCGGCGGCATCATCGCCTCGACCGCCGCCGCCCACCTGGCCGCCATCGGCCGGCAGGACCGGCTGGCCGCCTTCGGGCTGTTGGTGACCGTGCTGGACAACGCCCGCGCGGGTACCGCCGCGGCGCTGGCGGACCGGCAGATGGCCGCGGCGGCGACCGCGATGTCGCGCCGGCAGGGGTACCTGGACGGGCGGTCGCTGGCCGAGGTGTTCGCCTGGCTGCGCCCCGGCGACCTGGTGTGGAACTACTGGGTCAACAACTACCTGCTCGGCCGCAAGCCGCCGGCGTTCGACATCCTTTTCTGGAACGCCGACACCACCCGGATGCCCGCGCGGCTGCACGCCGACTTCGTCAAGCTGTCCATGGACAACTCGCTGGTCACCCCGGGCGCGATGACCGTACTCGGGCTGCCGGTGGACCTGTCCCGCGTCGAGGTCGACTCCTACATCGTGGCCGGGATGGCCGACCACATCACGCCGTGGCAGAGCTGCTACCGCAGTACCCAACTGTTCGGCGGCGAGAGCCGGTTCGTGCTGTCCACGAGCGGACACATCGCCGCGCTGGTCAACCCGCCGGACAACCCGAAGGCCAGCTACCGGACCAACAAGGAGGACCCGGCCGACCCGCAGGAGTGGCTGGAGACCGCGCACACCGAGCAGGGCAGCTGGTGGCCGGACGCGCTGGCCTGGCTGGGCGAGCGGTGCGGCTCGGAGCGGCCCGCGCCCGGGGAACTGGGTGGCGGTGCATTGCGGCCGCTGGTCGACGCCCCCGGCACATACGTATTCGACAAGTAGGGGACCGGCATCATGTACGACGACATCGCCCGATCGCAAGGCACCGACTACTTCCGCATCGCCGACCAGCTCAGCCGCGAGGAGTTGGACTACCTGCGCCGCACCCGGGCCTTCGTCGACGACGAGGTGCTCCCGGTCATCAACGGCTACTGGGAGCGGGCCGAGTTTCCCTGGGCGCTGATCGGGCCGCTGGGCAAGCTCGGTGTCATCGGCGACGGCGTCGTCGGGTACGGCTGCCCACCGATGAGCCCGATCGCCACCGGGCTGGTGCACATGGAGCTCAACCGGGGCGACGGCAGCCTCGGCACGTTCGTGGGGGTACAGGCCGGGTTGGCGATGCAGTCGATCGCGATGCTCGGGTCGGAGGAGCAGAAACAACACTGGCTGCCGGCCATGGCGCAGCTGGACAAGATCGGCGCGTTCGCGCTCACCGAGCCGCTGCACGGCTCCGACTCGGTGGCCCTCGAAACGTCGGCCCGTCGTGATCGCGACGAGTGGGTGATCAACGGGCAGAAGAAGTGGATCGGCAACGGCACCCTCGCCGACGTCGTCGTTCTCTGGGCCCGCGACGTCGCCGACGGGCAGGTCAAGGGATTCCTGGTGGAGAAGGGCACCCCCGGTTACCACGCGACGCGCATCGACGGCAAGGGCTCGTTGCGCGCCGTCTGGCAGGCGGAGATCACCCTCACGGATCTGCGGGTACCGGCGGAGAACCGGCTGCCGGGCGCAACCAGCTTCAAGGACGCCGGCCGGGTGCTCGCCGGTACCCGCAACACGGTCGCCTGGGGCGCGCTCGGCCACGCCACCGCCGCCTACGAGATCGCGGTCGCCTACTGCCGCCGGCGGACGCAGTTCGGCAAGCCGCTGGTGAGCTTCCAGATCGTGCAGGACCGGTTGGTCAAGATGCTCGCCGAGATCTGCTCGATGCAGCTGTACTGCCTGCGGCTGGGCCGCCTGATCGAGGAGGGCCGGCTGACCGACACGATCGCGGCCATCGCCAAGATGAACAACACCCGCAAGGCCCGCCAGGTCATCGCCGAGGCGCGCGACCTGCTCGGCGGCAACGGGATCCTGCTCGACTTCCATGTGATCCGGCACCTGGCCGACATCGAGTCGATCCACACCTACGAAGGCACCGAGACCATCCAGACCCTCATCGTCGGCCGAGACATCACCGGTGTCAGTGCCTTCGCCTGAGCCGGCCACGATCCGGTTCGTCGACGTCGACGGGGTCCGGCTGCGCACCTCGGTGCGCGGCAACGGGCGGCCGCTGCTGATCGTCACCGGGCTCGGGGCCAGCCTCGACCTGGCCCAGCCGTTCGAGCGGGAGCTGACCGCCCGCGGGGTGACGGTGATCGCCTTCGACGCGCCCGGCGTGGGCGAGTCCACGGCGTACCCGTGGCCGCGGCGGATGTCCGGCATCGCCCGCACCGTGGAGCGGATGCTCGACGTGCTCGGCTACGACCGGGTCGACGTGCTCGGGGTGTCCC
>JBKPCQ010000292.1:0-6229 GCA_046727455.1 Actinomycetota bacterium | reverse complement strand
CGCGACAAGACCGAGCCGCTGCTGCGCGCGTACGGCCGGTTCGTGGCCTCGCTGGGCGGTCGTTACTACACCGCCTGCGACGTCGGCACCTACGTTCAGGACATGGACGTCGTCGCCCGCGAGTGCCCGTACGTGACCGGGCGCAGCGAGGCGAACGGCGGCGCGGGGGACTCCTCGATCCTCACCGCCTGGGGCGTCTTCCAGGGCATGCGGGCCGCGGCCGAGCACGTCTGGGGCAGCCCGACCCTGGCCGGCCGGCGGGTCGGCATCGCCGGGCTCGGCAAGGTCGGCAAGCACCTCGTCGGGCACCTCGCGGAGGACGGTGCCGGGATCGTCGCGACCGACGTGGCCGAGCCGGCACTGGCCTGGGTACGGGACCGGTACCCGCAGGTCGACCTGGTCGCCGACGACGCCGCGCTGATCCGGTCGGACATCGACGTCTATGCCCCCTGCGCGCTGGGCGGGGCGCTGGACGACGAGACGGTACCGGTCCTGCGCGCCAAGATCGTGGCCGGCGCGGCGAACAACCAGCTCGCCCACCCCGGCATCGAGAAGCTCCTGGAGGAGCGTGGCATCCTCTACGCCCCCGACTACGTGGTCAACGCCGGCGGTGTGATTCAGGTCGCAGACGAGATCCACGGCTTCGACTTCGCCCGCGCCAAGCAGCGGGCGACCGGGATATACGACAGCACCCGGCAGATCCTGCAGCTAGCCGCGTCCGAGGGCATCCCGCCCGCGCTGGCCGCCGACCGGCTCGCCGAGCGCCGGATGGCGGAGGTCAGCCGGCTCCAGACGATTCGCCTGTAGCGAACGAGGCCCTCCGGTGGCCCGGTAAGGACCGAACGCCGGAGGGCCGAGGTGCCGAAGTTGGGTCGCGACATGTACCGTATGAGCCACGAGAGATGCCTGCCGTCATCGGGGCTCCTGATTTTGGGCTGCCCCGTAATTCTGTGCGAGGGGGTCGAGCCATGGGGCGCGGCCGAGCTAAGGCCAAGCAGACAAAGGTGGCCCGGGAGCTGAAGTACCACTCCCCGAACACCGACCTCGCTGCGCTACAGCGCGAGCTTGCCGGCAACGGCAAGTCGAACGAAGAGTTCGACGACGACGCCGGGTACGCCGACGACGACTCGGACGAGGACGAGCCGGACGAGCGCGACTGGACGTCGCAACGCCGGTAGGAACGTACCGTAAGCACGCGGGAGTGCCGCGTGCTTACGTGTGAAGCCGTTCCCGGAAGAACGCCAGTACGCGGTTGACGGCGTCCCGGGTCGGGTGCCCGGGCTCGTCGACCAGTTCCTCGGTGAGCACCGAGTGCGCCGTCCTGGGGATGTGGTACGGGTTGCCCGGCGAGGAATCGATCTCCACCGCCAGGAACGCGTCGCCGAGTTCCCGGCGCAGGGTGGCGAACCGCTCCGGCGGTACCCCCCGATCGGCGGTGAAGCGCAGGCCCAGGACGCACAGCCCGTCCTGCTCGGTGCGCGACCGGACGATGTCCAGGTCGGCCCCGCTCAGATTGAGCGCGGCCCGCCGCCGCGCGCCGACGGGTGCCGGGTTTGCGGGCTGGCTGAGCACCGGCGCGATCATCCGCTCGTCGACCGCCATGGCCAGCGCGAACCCGCCCGTGAAGCACATGCCGACCGCGCCGACGCCCGGACCGCCGCACTCGGCGTGCGCCTCGGCCGCCAGCTTGCGCAGCCATTCGATGACCGGGCTGGTCCGGTTCATGGCGAACATGGTGAACTCACGGGATACGCAGATCCGCAGCAGGCTGCGCATCATGTAGGGGCCGTAGCTGAAGGGCCGGCCGGGGGTGCCGAACAGCGACGGCAGGTACGCGGTGAACCCGGCGTCCATCACCTGCCGGCCGAAGTCGATCACGCGGTCGGTCAGCCCGGGCATCTCGTGGATCACGATGACGGCCGGTCCGGTACCACCCCACCAGACATCCCGGCCGTCGATCCGCCGCTTCTCGAAACCGGCGAAGACGTCCCCGCTCATCGCGGCCGGTTCGTGAACTGGTAGAAGGTCGGGAAGGCGTCCTCGAAGGGGCGCCAGCCGGGCTTGTCAGCGTCACGGGCCCGGGCGATCCACGTCTCGCGGGCCTCGGCGAGCAGGGCGACGAGCCCGGGGCTGGCGAGCACGACTGGGTCGCCCGCCGGCGCCGGGGCGTCAGTGTTGTCGGGCATGGTCCAGCACTCCCTCCAGAAGGCTGATCTTGCTGTTCCGGCAGTGGTCGGTCTGGGTACCGTCGAACCGCCCGTGCTCGAAGTATCGGTTCGCCGCGTGCGCGCCGCCACAGAAGCCGAAGTAGGGGCAGGTTGCCCGACACGCCTCGACCCCGGTGAGGAACTCCGCGATCCAGCCGTCCGGCCGCGCCGCGGCCGCCGCCACGATCTCGTACAGCGGCGTGTCCGGGACCCGGCCCGAGGCGAAGTCGCCGTACCGCGGGTCGCTGAAGCCGGCCAGCTCCGGGGACAGCAGCACGACCCGGCCGTCGTAGGCGATCAGCGGGATCGGGTCGAGGTGGCGGGGCAGCAGCTCGTCGGCGGCACCGGCGAGGGCCGCGTCGGCGTACCGCAGCGCCCACTCGATCTCCCGCAGCTCGATGCGCGGCTCGGCACGCCAGGCCCCGGTCAGCTCCGCCCAGAACGCCCGCACGGCCTCGTCGCGGTACCGGGTGTCGCGGGTGTTGACGCCCTCCCGCTCCTCGACGTTGACCCCCAGGGCGTAGCAGCCCAGCTCCAGGAAGAACGCGTAGAGGCGGGCGGCCAGGCCGGGCCGCGGGTCGGAGACCACGCACAGGGCCGCGAACGGGATGCCGTGCCGGCGCAGCGCCGCGATCCCCCGCATGATCCGGGGGTACCCTTCCCGCCCGGCCCGGTCGACCCGCTGTGCGGTCAGGTCGGCCGGCCCGTCGATCGACAGCCCGACGCGCACCTCGCGCTCGGCGAGGAACGCGCACCACTCGTCGTCGATCAGCGTGGCGTTGGTCTGGACGTGGTGCTCGGCGCCCTCGAACGGCGCCATCAGCGCGGCCAGGTGCGCCCGGCCGGCGGCCAGCGGCTCGCCGCCGTGCCAGACCACGGAGAATCGGGGTACCAGCCGGGCCCAGGCGTTGACCGAATCCGCGACCGCCGCCGCGACGCCGACCGGCATCCGCCGGTCGTGCGCCCGGAACGGCAGGTAACAGTACCCGCAGTCGAGGTTGCACAGGGTGGTCGGCTGCATGATCACATACGACGGTACCGTCGCGATCCCGCGCATCCCCGTCCAGGTGGCCGAGGACATGTCAGCCGCGCGTGTACGAACCCAGCATCCGAACCATGCCGGTGCCCTCGACGACCTCCCCGACCGACCACGCGTCGACCTTCCGCGCGGCCAGGAAGGCCAGCGCCCGGTCGGCGTCCTGCGGAGCGACCACGGCGAGCATGCCGACACCCATGTTGAACGTGCTCTCCATCTCCGCCCCCTCGATCCGCCCCTTGGTCTGCACCAGGTCGAAGATCGGCTGGGGCCGCCAGGTGGACCGGTCGACGACCGCGTCGGCGTCCTCGGGCAGTACCCGGGACAGGTTGCCCGGGATGCCGCCGCCGGTGACGTGGGCGAACGCCCGTACGTCGCACTCGCGGATCAGCGCGAGGCAGTCCTTGGCGTAGATCCGGGTCGGGGTCAGCAGCTCCTCGCCCAGGGTCCGCTGGGTGCCCAGCTCGTCGAGGACCGACTCCAGCCGCATCCGCGCGGTGCCGCCCAGCAGCACGTGCCGCACTAGCGAGTACCCGTTGGAGTGCAGCCCGGACGAGCGCATCGCGATCACCACGTCGCCGACCTCCACCCGGTCCCGGCCGAGGATCTGGTCGGCGTCGACGATGCCGACGCCGGTACCGGCGATGTCGTACTCGTGGGCGGCCATCATCCCGGGGTGTTCGGCGGTCTCCCCGCCCAGCAGGGCGCAGCCTACGGACCGGCAGCCGTCGGAGATGCCGGCGCCGATCTCCGCGACCTTCTCCGGCACCACCTCGCCGCAGGCGATGTAGTCGAGCAGGAACAGCGGCTCGGCGCCCGACGCGACCAGGTCGTCCACCACCATCGCGACCAGGTCGATGCCTACGGTGTCGTGGATGTCCAGCTGCTGGGCGACGTACAGCTTGGTGCCCACGCCGTCGGTGGACGAGGCGAGGACCGGGTTCCGGTACCTGCTCAGGTCGAGTCGGAACAGCCCGGCGAAGCCGCCGATGTCGCCGATCACCTCCGGTCGGGAGGTGCGCTGGACCTTCGCCTTGAGCAGCTCGACCGCCTGCTCGCCGGCGTGGATGGAGACGCCGGCGTCGGCGTACGTCACGGTCCGTCGGCGACTGGGTCGACCGCTGCCCGCGCTCCACGGCTGGTGTTCGGATCCGGCGCGCTCGGTCACGTGCGTCACTGTTCTTCCCTTCCTGCGGCGGGTTCCGCCCCGGTCAGGCGTACCCCGCCTCGCCAGCCGGATGCCCGGCCGACTCACCTGCGATGGCTTACGGGCGCAGCAGGGCGTCCGCCCCGCCGGGGCCCGCGTATGCGCGGACCCCCGCGGTGGAGCCGGCCATGCCAGGGATCTGTCCCGGCCCGGCGGCTTCCTCTCGTTCGGTTTCGGCGTCGACGCGGCGACCGACGCCTTCCAGCACGTGCTTACCGATGAGGTTGTCGCTGGGCAGCTCGATGGGGTACTCACCATCGAAGCAGGCCCGGCACAACCGGGTCCTCGGCTGTTCGGTAGCGCTGACCAACCCGGCCAGCGACACGTAGCCGAGACTGTCCGCGCCGATCGAGCGGCGGATCCCCTCGGTGTCCAGGCCGTTGGCGATCAGCTCGGCCCGGGTGGCGAAGTCGATGCCGTAGAAGCACGGCCACTTGACCGGCGGGGAGGAGATGCGGATGTGCACCTCCAGGGCGCCGGACTCGCGCAGCATCCGGATGATGGCGCGCTGGGTGTTGCCGCGGACGATCGAGTCGTCCACGACCACGATCCGCTTGCCGCGGACGTTGTCCCGCAAGGGGTTCAGCTTGAGCCTGATGCCGAGCTGCCGGATCGTCTGGGAGGGCTGGATGAAGGTACGCCCGACATAGGCGTTCTTGACCAGCCCGGAACCGTACGGGATGCCGGACTCCTGCGCGTACCCGATGGCGGCCGGGGTGCCCGACTCCGGTACCGGGATCACCAGGTCGGCCTCGACGAGATGCTCGCGGGCCAGCCGGCGGCCGATCTCCACCCGGGTCGCGTAGACGTTGCGGCCGCCGATGCTGGTATCCGGCCGGGCCAGGTAGACGTACTCGAAGAGGCAGCCCTTCGGGTCGGGTACGGCGAAGCGCTGCGAGCGCAGCCCGTCCTCGTCGACCGCGATCAGCTCGCCCGGCTCGATCTCCCGCACCACGCTCGCCCCGACGATGTCCAGGGCGGCGGTCTCGCTGGCGACCACCCAGCCGCGCTCCAGCCGGCCCAGCACCAGCGGGCGTACCCCGTTGGCGTCGCGCGCGGCGTACAGCGTGTCCTCGTCCATGAACACGAAGCTGAACGCGCCGCGCAGGGTGGGCAGCACCTGCATCGCGGCCGCCTCGACCGACAGGTCGGGGTAGCCGGCGAGCAGCGCGGTGACCAGCGCGGTGTCGCTGGTAGAGCCGTCCTTGCTGTTCACCCGGGCGGCCAGCTCGGCGGTGTTGACGAGGTTTCCGTTGTGGGCCAACGCGATCGTGGTGCCGCTGTCGCTGGCCTGGATGGTCGGCTGGGCGTTCTCCCAGGTGGAGCCACCGGTGGTGGAGTAGCGCGCGTGCCCGATCGCGAGGTGGCCACGAAGGCTGGCGAGGGTGGGCTCGTCGAACACCTGGGCCACCAGGCCGAGGTCCTTGTACACGACCACGCCCGAGCCGTCGCTGACGGCGATGCCGGCGGCCTCCTGGCCGCGGTGCTGGAGGGCGTACAACCCGAAGTAGGTCAGCTTCGCGACCTCTTCCCCAGGTGCCCACACGCCGAAGACGCCGCATGCGTCCTGTGGGCCGGGCCGTTGGGGGTCGACGTCCTGGCTCAACCGGCCGTCGCCTCGGGGCACCTGCCGCTCCTTTTGTCGCCGTCGTCTCGCCGGATCGGCTGTCGGGCACAGTGTACGCGAGCCAACAGATTTAGCAGACAGCCATGCGGTGGCTGCGCAACGTCAACTCGGCTCGATGGGGGATATCAAGGGCAACAGATCGGAGATGTCGG
>JBKPCQ010000291.1:0-10103 GCA_046727455.1 Actinomycetota bacterium | reverse complement strand
GTTCTGGGTGATTGACGGGGCGATGCGGGCGCCGTCGTCCGGGTTGTGGCTGGTGTCTGGTTGGGAGCTTGCGGCCGGTACGCAGGAGTTGGTCAGGCTGCGGACGGTGTGCGTGCCGGCGTCGACGCCTCGGGCGGCTTGGCGGGGTCAGCCGCCCGCACCGTATCGGGACGCGGCGGAGGGCTGGACGCAGCCGACGCAGGTGCTACCGATCGTCACCGTGGGCGAGTGGGTGCGCCGGGGTGCGGTCCGTCGTGATCGGCGGCCGTTGATGACTCGGCTGGCCGCTCAGCGCAGCGCGCCGGTTACCGAGGTGCGGTCGGCCGGTGGGCGTCACGCCGCCCGGCGAGCCCGGGAGGAGCGTTGGTGATGCGAGCGGATCAGGCGATGGGGCTGGATGTCAACCGGGCACACCCGGCCAGGATTTACAACTACCTGTTGGGTGGTAAGGACAATTTCAAGGCCGACCGGGACGCCGCCGACGAGTTGGCCGGCAAGCTGCCCAGTTTGCCGGTCACCGCCCGCGCCAACCGGGGATACATGGTGCGGGTGGTGCGGTATCTGGCGGCGGCCCAGAGGATCCGCCAGTTCCTCGATGTCGGTACCGGCCTACCATCCCGGCCGAACCTGCACGAGGTGGCGCAGGGCATCGCCCCGGCCTCGAAGATCGTCTACGTCGATAACGATCCTCTGGTGCTGGTGCACGCTCGGGCGCTGTTGACCAGCACACCAGAGGGCAGCACGCATTACCTGAATGCGGACCTGCACAATCCGGAACGCGTCATCGATGAGGCCCGGCTGGTGCTTGACTTCGGTCAGCCGGTGGCGGTGACCCTGCTGGCGATCCTGCACCTGTTCGCCGACGACGCCGAGGTCCACCAGATCATCACCGAACTGACCGGGCCGCTGTGCCCGGGTAGCGCGGTGGCGGTGTCCGTGGTCACGGCCGACAGCGACCCGGCGGGGGCGCGGGCCGCGCAGGCGGTGGCCGGCAAGCATGGCCTGACGGTGACGCTGCGCAGCCGAGCCGAGGTGGCGGCGATGGTAGCCGGGCTGGATCTGGTCGACCCGGGTATCGCGCTGGTCCACCGCTGGCGTCCAGACCCCGCCGACCCCTCGCTGGCCGACGCTGATGTGCACCTGTGGGGCGGCGTCGCGGTCAAGCCCGCCCCGCAGGCGAGCGGGGGCGGGGCCTGAGATGGGGTCGCGCGCAGGCGTGCTGGTTCGCCGGACCGGGCACGGGTGGCGCGCGGAGATCGGTGCGCCGGACCGGTGGTTTGAGGCGGGGAACCTGTCCGGCCTGTTCGCCCAACTGCCGCTGCTGGTCGACCCGGCCCCCACCCGGCTGATGCTCCGCCGTGACCTGCTCGTCCGGGACCCGCTCGCGGCCATCCCCGGCCTCCCAGCCGTCGCCGGTGGGCGCCCAGCCGGGCATGGCATACCCCGGCCGCCGCCGGCCGGCTTGCCGCGTCGGGCCTTGCGCAGCTTGCCCCGCACCCGCTCGCAGATCTTGTCCGACCTCCCCGGCCGCCGCGACCATCGCCTCCCGAAAATGCCGCCGCCCGTCGGCCGTGGTCAGGTCGTACTCACCCGATGACGACTACACCCGAATCTCCCTGGCGGCCCAACTCAACCAGCCGCTCCCCCTCAATGATCTTCCGGGAGAACCGGGTCAGGTCATACACGATCGCCCCATCGCACAGGCCCGACTCCAGCCGGCGCATCAGCGCTTCCCACTGCTTGCGGATTACGTTGGGCTTCCACGCCGACAGCGGGTTGTCCTTGAACACCTCCCCTACCCGCGCGCCCCGGTCGGCCAACTCCTCCAGACACACCTCAACCTGATCATCAACCTGGATCGTCTCCCCGTTGTACGCCCTGCTCAACCGGGCATACACATCCAGCACCAGCCCGCGCCCCGTAGCATCAGTCATGGATCAAGGCTACAAATTGAACACCCGCTGGAGGGATGTAAGCATCCAAGATCTCGCCGCAAGCGGGCGTCAGCCACCCCGGCAGTGACCGAGGAGCATCCACTCGCCCCGGCGCACTCCGCCGCGGACCGCGACGTCCCGCAACAGGCGCTGCCGCTTGGCGGCGGACAGCACGCTGTCAGGTATCCACGACGGCGCCAGCTCGTAGCCCACTTCCATGTCGTGGTCGCACCGCATGGGGCAGCAGTAGTGGTACACGTGGAGGACGAACAGTCAGCGTTCGGTGTCCAGCAGGAGATCGGCGGTTGCGTCGAAGTCGCCGAACAGATACCCGGTGCGGTCGAGGAACCGGCAGGACGTGACGTGGTGGTAGGCCCCGCTCGCCGCGTGCACGCAGGCGTCGTCCAGCTTCGCCGCCTTCGCATGCTCCACCGCGACGGCCCCGGCCACAGTCGCCGCCACGGCGCAGAGCACCGCGAACACCCCCCACTTCGCCATGTCGAGCATGGTGCCAGAAGGATGCACCGGGTCCCGACCCCCTCGTGAGGGTCGGGACCCGGCGTGCTCCCCCCGCCGCTCAGTCGTCGGTGGATACGGGGACAACCTCCCAGGCGACGTTGTCGCCGTGCTGCTGGTTCCAGAAGAGCCGCCAGCCGTCGTGGAACGGCCGGGGTACCTTCGCACCGAGGATGCCGCCGGTACCCGGGTCGCCGTCGGAGACGTGGATGCCGGTGATCTCGTTGTCGCCGTCGTTCTGGAAGCCGTTGCCCAGCGCGGCGAGCATGTTGTCCTCGGTCGCCGAGGCGTCGCGCCCCTCGGCGAGGAACCGGACCGGCTCGCCGCCCTTGCTGTAGTCCTTCTCGACGTCGAACAGGTACCCGGAGTCGAACGCGGCGCGCTGGCCGTGCACGGTGTCGCCGGCATCCTCGACGAACGCGACGTGGTTGCGGTCGAAGAACGCCGTGTTGTCGAGGCCGGTGTGCGCCTGGTCGCCGGCGAAGAAGAGGGTCAGCCACCCCTCGTCGGCACCCGGCCGGGACTGGCTCAGCTCGAACACGCCGCCCCAGCCGCCAAAACCGGCGTTGGCGGCACTGGTCGTGTTGGTGTCGCCGGTCGCGTCGAAGAAGAACTCACGGAAGCCGGTACCGGGGCGGAACTGCCCGTTCTCCGGCCGCTTGAACGGCGTGGCGCCGGCCGCCTTGGCCGCCGCGTTCGAGTCGAACGGCTTGCCGCTGGTGTCCACGCTCGTGTCGTGGATGGTGACCCACCGCGTCCGGAAGGCCGGGCCGTAGTTGCTGAGGTCCTTCTGGTCGTCGGTGAACGCGCCGCCGTTCGGGTGCGCGGCGTCGATCGGCTGGAACGTGATCGGGGTGCCGGTGCGCCGCGAGATGACCTGCAGCGCCTGTAGCTTGCCCCCCTTCTTGATGTCGGTCTTGTCGTTGAGCACGAGGCGGTACACGAAGCTGTTGGGCAGCCTCACCTTGGTGCCGGGGATGGTGGCACCACCGACGTCCTCGATGATCCAGAGGTTGCCGTCGGAGTCGTTCTGGATGCCCTCGTACCCGCCCCGGCCGGTCACGGACGAGACGTCCTCGACGGTCGCGTTGATGTCGGGCGTGGCCTGGATGACCGAGGCGTTGCCGCCGCTCTCGGTGGTGAACAGCAGCCGCTGCGCCCACGGGTCCCAGGTGGAGCCGTCGATCGTCGGGATGTTCGTACCGTCGGTCAGCTTCGTGGCCAGCAGGGTGACCCGGTGCGCCGCGTCGGCGTCGAGGTTGATCCGGGTGATGTACCCGGCGATGCCGGTCTCGTGACCCGCGTACAGGAAGCGCGTGCCGTACCGGTAGTTCGGGTCGGCCCCGTGCAGCCCGCGCAGGCGCAGGTAGGTGTTCTTGTCCGGCTCGGTCTTGCTTGCCTCGACGTTGTGCCCGGGGGCCTGGGTCACCGTCGGGTCCGGTACCAGCGTGCCGTTGCCGTTGTAGCCGTAGTACGGCACGTCGGCGGTGGGGTTCTCCAGCTTCGTCGAGCCCTGCGCCACCGCGTACTGGATGAACCCGGGCGACAGCACGTTGGGCACGGCCACGCCGCGGGTGTCGACATTCGCCGGTACCGTCGTCCACCTGGGCTGGTCCCGTCCGGCGCCGGCCGCGCCACCGGTCAGGGCTAACGTGGCGCCGGCGACGCCGAGCGCCAACCCGGCGACCGCGGTGCGCCGCGGAATCGATGCCATGAGCGATCACTCCTCCTGGTCAAGAGCCAACAAGAGTCAAATGACGTGTCCCGTCGCCGGGGAGCCGCCCGGGTAACGTGCGGGTTTCCGGCCGGTGAACGTTACGACTCAGCGCCAGTACGTGATGAACCGGCCACTGCCGATGGAACACTCCGCGCGCCACTGCTGCGCGACCCGCGCGAAGCGCACCGCCTTGGCCTCGGTGTCGAAGGAGCCGGCGAACCTCACCGTTCCGGCGGTCACCTTCCACGACGTGGGGCTCTCCTGGACCACGGCGAGCTGGGCGGGATCGTACGAGCCACAGTTCTCCGGCGAGACCGGACCGGCCTGGCCGGCGCCGCCCTTCCAGTAGTCCATCCTCCCGCCGGGTACGACGACCTGGCACTTGGTGGTGAAACCCTGGGCGACGTTGCGGGCGTTCTGGGCGTCGGCGATGTTGTCCATCGTGGCGACGAGAATCCCCGTCGGGAAGCCCGAGCGCACCTCCCAGCCGCCGCCGCCCGGCCCGGTGTCGACGATGTGCATCTGGTTCGGGTTGTACGAGAAACAGTCCTCCGGCGCGGCCTTGTCGTTGAAGGCCGCGGTGACCGTCTTGTTCGCGTCCATGGTGACCACGCAGGAGCCGGTACCGCCGCAGGCGCCGCCCCACCCGCCGAACGCGAACCACTGGCCCGGTGTCTGGGCGAGGGTGATCGAGGTGCCCGGGTTCACGGTGACCCGGCAGGTCGGCGGGCAGGAGATCCCCGGGCCGGTGACGGTACCGGTACCGCCCACGCTCACGGTCAGCGTGTGCATCGGCAGCGCGGCGAACGTGGCGGTCACGTCGGTGCGCCCGCTCGTCACCGTGACCTGACACGTCGTGGAGCTGCCGGAGCAGGCGCCGGACCACCCGGACAGCGTGCCGGTGGGGTCGGGCGTGGCGGTGAGCGTGACCGGGGTACCCGCGGCGAAGCCGGCCGAGCAGGTCGGCGGGCACGCGATCCCGACCGGTACGCTGGCCACCCTGCCCGGTCCGGTGACGGTCAGCGTCACCGACCCGGCCGAGGGCGGGAGTACCTGGATCGGCTGCGAGACGACCGCGGTACGCCCGTCCGGGAAGGTCGCCTCGACGCTCACCTGGAAGGTCTGCGCGGCGGTCCACTGGTGGGTGACCTGGAGGCCGTCGGCCGCGCCGCCGTCGCCGAAGGTCCAGTGCGCCCGGACCGGCGCCGGGGCGCGGGCCGTCGTGACCCGGAGCGTGACCGCCTCGCCGACTGTCGGCTGGGCGTTGGACACGGCAATCGTCAGCGGCGGTGGGGTCCCAGGCCCGGGAGGCGTGGACGGCCCCGGGGCCGGCTGGCCGGGCGGCGAGGGCTGGCCCGGCGGCGGCTGGCCCGGCGGCGGCTGGCTCGGCGGTGGTTGGCTCGGCGGTGGTTGGCTCGGGGGCGGCTGGCCCGGCGACGGCGACTTCGGCTTCTCGCCGCCCTTGTTCGCCAGGCCCTTGTCCGGAGTCTTCGGGTCGTACTTCGCGACCGGCGTCACCCCGCCGTCGAGCGAGATCACCCCGGCCCGCTCGGACCCGGGGTCGTTGAAGAACACCACGCCGTCGCGGCTGAGCAACTGGAACCGGGCCGGCGGGGTGAGCACCCGCGGGCGGGACACCACCCGGGCCTCGCGCAGGTTGATGATCCACACCTGGCCGCTGCGGTAGTCCGGCACGAAGATCAGGTCGCCGGCCTCGACCGCCGGGCCGGCGTCCACCTGGTCCGTGGACAGCGGTACCGCCGCGCGGCAGGTGGGCTGGCCCAACTCGCAGATCTCCACGACACCGCGCGCGGCGACTACGTAGACGCGGTGGGCATGCGGGGAGCCGCTCACCTGGATCCGGTCGTCCGAGCGCAGGTCCAGGTCGGTCGGGTCACCGGTCTCCCCGGTCGCCGGGTCCACCGCGGCCGCGGTCCGCCGCGCGGTGTCGACCAGCACGGGGGTACCGGCGGCGAGCGTCAGCAGCCCGGCACCTGGCCGGGCCACGCCCCGGCGGGTGTGCCGCCCGCCGTGCTCGATCCAGGTCAGGTCCCCGGAGGCGGTGTCCAGCAGCCACAGCCGGCCGGCCGCGTCGAGCGTGGCGGCCTGCGGGGTGGGCTGCGTGGCGAGCGGCAGCGGACCACCGCGCGGGGCAAGGGTACGCGGGTCGGCGGTGGTCAGCACACCCCGGCCGGTGTCCAGGGCGTACACCGTGTCGGGCGCGGCGAACGCGTGCAGGTGCCCGCCGGCGCCCGGGATCGGCGTGGCCGGCGGGCTCGCCTCGAACGTGGCACCGTCGACGCGGCGGATCGAACCGGCCGCGCGGTCGATCACGTACGCGTTCGCGCCCTCCTGCACCACGTCGAGGTCGGTGCCCGACGGCGCGACCCGGACCTGGGCGGCCACCTCGACCGACGAACCGTCCAGCAGGGTGACCTGGCCGACCTGGGCGGAGGCCAGCCAGGCGGCGCCGGAGAGCAGGTTCGACCGCTCCGCCGGATAGCCGTTGCCGAATCCGGCGGCCACCAGCGCGCCGACCACACCGGCCGTCACCAGGCCGGCCAGCACCGCACGCCATCGCGCCATCTGAACCCCCCGAGGACAGTCTGGCGCGCCTGTCAAGACCCCGTCAGCGGTGAATCAGCCGCCCAGGAGGGTACGGAGGTGCCGGGGCGGTGGTGAGCCGTGCGCGAGCATCGCGTCGTGCCACGCCCGCAGCGACATCCCCGCGGGGCGGGCCCGGCCGATCGCGGCCACCTCGGTGTACCCGACGAAGTAGGTGGAGAGCTGGGTCGAGGTGAGCAGCGCCCGGCGCCACTTCCCGGCCGCCTCGCCATCCTCCTGGAACCCGCGCCCGGTCATCAGTTCCATCGCCTCGGCCTCGGCCAGCCCGTCGCAGTGCACGAGCTGGTCGAGGATCGCGTTGAGGGCCATGCGGAGCTGCATCTTGAGCTGCTGCAGGCGGATCGGCGGGCCACCGAAGCCGTGCTGCGCCATGACCTCCTCGGCGTACACCGCCCAGCCCTCCACGAACGGGCCGGAGAAGCCCAGCGCGCGGGCCCGGGTGCCGCCCCGGTACCGGCGGGAGTGGGCGAGCTGGAGGAAGTGGCCCGGCATCGCCTCGTGGATGGTCAGGTCGCGCACCAGGTAGTTGTTGTACTCGCGGTAGAACGACTCGACCCGCTCCGCGGGCCAGTCCGCCGGGGCCGGCGCGATGCAGTAGAACGTCGGTACGGCGGCGGTCTCCAGCGGGCCGGGCGGCTCGCAGTACGCCACCGCGACGCCCCGGGCGAACTCCGGCATCTCCTGCACCACACAGGGATCGTCCACAAGGGACACCAGCTCGTGGGCGGCGACGAAGTCGGTGGTCTCGCGCAGCGTCAGGCGGGCGAGGTCCACGATGGACCCGTTGTCGGGGTGGTCGTCACCGAGCCGGTCGAGCGCCGCGCGTACCGTCCGGTCGTCGGGCGGCCCGCCGCCCAGGAACGCCGAGGCGGCCGCGCGCAGTTCCTCGCTGACCCGCTCCACTGTCTCCCGGGCGTGGGACAGCACCTCGGCCGCGGACAGCTCGGTGTCCAGCGTGTGCCACAGCCGCGCTTCCCACAGCGGGCGGCCCAGCCGCGGGTCGCGGCCGGGCTCGTCGCCCGAGAGGCGCGTGCGCAGCCACTCGCCGAACTCGTCCAGCGCCGCGACCGCCCGGTCGGCGGCCGGCGTCACCCGGGTGGCGAGCGACGGCGCCCCGGCGAGCAGGTCGGGTACCTGGGTGCGGATCAGCGCGGTGGTACCGGCGAACTGCCCGACCGCGGTCTCCACGTGGACGCGCGGGCAGTCGCTCAGCACGGCGCGCGCGGTCGCCAGCGCGTCGGGGAGCGCGTCGAGCCGGCCGGCCAGGCTCTCCAGCCGCTGGGCGGGCGGGGCGAACGGCCGGGCGATCAGCGCGTACAGCAGCGGTCCGGGGTTGTGCGCCAACGGGTCCCACTCGTGCTCGCGCACCTCGGTGTACTCGAACAGCGCCCGCTCCACCATCGCCAGCAGGATGGCGTGGTCGACCCGCTCCGCCGTTCCCAGCTCGTCACCGTCCACTTGTGACAGCGCGCCCGCGGCGTCGCGGAGCATGTCCACGTCGCCGGCCACCGCATCGGGCGAGTAGTCCGGCAGCCGGTCGTCGTACCGGTGGTCGCCCGCGAACGTGGCGGTGCCGGGGCTGAATTCCAGCAGGGCTTCGACGATCCGCTCGGCGAGCGGGGCGAATTCCGGTGCCATACCGGGAAACTACCTGATCAACTCGCCCAGGGTACGGATCGCGTCGCGAAACCGATCCGCCGAGCAGGCCGCGTACCCGAGCACCAGGCCGGGTGGGCCGGCCGAGCCGACCCGGGTGCCGGACAGCGCCAGCGCGCCCAGGCCGGCGGCGGTGGCCCGGTCGGCGAGCGCGGTGTCGTCCACCGTCGGCGGCAGCGTCACCACGAGGTGCATCCCGGCGGCCACGCCGGTGACCCGGGCCCCGGGCAGGTACTCGGCGAGGGCGGCGAGGGCGGCGTCGCGCCGGGCCCGGTACAGCCGTCGGACGGTGCGCAGATGCCGGTCGTACCCGCCGCCGGCCAGCAACTCGGCGAACGCGAGCTGTTCCAGTACCGGGCCGCCGTGGTCGGCCGCCGACTTGGCCCGGTGCAGCGCCGCCGCGCGGACCGGCGGCGCGGCCAGCCAGCCGAGCCGCAGTCCGGGGGCGAGCGACTTGCTCACCGTGCCGACCAGTGCGACGAGGTCGGGGGCGCGGCCCTGGAGGCACCCGACCGGCTCGCGGTCGTACCGGAACTCGGCGTCGTAGTCGTCCTCGACGACCAGGCCGCCGACCCGCTGCGCCCAGGCGAGCAGCGCGGTCCGGCGCGCGGCGGACAGCACCACGCCGGTCGGGAACTGGTGCGCCGGAGTCACGATGACCACCCGCGCCGCGGTCCGGTCCAGGGCCGCGACGTCGATCCCCTCACCATCAACCGGTACCGGTACCGGGCGCAGCCCGCCGGCCGCCAGGTGGTCGCGGATCGGGGTACTTCCGGGATCCTCGACCGCGACGGCCCGCCCGGGTGCGGTGTGCGCGAGAAGTGCCAGGGCCTGGGCGGCGCCGCTGGTCACCACGAGGTGCCTGGGCTCCACCCGGGCGGCCCGGACCCGGGCGAGGTACCCGGCCAGCTCGGCGCGCAGCCGGGGCGGGCCGGACGGGTCGCCGTAGTCGAGGTCGGCGTCGGTCGCCCTGCGCAGCACCCGCTCGTACGCGCGCCGCCAGGCGTGGCGCGGGAACCGGCCCAGGTCGGGGATGCCCGGCCGGAGCGGCGTGGGCGCGGCGGGCGCTCCCTTCGGGGCTGGGGACACCGGCACGCCCGGCGCCACGTAGGTGCCCGAGCCCTGCCGCGCGAGCAGCCGCCCCTCGGCGAGCAACTGCTCGTACACCCCGACCACGAGTCCTCGGGACACGCCGAGCTCGCGGGCGAGGTCGCGGCTGGCCGGCAGCCGGGTACCGGCGGCGAGCCGCCCGGCCGCCATGGCCTCGCGTAGTGCGGTGGCGAGCTGGCCGTGCAGCGGCGCCGACCGGTCGAGCGGGAACATTGGTACTCCAAGCTGAGCGCGGATTGGCACTTCTGAGTAGACCACCGGAGCCCGTACGTTCGCCACATGCTGTTCTGTACGCTCGCGATGACGATCCTCGGTGCCTCGTTTCCGGTGAGCCGGCTGCTCCTCGGGTACCCGGTGCTGACCGGCCAGGCGCTGCGCTACGCCCTGGCGGCCGCGGTGCTCGCCACGCTGGTCCGCCCCGGGCCGCGCCCCGGCGGCCGGGCGCTGCTCCGGCTCGTCGCGCTCGCCGCGACCGGCCTGGCCGGGTTCAACGTCTGCGTGCTGGGCGCGCTCCGGACGGCCGACCCGGCCCTGCTGGGTACCGT